>NZ_CP157428.1:3189349-3508284 GCF_041021895.1 Acinetobacter sp. XH1741
GTTCATCTGACCTACTTGAGCAAGCAGGTATTCACCTTGATTTAGATATGCAACAAACCGAACGCTGTATCCGTGAAATGGGTGTGGGTTTCTTGTTTGCACCAAACCATCATAAAGCGATGAAATACGCTGCTGGCCCACGTCGTGAGCTTGGTATTCGTAGTATTTTTAATTTACTCGGCCCACTGACCAATCCAGCTGGCGTAAAACGTTTCGTAATAGGCGTATTTTCAGATGAATTATGTCGTCCAATTGCTGAAGTGATGAAACAACTTGGTGCTGAACACGTGATGGTTGTTCACTCAAGAGATGGTCTTGATGAAATTAGCCTCGCTGCTCCTACTGCTGTGGCAGAATTGAAAGATGGGGAAGTTACTGAATGGACACTTAATCCTGAAGATGTCGGAATTGAGTCACAAACATTAAATGGTTTGGTAGTTGCCGATGCATCAGCAAGTTTAAAGCTCATTAAAGATGCTTTAAGCAAAAATAAAACTGATATTGGTGAAAAAGCTGCAAATATGATTGCGCTTAATGCTGGCGCAGGTATTTATGTAGCTGGTATTACCAAAACTTATGCTCAAGCTGTTTCATTCGCGCAAGATATTATTTATGGTGGGCAAGCACTTGAGAAAATGAGTGTTTTGGCTGAATTTACTAAAACATTAAAACAATGTCAGGCAGATTAAGGATTTCTCATGATTAATATTCAAAATACCATTTTAGGTAAAATTGTTGACCGTAAACATGAGGAACTTGCTGCGCGTTTAAAACAACGTAATTTGCAAGACGTTGAACAACTCGCAAAAGCTGCAACTCCAGTTCGAGGCTTTGCCAATGCTTTAAAACATAAGCGTCCGGGTGTGATTGCTGAAATTAAAAAAGCGTCTCCATCTAAAGGCATTATTCGCGCAGACTTTAATCCTGCCGAAATTGCCGAGCAATATGAACAAGCTGGCGCTGCATGTTTATCTGTTTTAACTGATGTTGATTTTTTTCAGGGTGCAGACGAAAATATTGCGATTGCTCGTAATCATTGTACCCTGCCTGCTTTACGTAAAGACTTTCTTGTCGATCCATACAATGTAGTCGAAGCTCGTGCTTTACATGCTGACTGTATTTTATTGATTGTTGCTTGTTTGTCTGACCAGCAACTCGAAGAAATGTCTAAAACTGCGTTTGAACATCAACTTGATGTATTAGTTGAAGTTCATGACGAAGAAGAACTGGAACGTGCTTTAAAACTATCTGAGCAATGTTTATTAGGTGTGAATAACCGTAATTTAAAAACGTTTGATGTGGATTTAAATACATCAATCCGTTTGAAAAAGTTACTTCCATCCTCACGTTTATTAATCACTGAAAGCGGTATTGCAACACCAACTGATGTACATATGATGCAAGAGCATGATATTCACAGCTTCTTGGTTGGCGAGAGTTTTATGAAACAACCACGCCCAGACCAAGCTTTTACCGCCCTTTTTGGACAACCTCAAACGGTTTAATGAAGATATATGAGTAATAAAGATTCATCGCTTTCTAAAGAGCAACAAAAGTTATTGAAGCAATTTAAAAAGCAAATCTCCAATCCTCATTCAAGCAAAATCGCAAATCAGCCTGAGACTAAAAAATCTCAGGCTGAGTCTGAAGAATTGGAAGATACACACCTGTTTCAACAGGCGGTTGCAGGTGTTAAACGCATCAACAATAGTAATGTTGCGGATGTAAAAACACCTCGTGCTAGAAAAGTCGATGCACAAACACTAGCAAAACGTGCAGCAGCCGAAGGTGGACGAGATACCGAACATGCCGAGTTGTCCGATACCCAAGCTGCATTAAATCCGGTCGCAAGCCAAGCAGCTTTAAGCTATCGCATAGCGACCCTTCAACATAAAGTTTTT
Source organism: Acinetobacter sp. XH1741 (assembly GCF_041021895.1). Classification (NCBI taxonomy): domain Bacteria; kingdom Pseudomonadati; phylum Pseudomonadota; class Gammaproteobacteria; order Moraxellales; family Moraxellaceae; genus Acinetobacter; species Acinetobacter chenhuanii. The sequence continues at coordinate 3,191,251 of NZ_CP157428.1, forward strand.
GAAGACTTAAAAGCTGGTAAAATGCGCTGGTTTGAAGCAGTGGATTTACATGGCTGTACGATTGAACAAGCGCGTGAAGCTGTTTTACAAATTATTCAGATGGCAAAAGATGAAAATCAAAATGTCATCAAAATTGTTCATGGTAAAGGCCCTGAAGCTGTTTTAAAAACCTATGTAAACGGATGGCTACGTCAACATCGTGATGTTTTGGCATTTGTGAGTGCACCTGAAAATCAGGGTGGCACCGGCGCCGTTCTCGTTCTGCTTAAACGAGCAGAAAAAAATCCCAAGTTCAAACAATAATCGGCTTTTTCTACAGAATTCAGACTTTTTATAGTTTTCTGATAGAATGCCGTTTTGTTCAACCAGTGTAAGTGAACATTCTTATGTCTATGCAGCAATCGTACGCAAATATTCTGACTGCCGTCGGGGAAGATCTTGATCGTCCCGGCCTTAAAGATACGCCTATGCGTGCGGCTAAAGCTTTTTCATATTTAACTTCTGGCTATAGTAAAACTTTAGAAGAAGTCACCAATAAAGCTGTTTTCCCATCAGATAACCATGAAATGGTATTGGTGAAGAATATTGAATTTTATTCGCTCTGCGAACACCATCTTCTCCCGTTCTATGGCCGTGTTCATGTTGCCTATTTACCAGAAGGCAAAGTTCTTGGCTTATCTAAATTTGCACGTATTACCGAGATGTTTGCTCGCCGTTTGCAAATTCAAGAAAACCTAACCCAGCAAATCGCTGAAGCTGTCGCTGAAGTGACAGGTGCTCGCGGTGTTGCTGTAGTCATCGATTCAGCACATATGTGTATGATGATGCGTGGTGTAGGTAAACAGGAATCGACCACTCGTACAGTGTCATTTGTCGGAGATTTTAAAACCGATAAAGAAGCACGCCGTGAATTTTTAAGTGCTGTACCAGAAAGCTACTAATCTGGTTATGAATGTAAAAAAGCCCGACAATGTTGGGCTTTTTTTATAGGTTAATTTTATTAAGCTCAAATCCAACTCTATAAAAGATAACAATTAAATTAGATGATTTTTGTTATAAAAGTACACATCTTTCTTTTTAAATAATTTATGAGTTAGCTATGCGACTTAAAAAAATTTCTTGCTTACTTTTACCTTCTCTTTTTATTTTTAATACCTCAATTTATGCAGGCAATATTTCTAAAGACCAAGAAATTAAACAACTGGTAGATCAAAACTTTAAACCATTATTAGAAAAATATAATGTGCCCGGTATGGCGGTTGGTGTTATTCAAAATAATAAAAAATATGAAACGTATTATGGCTTGCAATCTATTCAAGATAAAAAAGCTGTAAATAGTAATACCATTTTTGAGCTAGGTTCCGTCAGTAAATTATTTACTGCAACCGCAGGTGCTTATGCCAAAAATAAAGGCAAAATCTCTTTTGAAGATACCCCAAGTAAATACTGGAAAGAGCTAAAAAATACACCGATTGATCAAGTCAACTTACTTCAACTTGCCACCTATACCAGTGGTAACCTTGCCTTGCAATTTCCAGATGAAGTACAAACAGACCAACAAGTTTTAACTTTTTTTAAAGATTGGAAGCCTAAAAATCCAGTTGGTGAATATAGACAATATTCAAACCCAAGTATTGGTTTATTTGGAAAAATTGTAGGCTTATCGATGAATCAGCCTTTTAGTCAGGTTTTAGAAAAAACAATTTTTCCAGTTCTTAGCTTAAAACATAGCTATGTCAACGTTCCTAAAACTCAAATGCAAAACTATGCATTTGGCTATAACCAACAAAATCAGCCGATTCGAGTTACCCCTGGCCCACTAGATGCTCCAGCATATGGCGTTAAATCAACACTACCAGATATGCTTAATTTTATTCATGCCAACCTCAACCCACAGAAATATCCAACTGATATTCAAAGTGCCATTAATGAAACTCATAAAGGTTTCTATCAAGTAGGCACGATGTATCAGGCACTTGGTTGGGAAGAGTTTGCATATCCAGCAACATTACAAGTTTTATTAGATAGTAATTCTGACCAAATTGTGATGAAACCGAATAAAGTGACTGCCATTTCAAAAGAACCTTCCATTAAGATGTACCATAAGACAGGTTCAACCAACGGTTTTGGCACTTATGTGGTCTTTATTCCTAAAGAAAATATTGGCTTAGTCATGTTAACCAATAAACGCATTCCAAACGAAGAACGCATTAAAGCTGCTTATGCTGTGTTGAATGCAATAAAAAAATAATTTTTTCTTAAAACAAAAGAGAGAAATAGACCTGATCTATTTCTCTCTTTTTTATAAATATACTATTTAAAAGAACCAGACATATCCCAAGCTTGATTTCATCCAGTCCAGATGATTTTGTTTTTCATAATCCCAATTTAGACGAATGGCATTATTGCTATTAATGACATACTGCCACTGTGTATTTAACCTTAAGTTCCATTGGTTTTGATCTTCCCAATACGGCAGCTCAACTTGTATCAATGAATTAAATTTTTCAAACCACTGGTTCATACAACCTACCGTTGGTCCCATGCCAATACGCCAGCCTTTATCTAAATTTGAACCCGCTTGAACATAAGCCTGAACTTGTCCATAGCACACATGTTTGCGGTCATAGTCAGCAACACTATATCCGACTTGGGTATTAAAACTTGCAACACCATGCTGTTTTTCATCACTATAAACGCCGTCATGAACTGCTTCTTGACGCCAACCCAAGTTAAATCCCCAAGTCAGAGGGGCCTTAAATGGTTGGATCGGGTTATAAGAATTCACTTCTAGAACATCAAGGTGCTCAAGTTTTAAATGGTCATTACGCCACTGCGCACTACCATTTAAGAAAAGCAATTGCGTACCAGCACGATAACCACCTTGAGGATCAATCAAGTCGTGATAAGCCTGTCTATGCCCAATCTCGACAAACTGATCACCTTGCACTTCACCCAGTTTTAGCAAAAGATTACGTGCATTATGACCTTGTGTTGGCTCGGTCAATGGGCGTTTCGGTTCTTGACGCTGTTTGTCTAAATCAATTTGGCTTCGTAAAGCCAAAAGCTGACGTAACTGTGGTTGAGCAACGCTTTCTTCAACTTTACGACTAATAAATTGCAGATATAAATCATCATAAGCCATCTCAAGAATTTTGGCCTGATCTGCCTGACTATATGACTTAAGTATTTCGGCAGACTGCTTAGTTGGCATCATTGCTACTTTATGAGCAACTTTTGCCAAAGACGCGCCATGCTGATGAGCTTGGGCCAATAGTTGAGTTTCTAAAGCAGGTCGATACACAGGCGCTTTGGTTAGCCCTTGTTGATGCATCGCTTTAATGGTTTCCATTGGAATAGAAGCGTAATTAAACTTTTCCTGCAAATGGGACTCAGGTTTAACTAAATCAACTAATCCCAATAACCGGTATGCACAGTTATCACTCACAAAGTAATAAGGAAAGCTCACATGCTGCATTTCCCAAATATGAGACACTAAAAACCGCGTTTCTTCTGGGTTTAGATTTAACTCATACTCCCATAAATCACGGCTTTCAAAATCACCATATTCTTTTACCTTACGGTAGTAAGGCATGAGTGAGTATTCACCCGGATACTGCCCTGTTAAACCTTTCCACGCATACGACCAATTGTCGTTACCTGCTACAGTAGCCGCATAGTTTACGGCGTAAGAAACCAGATTTAACTGTTTTTGGTCTTTAGGGTCTAGGCGCAATAAGGTATGCCCAAACATCGAACTTGGATTGCCCATAAAATCTGTCGCGTAAATTAAGGTCGCTTTGTAAGGCTTAATTTGGCCAATCCACTTTTCAAATTCTGAACAACTTACGGTGGGTAATTCATTTGGCTGAATACCTAACTGTTGTATTAGCCACTGGCTACGTGCCGGAAATTTACAACGAAAGGACTGATTATCTGGAGCAGATGTAAATAACTCAGCAATGTCAGCTTTTAATTCTTCTTTTAAATTATTTTTTCCGTTTGCTGCCACAAAATAACCGGAATAACTCACTTCACTGTTATGGTTTTTATTGGCATACATGAGCCGTTGCCATGTAATGTCTTGGTCTAATTTCTTTTGTTCTGCAACTGACCAATAGTTTTGAATAGATGGATTTATTTCTGCTGAATACGCAATATTAACTGCCAAAGAGGCAAAAACTAAAACAACTGACTTCATTAAGCTCATCAATTTTAATCATTAGATATAAGAAAAACCCTGCCAGATGACAGGGTTTTCAAGTTCAAACTTATACGTAAGCTTTTAAAACTTCATCTTTAGCCATTACATTTTGTAATGATGCTAATACTTGAAGTGTGTTTTGGTTGTTTGCTGAATAGATTTCACCAAAGTTTGCTTTTGAAATTTTGAAGAAACGATCTTTGTCTTGTGGTTTAATTTGCATTAACTCAGCAAGAACGTTCAGGCTTTCACCTTGGCCTACAGCCATATCACGCGCTAAAGATTCTGCATTTTCATTTGTGAATGTAACAACTTGAGCTGTTACTGTTCCACCTTGACGGCAACCTAAAGTACCAAAAGTAATACCTAATAATTGGTTAGTAAAAATACCATTTGTTGTTGCAGCAAGAATTTTAGGCACCACTCCTTTTTGGCCAGCCCATACTTGCGTACCCACACCACAACCTACATCACTATCAGCCATAGCAACACTTGAACCAGCTGCTAATAAAGCAGCTAAAGCTAATTTTTTTAACATAGATGTATATCTCCAAAAATCATTATTGAGCGTTTCTTATGTATTGTTATGTGTAATTCTTATTACACCCATTAAAGATAACGAGAAGAAGGTCAATTAGCAATTAAAAAATAAATAATATGATAAAAAGTGAAAAAAGAAATTTTACCTTAAATTCCAATTACCTTGATTATCTCGATGACCTAATATTTTAAGAACTAATACTAAACTTAGTAGTAATAATAAATACCACGAACCAAGTTTACCCCACCCCACCATGTGCCAAGCATTAATCTGACTTGGATAAACCCAGATTTTATAAAATGTACTAATATTTTCAGCAACCCAAATCACAAAAGCGAGTGTCAACAACACTGGTAGCATCGGGGTTTTAAATTTACGTTCGTTTATTTGAAAATAAAGTGTAGTTTTCCAGAAAATATAAGCACTAAAAGCAAATAAAACATAGCGAATATCAGGAATAAAAAATTTACTCATAAAATTAATATATGAGAAAAATGCGAGAAAAAGCATGCTTCCAAAACTTGGTAGTTTTTCAAAAGAAACCTGAAATAAACGGATTGAACGGGCAAAAAAACTACCGACAGCCGAGTACATAAAACCTGCAAATAAAGGCACAGTAATGATTTTAAAAACAGCAGGTTGTGGATATTGCCATGAAGCAATGCCGGGATGTGTTAAAAAGATTTCCATGACCATTGCCATGATATGAAATAAAGCAATGACCTTGGCTTCTTGCCATGACTCAAGCTTTAAATACAACAAGCAAATCTGAATAATTAGCGCATAGACGAGTAAATAATCATAACGATAAAAACCCATATATTCATGGCTTCCCATCGGCGCTGTTAGAGCAAAAGCAATTAAAAGCAAAATACCAAACAAGGCTGCCGAAACAGCCTTGCCAATAAATTGAAGAGCTAAAACTAGATGTTGCACAAAAAATTATCCTAAATACTTTGCACTATACTCATGTACTGTATCTACAAAGATTTTTGGCTGTGCGGGATCTACCCATTGGGTAATGCCATGACCCAAGTTTGCAACATAGCCAGTCTTTTCAGCATTTGCGTAAGCATCATCCAGCATTGCTTTGACTGCTTTTTCAATCGTAGCCGCTGAACCATATAAAACTGCTGGATCAAGGTTCCCTTGTAGGGCAACACGGCCTGCTACAGTAGTACGAGCTGTATTTAATGGTGTGGTCCAGTCTAGGCCTAATGCATCAGCACCGGTTGTAATCATTGGTTCTAACCACTGACCACCACCTTTAGTGAATACAATGATTGGGATACGGCGACCGTCTTTTTCACGTTGAAGACCCGCAATAATCTTCTTCATATAGTTAAGTGAAAAGTCTATATATTCACGGTGTGCTAAAGCCCCGCCCCAACTATCAAAAATTTGAATGGCTTGAGCGCCTGCATCAATTTGTGCATTTAGATAGTCAATGACTGAATCTGCTAAATGGTCAAGCAACGCATGCAATACTTCTGGCTGCGCATACATCATTTGTTTAGTAAAACGAAACTCTTTACTTGAACCACCTTCGATCATATAAGTCGCCAGTGTCCAAGGACTCCCCGAAAAACCAATCAGTGGAACTTGACCACCTAAAGCAGAGCGAATTGTGCTTACTGCATTCATGACATAATCAAGATCAGCTTTAGCATTTAACTTTGGTAAATTCGCTACATCTTGTTCGGTACGGATCGTTTTATGAAACTTAGGGCCTTCGCCTGTTTCAAAATAAAGGCCTAAACCTAATGCATCCGGAATTGTTAGAATATCTGAAAATAAAATTGCTGCGTCTAAATCGTAGCGACGCAAAGGCTGTAAAGTGACTTCACAAGCAAACTCTGTATTTTTGCATAAAGATAGAAAGTCGCCTGCTTTTGAGCGTGTTTCCCGATATTCAGGCAAATAACGTCCTGCTTGGCGCATCATCCATATTGGGGTGGTGTCTACAGGCTCACGTAATAAAGCACGTAAGAAACGATCATTTTTAAGTGTCGTCATTGCCGATCTCTATCTTTTTCATGTGGCAGCATCATATCAAAACGTGAATGTTTTTATCATTTCAATTTCATACAAAAAACTTGTCAATCTACTAAAAAATGCATATTTACACAAAAGTCTACTGCAAGAAGCTCGGTTTTCTGCAATACTTGCAACATGTTACATTGGGTTTGATGATCTTCCTTTAATTATTAAATTAGCCAATATTAAATGCGTTTATTGGTGATTTTATAAACTTGAGGATGAGTGTTATTACCCTATTGCTTATATGAAAATTCTTAAGGTTGAATTACATGTTTGTTCGCTCATTACTCGCTATGAGTTTAAGTTGTATTATTGCTAATGTTGCTTTGGCTGCGTCAACAACTGAGCAACCAATTACTCCTAAAAAAGTATCTGCTCCTGTAGAAGATCCGATTGATCCACTAGCTGTAGATGCTGCTTCAACTGCAAAAGCCCAAGCTCAGACACAGATTACTGCTCAAGAACAAAATGATTTAAATCGAGCATCTAGTACATTACAAAATTTACAAAAAGCTGAAGACCCAAATGCCAACTCAGGCATTGCTGCTTCAGAACCATCAGCGCCAGCTAAAACAACAACAGCATCGAAGACTTCTACTAATGCTCCAGCTGTTTCATGGACATTAGATGGCTTAAACAATGCTGAGTGGTATGAAAATATCGGTAAAGGTCAGCTTCCTGTTTACGCACGTGCTCACGTTATGTTGAACAATGCACATGCTTCACCGGGTGCGATCGATGGTATGAGTGGTAAAAACACGCTTAAAGCAATTGCATCATTCCAGCAAATGAATGGTTTATCACCTACAGGTGATTTAACGAAAGAAACATGGGATGCGCTTGTTGCAAAACAAACAAAACCTGCATTTATTGAATACACCATTACTGATGCAGACCTAAAAGGTCCTTATGCTGAGTCTATCCCTTCTGACTATGCATTACAGGCCAAAATGAAAGGTTTGTACTACACGCGTGTAACTGAAATGTTGGGTGAAAAGTTCCATATTGATGAAGGTTTCTTAAAGAAATTAAACCCGAAAGCAACCTTCAAAAAAGTTGGTGAGAAAGTTATTGTGCCAAACGTGCGCAATGACTTACCAGAAGACATTCATTTAATTATTGCGCATAAAGGTGCTAAGCAGTTGTATCTGTTTAACAGCCGTAATCAAATGGTGGGCTCCTTTCCTGCAACAATTGGCAGTACTGATACGCCATCTCCGACCGGTACTTATAAGGTAGTTGGTGTTGCGCGTAACCCTTGGTACAGCTACTCACCTTCGAACTTCGTACAAGGTAAAAACTTAAAACCACTTTCTTTACCACCGGGTCCTAATGCTCCTGTAGGTAATATCTGGATTGGTTTAAGTAAAAAATCATTCGGTATTCACGGTACACCAAACCCGTCTTTAATTTCTAAAACTGCATCACACGGTTGTATCCGTTTAACCAACTGGGATGCGAACGATTTAGGTAATAAAGTACGTGCAGGCGTGACTGTAAAATTCTTAGAATAATCCTTTAAAAAAGAAAGCCTGCTTTATGCGGGCTTTTTTTATATCCAAAATTTAAAACGAATATTTCTAGATCTCCCGATCATATTAAAAACGCAACAATATGTTGCATCTACTCTATTTTTAGCGCTTCCCTACGGGTTTAACATAGTCTTCAAGAGATAAATAATAATTTGAGGAGATTGAGTCATGAACGCTTTTTTACATCGTAGTGAAGATCGTGGTCATGTTAAAGCAGGTTGGTTAGAGTCTTATCATAGCTTTTCATTTGGTAACTGGTATAACCCTAAATATATGGGCGTTAGTGCATTACGTGTGATTAATGACGACAGAATTGATGCCCATAACGGTTTCGGCACTCACTCGCATGACAATATGGAAATTTTGACCTGTGTGCTTGATGGTGCAATTTCACACCGTGACACAATGGGAAATGAAGGCCAGATTAAAGCCGGTGAATGGCAACTCATGAGTGCTGGTACAGGCGTTGCTCATAGTGAAATTAACAACACTGATACGCCCGTTCATCTATTACAAATCTGGATTATTCCGGACGAAAAAGAAGCCGAGCCAAATTATCAGCAAATTAATTTAGATCCACGCAAACAACCAAACGAATGGCATTTGATTGCAGGTCCTGATGCGAATGCACCTATGAATATTCGTCAAAATGCAGAAGTAAAATCAGCTGTACTAGAAAAAGGTCTTGAACTGCCTGTAGATACATCAAAACGTGTAAATTACGTTCATGTAATTTCAGGTGTAATCACTATTGGTGATCAAGAAGTTAAAGCTGGTGATGCTTTGGTCTTTGAAGATAAAGCCGTAATTCATGCAGTTGAAGATAGTCAATTCATATGGTTTGATTTACCTTAAACTACTAAAAAGCCCTTTTAAATGAAAGGGCTTTTTAGTCACTGCCACCGCCGCTATCGCAGCTGCCCGAGTCCGAAGATGATGAACAATCATTTGAATAACTAGAGCTATGGTGATGGCTACTGTCATTAAGGTGATGGTTTGATGAAGATGAATAATCATGCTCACCAGATGATGAATAATTCTTTCGATAGTGAAGAGCTGCAATCAACAGAAATAATCCAACACTGGAAAAAATGGTAATAAATACAATAATAAATACCTTCAAATAATGACCTCCTAAATTAAGCTATATAGATGATTGCTGTATCACCTACTTCTTTATTTAAATGAGCCACATCTAATAAACAAGTTATTTTTTATAAAGAAGATAAAACTTTTAAAACAAAAAACTGGATGAGTAACCTTTCCAAATAACTCGAAGGTTACACACTACCACTCTCAACATAGCTAAATAAAACCACTCTCATTTTATAAATTATTAAAAATCGTTTTAAGTTTCCTTTACATATAAATAGGCACTTGCTCTTGATATACCCAAATGTTGGGCCACGATCTCGACAGCCTTTTTAATGTCTAATAACCCGTTATTTTTCAATTCGTGTATTAGCTCTTTTCTCTCATTGAGTTTTAACATACGCGGTGTGGTGGCATGTTTTGAGGCAAATTGATCAATATATTTACGAATTGCCTCTGCCCCATTGGGTTCTAAGTTTTCAATAATGTTATCAGTTTCAATTTTAGTAAAATGCTCTAAAGCGCTTTGCATGCCTCTAAAGAGTGTTAAATCAATATTCATACATAATGCGGCTACATATTGCCCTTCTTCATCTTTAATACCTATAGAAGTGCTTTTTGCGGGGCGGCCATCAGCAAACTGGTTTGCATAATTTGAAATGAGGTTTGGAAATTCTGGAGACATGATTCTGGCCAGTCCTAACTCGGTTGCTGGATCTCCTACTTTTCGACCAGATAAGTTATTGTGTATTGAAAGTATGGCATGCTCAGGATTTGTTAAGTCATGGACTACAACTTCACAAAATGGAGATAGCGTTTCACTCAACCCTTTTGCGATTGTATCGAGCTGGGTGAGTAAGTGTTTATCACGATTTCCCAATGTATTTCCTCCAAATGACTTACCGACTATTTCAAACCCTAGCGTAAAGTATGTAAACAGCAATTTAGACTTTTTATCTAATTTTAAACTTAATGTAAATCAAAATCTTATATCTCATTGTTATTAAATTAGAAAATAAAATTAGACATTTTATCTAAATATATATATTTTATCTAAACAAGGTCAATATATTGTGCATTACTTGAACAATACGAAATCTTGCATCCAAAACATTGAATAGAATTAGGTTTAATTATGAAAAATTTAACCCTTCCCACTTATGAAGATGTTGCAGCCGCTGCTGAACGTATAAAAGGTTTTGCAAATAAAACCCCTGTTTTAACTTCACGTACTGTGAATCATGAATTTGGAGCAGAAGTATTCTTTAAATGTGAGAATTTTCAGCGTGTTGGTGCTTTCAAGTTTCGTGGTGCAATGAATGCACTTTTGCAATTCAGTGAGGCTCAAAAAAAAGCGGGTGTGGTCGCTTTCTCTTCGGGAAATCATGCACAAGCAATTGCACTGTCATCAAAAATTCTTGGTATTCCTGCAACCATCATCATGCCTAAAGATGCACCTGCTGCAAAAATGGCAGCGACACGAGAATACGGCGGCAATATTGTTGAATTTGATCGTTATACAGAAAGTCGGGAACAAATCGGAAAAGAAATTGCCGAAAAAAATGGTCTGACACTCATTCCATCTTATGACCATCCGCATGTAATTGCAGGTCAAGGAACGGCTGCAAAAGAGTTATTTGAAGAAGTTGGTGAATTAGATTACCTATTTATAGGTTTAGGTGGTGGTGGTTTATTGGCAGGTTCTTCATTGTCTGCTCGCAAGCTTTCTCCGAACTGTAAAATATATGGTGTTGAACCAGCTTTAGGAAATGATGGACAAATGTCTTTTAGAAAAGGAGAAATTATTCATATTGATACGCCCCAAACCATTGCAGATGGTGCTCAAACTCAATATTTAGGCAATTTAACATTCCCTATTATTCAAAAGAATGTAGATGACATTTTGACAGTAGAAGATGAAGAACTCATTAGCTGTATGAAGTTTTTTGCTGAAAGAATGAAAATGGTGGTTGAGCCAACAGGATGTCTCGGGCTTGCTGCTGCCCGCAATTTAAAACATGAGTTAAAAGGCAAACGTATAGGCATCATTATTAGTGGTGGCAACGTCGATATTTCTAAATATGTTGAATTTTTATCTGCTTAATAAAAGTTAGTGTCTATCTATGAGTTCAGTTAATACGTCATAGATAGGCATTACATGCTACTCGTCTCTCGACTTGTTCACGTCATAATTTAAATAAACTTTTGGAGATGGTGATGAGATTTATTTCTGAGTCTGAATCTTCTGCTCTCATCAATCATGAACTGGCTTATGATGCCATTTACCAAGCTTTAATTGCTGCAACTCAACCAGACACGAAAAGTTTTCCTGTGGTTCATGGTCAAGGATCCAATAGTAAAAATACCTTTAGTGTTAAGTCATCGGCGACCGAGGACTTAGCTGGTCTTAAAATCGGTTCTTTTTGGGAAGATAACCCTAAAAATGGTTTGCCTCGCCATAACGCGCTCATTTTCTTATTTAATCAAACCAACGGAAAAATGGCAGCAGCCATCGAAGCAGGCAAAGTCAACGCATTCCGTACAGCGGCTTCTAATGCTGTTGCGACCAATGTACTAGCCAGAAAGGATTCAAAAGTTTTAGCGATATTTGGTACAGGAAATCAAGCCAAATATGAATGTGAGGCTTTAGCAAGAATTAGAAATTTCGATCAGATTTTGATAGTCGGACGCGACCAAAGTAAAGCTGAACAAATGGCAGAAGACCTCAAACCCTTAGGTATTCAGCTTAATATGACGAGTGCAAAAGAAGCTTGTGAGCTGGCTGATGTTATTGTGACTGCGACCTCATCACATACTCCTCTTTTTCAAGCAGAATGGGTCAAAGCTGGCACTCATATTTCATCTATGGGTTCAGATAAACAAGGCAAACAAGAGCTTCCGCCAGAGCTATTTTCACATAGTGGTTTATTTTGCGACCTTAATGTCCAGTCTAAACTCATTGGTGAATTTCAACATGCGCCTGAGACTGCAACCTTAATCAATATAGGTGATGTGCTTTTAGCAAATGCTCAAGGTAGGCAGTCACCAGAACAAATCACAATTTATGATAGTTCAGGTTTATCTATACAAGATTTATATATCGCTCAAAAAATTTTAGAAATTTCTTAATCTTTACATTTAACTGCATCGTTCAGGTTGATGCAGTTAAATTTAAAAGAGATATTTTCCATTTGCGTTAAACCAACCTTCGCAAAAAATACTTAAGCACCGTCTCACTTTCATCTGCCGCATCCGAACCTAAAAGCTGAATAATGGCGCTCTCAATCATATTTAAAAAGAGTCTGGCATCGGTAAAGGAAACATCGTTTTTGAGTAGTCGAATCTGGCTATAAATTTCATTGGTGAGCCATGTTCTGTACCTCACTGCAGTTTTATAAGCCTTTGAATAGGTATTTTTAGTCTCAAAAATAGCCCTAAATAATAAGTAATATGGCCCTTCTAAATCGGTATGTAAAAAATAAAGCTTTTTGAGTTTATCGATTGTGCTTGTGTCATGGTCGTATTCGACCATAGCAACCACTTGGTCTTGGAGGCGCTCTTTTTGCACTATTAGACAAATTTCAATAAAGCGTTCTTTAGAATGAAAATAGTTATAAAAGGTCATTTTTGTGACTTCGGTTTCTTTCACAATTTTGTCGACACCAACCATGTGAAATCCACCGTGGTGAAACAGATGAATCCCTCTTTTTACAACTTCAAAAGCACGTGTTGGGAGAGTTAAATTTGGCATAGTTTTACCGTTATAAAATAAATTTTTGTTGTATATAAATGAGATAAAAAAAGCCTGTGCCCTTTCTGGAAGAAAAAAAGGCACAGCAAAGCCCATAAAGACTGTGCTTGGCACATCTCAAGTTTTATTGTTGATGCAAGTTTTTTGAGCCGTAATGACTTAAAGCCTGAAAACCCTAGGGCGTTCAAGCTGTTTTAAATTTTTAAGTTGTGTCGTTATAGCTTTTGGCAAGGACTGCCAAGAAATAATGGATGTGCAAAGCCAACTCCTTTTTATTGGGAGTTCTGCCAGAGCATTAATTAAGAATTATGGTGGCAGAACGGAAGAAGGTTGACAGACTAGTAATAACTCAAACTAGCACACCCGAGGGTGTCCCTCTCCCGTCCTACCGCTACGGGAAAGAGACGAGTGGCACACCACACAAAACTAATCCTCAGAAGGAAAGGCTCTGATGCGGGAGTTATTATTCAGCCTGTCAAAGCCGGCTGGCAATGTGGCCAGCACGCAAAGAATAGTGCCCAACCCTGTTGCAGTCAAGCACACAAAATGACATTTGTTTTAAATTAGATCATTAAAAAGAAAGAATAAATAATGACTAAGTGATTGTTTAAGTGGGGTTTATAAAGGTGGGGCTATTTTAGAGATCACAGACTTTTTTCTAGAAAATAGACAGATCTGTATATTTTTCTTTGTTATTATTTGCCCAATTCATGAGAATAACAAGGAATAATAATTTGGCTACACCCTATATAACCATAGGTTGCCCTACCACGGGTGGCGGCAAAGTCATTTCAGGGAACAGCTTATTTCTAATTGATGGAAAAGCCGTAGCTTGCACAGGTGACACAGCTACATGCCCTACTCATAAAGTTGTAGCCACCATTGTATCGGGCGATCCGTGCATGAATATTTTTGGCAAAATGGCGGCGCGTGTGGGTGACTCTTTGTCCTGTGGCTGTAAGCTACTTCCGCAACAAAGTTTAGTTGTTCAGGATAATGGTGGTGGTTCTGCCCAAAGTTCCCGTACAAATCAAGCACAAGATAGCTTTGCACCTCAAACTGATGAACACGGACTTAAGTTCCAACTTAAAGATCAAGAGACAGGCAAACCACTTGCACAACAATACTTTAAATTAAAGAGTCCTGACGGAACTGAAATTGAAGGATTTACTGACAAAAGTGGTTATACAAAATTAATTAAAACAGGTACTGAGGCTAAACAAATTGATTTAACAACTTTTGATTTATCCAAACCTATGGCTGAGTGGAATTAATAATGTCAGATAAAAATTTAAGAAACCCTTATAGTCGTAATATACCTGATACCTCGCCCGCTTGGGATGCTTACCCAACCGAGCAAAAAGTTTGTGAAATTACTGAACCACTTTGCAACGATCATATTAAAGTTCGCAATTACACAATGGTTCGACCTTATAATTTTATGATGAACATTCAGCATTGGGCGGAAGTTGAAAACACCATTGAATTATTAATGGCAGTTCGGTTTGGTATGGAATGGGATGTCAATAAACTTCCTGAAAGCAATATGGCTGACCCTGCATTTCATACAAGAATGTATATAACGTTTCATAATTATGTACTCAAACATGCGATGAAAGAAGGTGCGCGAATTGTTGGAGAATTTCAACAAACAGCCTTTAAAGTACGCTTTTTGAGTACGTTTGCTGTTGATGAATTGCTTGAACTAAGAAATCTTAGTAAGTTTGATCAAGGCAAAGAAATTTATTCAAAAATTGAAGACTTGAAAGATACTTTTGCAAAGTTAAATGCTGCCAAGGCTAGTACAGATTTGGCACAGTTAAGAATGAATGATGGACCACTATTTATTAATCGTGAAATGTTTAAAAAGGTCTTTAATCAAGACTTTAACCCTAAAATGATTCAAATTATGAAACAAAATAGAGAGTATCTAGGAGACCCTGTTAATGTTCGTGAAAAAGGGCTCTACTAGCCCCTTAAAACTAATCTTAATTTCTATGTTTGCTCTAACTAGTTGTGGATGTACCAATACACAAGTTAAAAATTATAGAGAAGATGTTATTAATTCAACCCGTGGCGCAGTAAATATGCTGATTATGGATCAACCAGTCTATAAAAATGCTATAGCATCCGAAAAGAATAAAGTTACAAATGCTTTGCTGTATACCACTTTAAAGAAAGCAGGTGTTTTAAGCGAGCTTGAAAAAGAAATTGGAAATAACTTTGTAATTGAAGAAAGCCTTTCCTTGGCTCAACTAAATAAACTTTGTTGGACAACTAAGTTTCTTCAGCATTACAAAAAAGACTTATCCCCTCAGTCTCAAGTTGATTATCAGAAAGTTTATGCTTGGGTGGATGCCAAGCAATCAACATGGTTAAAAAAACTAAATGAGGGATATACTAAAGATGAACTCGGTGAAGATGATTGTCGAAAGTGAGTAATAAAAAAGCCCTAATAATTTAGGGCTTTTTTCTATTTCCGTTCCATCTATCTATGAAAATGTTTATTTGGCTGCTAAACATATGCGTTATATGTACTGAAAATTGATTGCTCATAAAAAATCAAATCTTTCAAATTAAGCCCCAAATAATATATGTATAAATAAAGCTTGAATGCTATATTCAGCTCATGAGTTAGCTCTATTTGCTTAAATGCTTAGGTGGGCTAACCTACCAAAGCCATTTTATAAATAGCTTAATGACCTGCTTCTTGTCGTGATCATTTTTACAACTTAATCTCAATGGGGGCAGGTCGCCATCTCACCCACTACCCCGCTTCAATCTTCGCTTTTAATTTTAATCGGTTTAATACAAAAACAGGCATAAAAAAAGGGCTTACATGTTATTAAAACAATGTAAACCCTTTATAAATCTTGGTAGGTATATCCAGACTCGAACTGGAGACCTCTACGATGTCAACGTAGCGCTCTAACCAACTGAGCTATACACCTAGAATGGAAAGCATCATATTCATTTTTCAAAAGCAAAACAAGTGATTTGCCATTGAAAAAAATACAAATGCGCAGACTTTGAGCAAACTATTTTTCATTTCCCAAAAAATAAAACGGTACATGGTTCAACCACATACCGTTTTATTTTAGCCAAATATCAAGCTCAACTTAACAAGGGCATTTCTTCAAAGTACCACCTGCCGATGGATAGCGCACATCAACACAATGTCGATAGAACGTCTTCGCATCCATAGGGGTTAAATCTGGATGATGAGCTTTCATATGCTCCAAATACGTTTGATAGTCTGGCACGCCGACCATGAGTCGAAAGCTCTGCTGTAAACGTTGCCATAAGGTTGCTATACGCGACCAGTTTTTTGGAGAAAGTAATAGCTCTTTTTGTGAGAGCACTGTCATTTTGATGATTTTCGCAATAATGACAGTTCCATTTTTTGCAAATTTAAAATTCATCTTTACTCTCCTCGAGTGGTAACCACTTCAGGATCGGCATATACCGCAGGTGCTTCATTTACAGTCGGTGTGCGACTCGCTAAAGCACGGCGAACAATACCAATTGAGGCAATAATCATGACAATCGATACAATCATAAAGAAGCCACAAAGTGCAGCATTAATCTGATTCGACATCACGATGGTTTGCATTTCGGCAATACTTTTAGCAGGTTTTAGCACTTCACCACGAGCAATTGCATCAGAGAACTTATGCGCTTGCGCCAAGAAACCAATTTTTGGATTTTCGTGGAAAATCTTTTGCCACCCTGCTGTCATACATGTAATGAACAAGAAAATTGTTGGGAAAATGGTCACCCAAACATACTTTTCTTTTTTCATTTTAAACAAAATGACAGTACCTAAAATCAATGCCATTGAAGCCAGCATTTGGTTACCTACACCAAACAGAGGCCATAATGAGTTAACACCGCCTAATGGGTCAATCACACCTTGATAGACGAAGAAGCCCCACCCACCTACGGCAACGGCTGTACCGACCAAATTACCAATAAATGAACTAGAAGTTTTAACCGCTGGAATAACAATACCGACTGTGTCTTGCACCATAAAGCGACAAGCACGAGTACCAGCATCAACAGCAGTTAAAATGAATAATGCTTCAAATAAAATGGCAAAGTGATACCAGAACGCCATCATTGCGCGGCTGTTAAAAATTTCAGAAATGATATGAGCCATACCAATAGCGAAGGTAGGTGCACCACCTGTACGCGAAAGAATCGAGCTTTCACCAACCTCTTGAGCCAACACGGTCAACATTTCTGGGGTAACGACAAAGCCTAAATTGCGTACAGCTTCTGCCGCAGTTTCTACGGTTGTTCCAAGCACTGCTGCTGGGGCATTAATTGCAAAATACACACCCGGGTCTAAGACAGTTGCACAGATCATCGCCATAATACCGACGAAAGACTCCATGAGCATACCGCCGTAGCCAATCATGCGCATGTCAGCTTCGTTATCGATAAGTTTTGGTGTCGTACCACTCGATACAAGCGCATGGAAACCAGAAATGGCACCACAGGCAATGGTAATAAACAGGAATGGGAATAAGCTACCTGAGAAAACCGGACCTGTACCATCAATGAAATGGGTTACAGCAGGCATTTTCAATTCAGGTAATGCAATGATAATACCCACTGCTAAACCAAGAATAACCCCGATTTTTAAGAAAGTAGATAAATAATCACGCGGTGCTAATAGCAGCCACACTGGCAATACCGATGCGATAAAACCATAAACGATGAGGCACCAAGTAAGTTGTGTACCAGTTAAAGTGAAGAACTCACCCCAGTAAGGGTCTGCTGCAACATGTCCACCATAGACAATAGCCAGCATCATTAAAACAAAGCCAATAATTGAAACTTCTGCAATACGTCCCGGACGAATAAAGCGCATGTACACGCCCATGAACAATGCAATTGGAATGGTTGCTGCAATACTAAAAACACCCCATGGACTATGTGCAAGTGCTTTAACAACCACTAACGCCAGTACCGCAAGGATAATAATCATTACCCCAAGTGCGCCTAGCATAACGACAACACCAGCAAAAGAACCAAGTTCTTGCTTTGCCATCTCACCCAGTGAGCGACCGTCACGGCGTGTTGAGATAAATAAAACTAAAAAATCTTGTACCGCACCCGCGAGTACTACACCGACCAATAACCAGATCGTGCCCGGTAAAAAGCCCATTTGTGCAGCCAAAATTGGCCCGACTAACGGCCCTGCTCCTGCAATTGCAGCAAAGTGGTGACCGAAAAGTACGTATTTATTGGTGGGTACGTAATCCAGACCATCGGCTAAACGATGTGCTGGGGTTAAACGTCTTGGGTTTAATTCAAATACTTTAGTTGCAATAAATAGACTATAAAATCGATATGCGATGCTATATACACATGCTGCAGCAAGTACAAGCCAAACCGCGTTAACATGTTCACCACGACTGAGTGCCAGCATCCCAAAAGAAATTGCACCTATAATTGCAACTAGGCTCCAGACCAGCTTGGAGGGAAGCGTAGATTTCGCTTGCATTGTGTCCATTCTTAACCTCTCAATAAATAACTACAGCATTTTTATATTGTTATGTACTGTTTCTCTTAATCCCTGTGACTCTACTCCTCCTTTTTCTTTTTTCCTCTTATACTTTCGCATAAAAAAAGGGATGATTTACATCATCCCTTCGATAATAGTGTATTTTTTAACTATTATGCACGCTCTAAATAATCGCCAGTACGAGTATCTACACGAACGCTTTCTTCTTGCTGAACAAATAACGGAACACGAACAACCGCACCTGTTTCAAGCTTAGCTGGTTTACCGCCACCGCCAGATGTATCACCACGTACGCCCGGATCAGTTTCAACGATTTTCAATACAACGAAGTTCGGTGGGCTTACTGTTAAAGGTACGCCGTTGAACAACATAATTGTACATTTTTCATTTGAATCGTCTTTTAACCATTTA
The DNA here is from genome assembly GCF_041021895.1 of Acinetobacter sp. XH1741. Classification (NCBI taxonomy): domain Bacteria; kingdom Pseudomonadati; phylum Pseudomonadota; class Gammaproteobacteria; order Moraxellales; family Moraxellaceae; genus Acinetobacter; species Acinetobacter chenhuanii. Next base: position 3,210,355 of record NZ_CP157428.1, read on the forward strand.
GCAGCATCGCCCATTGCAATTTTGTCTGCAGCGATTTGCTCAAAAGATACAGGATCCATGAAATTCCACATTTCACCATCGTTGTATAGGTATTCCATTTCAACTTCAACGATGTCAGCTGCTTCTAAAGAGTCACCTGATTTGAAAGTTTTTTCTAATACTTTACCGGTTTTAAGGTTACGTAATTTTACACGGTTGAACGCTTGACCTTTACCTGGTTTTACATATTCGTTTTCCATGATAGAACATGGGTTACCATCAAGCATAACCTTAAGGCCAGCTTTGAAATCATTTGTAGAATAATAGGCCATGAAAGGCACACTCCAAACTTAACAAGTCAACTATGCGATATAATGCGTTGTTGCATTATCTTAATCGTGTCAAATGATAAACTATTTATACCAAGAGCAAAACTGGCAATCACAACTCAGTGACCTTATTACTGATCCTTCTGAACTGCTCAGCCTACTCGAGTTATCCTCAGATCAACTATTATCGGGTGCGATTCTAGCTTCTGAAAAGTTTAAATTACGTGTGCCTCGTGCGTTCGTCGGAAAAATGAACGCTAAAAACCCACTTGACCCGCTTTTGCTACAAGTATTGCCTCATCATTTAGAGCTTGAGGAACATCCCGAGTTTGTCACAGACCCTTTGGGTGAAGAAGCAGCGAACCAATTACCGGGTGTTTTACATAAATATAAATCACGTTTTTTACTGACTTTGACAGGTGCTTGCGCCGTACACTGCCGTTACTGTTTCCGCCGTCACTTTCCCTATCAGGAAAATTTGCCTAAAAATGACGATTGGATAAATATTAAAAACTATATTGAAGCCAATCCTGACATTAATGAAGTCATTTTAAGTGGTGGTGATCCGCTAACACTTTCTAACCGAAAATTGGCACTTTGGTTAGAACGTTTATCATCTCTCAAACAAGTAAAGATTTTGAGAATTCATTCACGAGTTCCAATTGTCATTCCAAACCGAATCGACGAAGAGCTGATTTCTTTATTAAAAAACAGTAGGCTGCGTATTATTCTGGTGGTACACTCAAACCATGCTTCTGAACTCGATGACTTTACTTGTTCAAAGTTAATGGAGTTATCTTCACACCACATTACTGTACTGAATCAGGCTGTATTGTTAAAAGGTGTCAATGATTCTGCTCAAACTTTAACTGACTTAAGTTATCGTCTATTTGAAGCTCGCGTTATGCCTTATTACTTACACGTATTAGATAAAGTAAAAGGCGCACAGCATTTTGATTTAATACCATCTGAAATAGATGCGATATATCAAGACGTGTTAGCGAGCCTACCTGGATATCTGGTTCCTAAACTCGTCAGGGAAATTGCGGGCGAAAAGAATAAAACACCGCTTTTTGGGGCTACAACTTTTTGAGTTATATAATAAGTGATGATGAATAATGCGCTTTCGGACATTTTTCACAATCAAACCGCACTTTCTCGTGAACGGTTAAGCTTTTGTGAAGCCAACATTAAAGATCTTAATGAATGGGTCACTACCCTTTCTATTATGCAATTGGGTGATACCTCAAAAGCGCTATTTACCGCAATTTTGGAGTTAAACGAATTAAATTGCAGCGAAACCTTACGCTTCGACTTAATTCAGACACTTCACCCAACTATTAATAATGTTTTGGCAAGTTTAGAAAAAAACTTTTTTAACCAAGGCGTGATTAGTACAGATCGTAATGAGCACATCATTGAGCTGGCAATGCTTTTGCGCTGTTATTTTGCCAGCATTTATTTAAATATCGCAAAGACAAGCCACGAGCAGCTACAAAAGCAAAAGTTTTCTTTGTTTTCTTTTAAGCAAAAGAAAAACTTACAAACTGCCCGTATTTTGGCGACATTCCATGCATTGCAGCAACTGACCAACCTTTTATACCAGCAACACATGCTTTACAGCGAACCTGTAAAAGGCCAATGGTTAATTGCGCACCAACTCTATGAAACAGCGGTTCAGCACAAATATCATTTAACCAATATTAATCATATTCAAGGTGTACAGCACCCATTAGCGAATATTACACAAGCTTATGCCCAGCTTATTTTATTAGATATTTTTAACACCAATCAGATTCGTCAATCAGAAATTCAAGCCTTGTTTCAATGTAGTTTTGACTGGGCACGTATGATTCAGATCTTGCCTAAAGACTCGGCCTTAACCAAGTATGTGGTCGATCCAACTAAAGATCACCCACCCGTCTATAACAAAAAACAAAGTTCGAATTTCAATCCAAGCATATTTATTAGCACCCAAGCTTTGCTTGAACATGTTACTGCCACCATGCACAAAAATGCTCAGTACATGTCTAAAAATGAAAAGATTTATCTAAGCCCAGCATTAAAATTTCACGTTCAAACCATTTTAGGAACGACAGCACAGCGCCGTCATGAACGTTATGAATATAATGCTGCACTGCAAATCTGTTTCGGGTTAAGTACCGCTCATTTTTATTTATCTAAAGCAAAAAACTTTGAAGAAACACTACAACTCAACAATAACTATAATCTACAAAGTGAATCAAAAGTTTTATCAAACTTAGAGAAAAAAGAGCAACAAACCTCCTCATACCAACGCCTAAGCCGCGAAACCAAAACCATTTATCAAACCACTGTGCTTGATATCAGTGTAAATGGCTACCGTATAAAATGGTCTGGTGAGGCACCCAAAAACTTAAGAACTGGCGAATATATTTTAGTGAAGGAAACACTCCATGGTCAGTGGCGTGGTGGTGTTATTCGCTGGATTAAGCAATCGACAGAAAAATCTCTGGAACTCGGTTTAGAAATTCTTTCACAAGCGATGTTCCCTTGCGCTGTACATATTCAGGCAGAGCGCCATACTCGCAATTACCACCCTGCACTATTACTACAAACTCAAAACTTAGAAGAAATACAAAACACGCTTATTTTACCGGGATCTCAAATTTTTAGAGAGCAACAAACAATTCATTTACGATTGGGGACAGAAGAAATCAAAGTGTATCTACTCAAAGCACAACTCATTACTCAGAGTTTTATTCAATTTCAGTTTGAGCTTTTGAATGAGCAGCAGCAACATCTGCTCGATCAGTTCATGTTGAAAAAGAATAATAACGTGAATAGCCAAGATTTATGGGAAGCATTAAAGTGAGAAACTCTTTACTATCTAAAAAGTTAAAACGTACTGAAATACGTTTACTCATTATTGATGATAACCAGTTACGTTATAACCAAATTTTAAATTTATTATCGGGGAATGAATATCAAGTTAATGCCTTATTACTTGATGATTTAAAAAGTTTTGAAAAGCAGCTCAATACATCTTGGGATGTGATTGTTTTTGGTCGCGCATATGATTTGAAAATTGAACAAACTCTCTCCCTTGTTCAAGCATCAGAACAGCCACAGCTTCCGATTTTACTTTTACAACCAGATGATTACCAACCGCAGCAATACCAAAGTTATATCCAAAAAGGTATTTATGATGTAGTTCGGTTAGAGCCACTAGATCATTTCTATATCACGCTTATTCGAACCTTGTCGTATAGCCGTCTTTTACAAACGGAACAACGTTTGTTAGCAGAGCTTGATACCATTCATACTCATACGCAGACTCTAGTCGACAACAGCCATAAAGCAGTCGCTATTTTCCAAGAAGGCATTCACATTAAGGCAAATACAGAATATTTAAATCTTTTTGGCTTTCAGCAAGAAGAAGATATTATTGGTTTACCGATCTTGGATGTCTTACAACCTAATGATTTAAATATTTTTAAACAGCGTTTTAAAAAAATTTCGTTAGGTCAATTTGATCAAGCACGCTTCGAAATTCAAAGTCAGCATCAGGCCATTTCTGGTAATAATGCTTTAAAACTAGAATTTATTCCAAGTCAGGAAGAAGACGCTGTCCAACTGACCATTGATTATCATGTTGATTTAAACACTCCGGCAAACACGTCTCCGTCCGAGAAAAATGTGGGGTTAAGCTCAGCTTGGCAACAGATTAATCGACACTTAAGCACTCACCCTGCCCAAACAAATGCAGTAGTTTTATTTAAACTCGCACAGTGCCCAGAGCGACTGTTTCAACAGAGTTGGCAGACGTTGGGGCAATATTTCAATCAGCTCCATGGTTTTTTAAAAGACCATGCTCAAATGCCGATTTTTCAAGTTGATTTGGGGACTTATGTCGGTCTATTACAGGCAGAAAATAGTTCAGTTTTAAACTCACAGTTAACGAGTTTACAAACTTTGCAAAAGGAACACCTGTTAGAAATTCATGAGCAAAATTTTTCGGTACAGCTAAAGCTCGGTTATGCTTTTCTGAACGATTCATTCAATGATGACTCTTTTACATCATTGCTAAATCAGGCTGAAAAGCAGAATTTACCTCAAGCTACACCTCAACTTGAAGTAATCCCAATTGTAGAAACAACAGTTACACCGAGCATTGAAAAGATTGCGCTTGATTTAACAATTGAACATTTTGAACCTAGTTCGAAGTCTTCTCTGCTACAGCAGTTAAGACAAAAATTAGCTCAAGGTGAGATCCATCTGAAATATCAGCAAATTTATGACAAGCAAGACCAAGAAACTCATAACTATGAGGTGACAAGTGGTTTTATTGCAGATGAGCGTTGGTATGAATTAAGTGATTTAGTTGACTTAAAAGAAGATGCTGAACTTTCTATTCAATTAGACCGCTGGATATTGGTAGAAGCATGTAAGCAACTACATAACTTTATTGCTCAATATCCTAAAGCGAAACTCATTATTAACCTCAATATTGATATTTTGCTCAAAGATAAGTCATTCCCTGAACTGATTTCAAAACTGCTTACTATCATTGGTAGCAAAATTGAAAGCCCGCTGATTTTACAGTTTTCGGAACAAGCCATTCAGTATCACCTTCCAACTGCTCAACAGATGATTGGTCGGTTACGTCAACATGGCGCAGAAGTTTCCATTAGAGACTTCGCTTCGTCTATTTATAGTGATTCGATATTGCAGCAACTTGATATTCAACTTGTAAAATTACAACCCAATAAAACTGAGCTATTAAGTTCAGATCAGGGATTGAATAACTTACAAGAGAAAGTATTGAACTATTTGACTGTAAAACCGATTGGAATTTTATTGGCTCACTTAAATGATATGAACCTATTTGCAAATGCATGGAATGTGGAAGCACGTTTCTTGCAAGGGGATTATTTTCAGAAAAAACTTGATCGTTTAACCGATGTACAAGACCAGTAATGGTCTTGTTCTTTAAAAATAAAAAACGGGCATAAGCCCGTTTTTTATTTCGTTCTGAAGTATTAACGCTTGATAGAGCGAGACATACCAGAGAAACGTTGTTTGAATTTGTCGATACGACCACCAGTATCTACATTCTTTTGTTTACCAGTGTAGAATGGGTGGCAAGCTGAACATACGTCAAGGTAAATAGTTTCTTTACCTAAAGCAGAACGAGTTTCGATTACGTTACCGCATGAGCAAGTTGCAACTAATTTTTCATATTTTGGGTGAATATCGGCGCGCATCGTCGATTACTCCTAATTGAAGAAAGGCTTAAGCTGTCATCGCAATTGATCACTCTCAATTAAATTGAGGCAGGCTTTTACAAGCAGATCAACACCACAACAGACCATTCTTTTGGCCCACCGAAACCTCTAGGGTTAGAGCTAAGCACAACAAGTGGACAGTATTATACGCCATATAAATCTTTTTTGCGAATTAATCTTGGGATTTGGCCCAGTAATTTGCGATTACTCCACACACCATTAACTGGATTTGGTGAAAGATCATAATTGGCAAAACAATCATGCCTAGAGGCTGGCCAATAAATAAAATTTGTGCCATTGGTACACCACTTGCCAAGGTCTTTTTTGAACCACAGAAGAAAACTGTAATCTGATCAGCTCGGCTAAAACCAAAAGCACGCGGTAAATACAGCGCAAGTAACATAATAATGGTGAGTAATACAGAGCAAGCAAGTGCCAAAAGAAGTAAGGTTTTCCAGTTCACTTGGTGCCAAAGTCCGGCAACCACTGCCCCACTAAATGCACCATAGACCACCATCAAAATTGAGCCTTGATCGAATGCTTTTACAATACTTGGGACTTTTGCCATATATGGAAAAATATAGGGACGAAGTAATTGTCCTAAAACAAACGGTACTAACAGCAACAACGTAATTTCTATAATAGACGATGTAGGATCAAACCCATGCTGACTTTGCCCTAAAATAAAGAAACTCACTAAAACCGGCGTAATGAACATTCCCACCAAGTTTGAGAAAGATGCACTACATACTGCCCCTGCCACATTCCCTTTTGCAACTGAAGTAAATGCAATAGAAGACTGAACAGTCGATGGCAAGAAGCACATAAACAAAAAGCCCCAATAGAGCTGCTGCCCTAATAAGGGTAAAAGAATAGGTTTAGCCAATAAACCAAGGGCAGGAAAAATAAAGAACGTAATTGCAAATACCAGTAAATGCATTTTCCAATGCAAGATACCTTCAATCACTGCCTCACGAGACAGTTTGGCACCATGCAAGAAGAATAAAATTGCAATTGCGACTGTAGTTAATGTATTGAAATACTGCGCAGCTTGACCACTGACTGGAAAAAAAGTTGCTAGTAGTACCATGCCAACCAACAAAATTGTAAATCGATCAAGTGCCAAGAACTTCAGCATGTTCACATCCTATGATTATTTTAGATAAAGAAAAGCCCAGTTGATAAATTGACCATTTGGTCAGCTCTTCATCATACTGGGCTATAAAAATAAAGCTAGACTTTTAAGACCTAAATCTTAAAGCACTTAAGTCATTTACTTAATTATTTCTAGCATTTGCATCTTGCTGAATGAGTTCGATTTTATAGCCATCTGGGTCTTCAACAAAGGCAATAACCGTAACGCCACCCTTCATTGGGCCAGCTTCACGCACAACTTTACCGCCACGCGCTTTAATGTCTTCACATGCTTTATAAGCATCATCAACACCAATTGCAATGTGACCATAGGCATTACCTAAGTCATAACTTGATGTATCCCAGTTATGCGTGAGTTCAAGCACGGTATTATTTTCTTCATCGCCATAACCAACAAATGCCAATGTAAAGCGACCTTCTTCATAATCACGCTTACGAAGTAACTTCATTCCTAATACTTCGGTATAGAACTTTAAAGATTGTTCTAAATTGCCTACTCGCAACATTGTATGAAGCATTCGCATGTTTATTCACCTGCCTTTTCTGTTTCATGTTTCTGATGATCTTTAAGTAGTTTTCCAACCCAAACCACTAAAATTAAGATTGGAATCCCGATCAATGTGGTCATCAAAAAGAAGTTTGGATACCCAATATTACTCACTATGGTACCTGAATATCCACCTAAAAGTTTTGGGGTAAGCGTCATAAGTGAGCTAAAGATCGCATATTGAACAGCAGTAAATGACACACTCGTTAAACTTGAAAGAAATGCAATGAATGCCGCGCCAGCTAAACCTGAAGCCAAATTATCAAGAACAATTGCGAAATAAAGCCATAATGAACTATAAGGTTTGATGACTTTACCACTCACTTCAACTTGTTGACCTGACTGAGTATCAATATACGGTAAAGGTTCAATATTCACATCTAGTTCAGATTTTTCTGGAGAATTTGAAGCAACTTCGTAGTGATGAGAAGCTGATGAAAGTTTTTTATTTCCTTCAACAATCGAAGCGGTAAGTTCTTTAGTTGGTGATGACAATAATTTTTTCATATCAATTGTGGTGCTAAATACACCCTTTTGATCTGTCATTTTTGCATCAAACTTTTGACCATCAAGACTCACTACAACCTTTTGAGTTGGTGTTAAAACTTCCCCAAAATATTGACCACGGACCACAACACTACCTTCAGACGATTTAGCAGGAATTTGATCACTTCCCATTAAAGGTAAAATTTGTAAAGGCCCATGCTCAGCATGAGTTGTTACCAATGGTTGAACGCGGACGATTGTATCGGCCTGTTGATTTGGTAAAGCATAACTCGCTTTAACATCAATTTGTTGTGTACCCGTAAAACTAGAACTAGGAACTTTCAGTTTCCAATAACCAACTTCATCTGGTTTAACTTTATAATGATTGTTGCCAACTTGGACTTCAACCATATCAAGTGGTTTACCTGATTTTACTAGACCAATAAAAATGAGGTTAGTAGAGCTCGCGAGCACTGCTCCAACAAACATGAGTTTCATAATATTCATGCGTTGGGCTAGCAAACCACCTAAGAAACCACCGACTAAGCTAAAAATAACACCATAAACTTTTACAGCTTCAGCAATTTGCTGTTTGCTAAAGTTTAAGTCTTGATAAAAGACATTTGAAATGACACCAGCAATAATGTCAGAAATACGGAAGAAACCAATCAAAAGTAGAAGTACTAATGCAAGTTTGACCCCATAACGTTTAAAGAAATCAAGAATTGGAGCAATCCAAGTTTCTTTTGCCATTTGCTGGTTAACTACGCCCATTTTAACCAGTATATAACCGACTAAAATAGCGGCCCCTGTGGCCGTTAAAAATCTTAAAGCTTCTAAGCCAAACAGACTTGCACTATCTTCAATATTGCCAGCTTTTGAAATTGCTTCGGTAATTTGTCCTGAATAAATATAAGTTAAGACAAATGAAATAACGGCAATAAAAAACACGAACACTAAGCGGTAATAATCGCTCGTTTTATAGTTTTTATATACGCGGTTAACTTTAGGCTCGCGAACAAGCAAGGTTGTAATAATACCTACCGACATGACTGCTGCCATAGTTAAGTAGGTCGTTTTCCAAGCCTCGTAAATATAGTTACCTTTTGCTGTTCCTAAATATGCAGCTAAGAATAAAGCGCCTGCCCCAGCGACAATCATACCAATACGATAACCAGCATTATATGTCGATGCTAATACCGTCTGCATTTCAGTTTCAGCCAACTCAATACGATAGGCATCAATTACAATATCTTGTGTTGCTGCTGAAAAGCCAAGTAGCACAGCACCTGCCGCCATTTGAACGAGATAGGCATGCCCTAAAGCCGGGTCTGAAAAAGCCATAGTACAAATTGCAAGGACAATTAAACACTGCGCGATCAGCAACCAAGCGCGTCTTCGACCTAAGGCCTTGGTCAAAAATGGGACTGGCAATTCATCAATTAAAGGTGCCCAAACAAACTTAAAGGAATATCCCAAAGCTGCCCAGCTAAAAAAAGTGACTGCACTTTTATCGATGCCCGCCTCACCTAGCCATAAAGAGAGGCTAGAGAAAATCAATAAAATGGGTATTCCGGCAGAAAAACCCAGAAATAGCATAATTAATGCACGGCGGTCTAAAAATGCTTTAAACGCCGAGACCCAACCAGAGGTTTGTGTGGTCATTCGTTTTTTATTTTCCATAAATTATAAATGCGCCTATTCAATCGCTTCTTACAATTGCTTGCAAGATTCTTTATGCAATCAAGTTTTGTTTTGGTGATAAAAACGGCAAGTTTGCTTGATATTTTATGCTAAACCTGTATACCTTTAACTCTCAACCTTCGTTTTCTTTTGCTGGATATCAACAGTGACACAAAAACTTGATCAAGTGACAACTTCATCTTTATCACTCGCTAAAACAAACACCACAAACGTCACAATAAATGCATTTCCTTCAGCTTTTGAGCAACCTGATATTAAAATGACTTTAGATAAAACAGCTTTAAAACCCGAACAACTTACACATATTCCAGATTTTGAAAAAATTCCAGCTTCAACAAAACGTATTAAACCGCTCAATAATTTTTTAGGTCAAGATCGAGCCAAAGCTTCGGTAGAAGCTGGCATTTCTTTACCTTACTCTGGTTATAACATTTTTGCAGTAGGAACGGCAGGGTTAGGTAAACGCACCATGATTAAGCGTTTACTACAACAACATGCGAAAACAATGCCTACCCCTGATGATTGGGTATATGTCTACAATTTTAAACAGGCTCGTCAACCTATTGCATTACGTTTCCCTGCTGGGCAAGGAACAAAGTTCCAACAATCCCTTCATCAAGCTTGGCAAATTATTTTAAAGCAGCTTGAACGCCGCTTTAGTGCTGAAACTTATCATAACCGTATCGAACGAATCCGTGAGGAAACCGGAGATGAACAGCAACAAGCACTTGTTGAGCTCACAAAAGAAGGCGAAGGGCTTGATCTAAAATTGATTTCTCGAAATGAGAAACATGGTTTTGTACCCGTCCAATTAAAAGATGATCAGGTACAAGAACTTACCCAAACAGAAATTGATGCGTTAAATACCAAGCAACGTGCTGAAATTGCAGCCAATGTCCGTTACATGGATAAAAAGCTTGAGCGCCTTGGTTTGCATTTAGGCGATTTAGAAGATGATGCACGTGACAAAGTGTCTGTGTTAAACCGAGATATCGCCACCCAAGTGGTTATGCCACGAATCGATTTGATTTTAAATAAATATGGCCAAGTAAAAGGTCTTGAAGATTATTTAAAACAGTATGCTCAAGATGTAATTGACAATGTCGAATTAATTTTAGAGCAAGAAGAAGATGACTTTGCTCCGGCTATGTTTAACCGTGTGCCAGCGCGTTATCAGGCAAATGTGATTGTCTCGAATAAACCAAATAGTGGTGCACCAGTTATTTTTGAAGATTTCCCAACGCACTACAACCTGCTTGGTCATGTTGAACAGCTTACTCATAACGGCACAATTACCACAGATTTCACGCTCATTCGTCCAGGTGCTCTTCACCAAGCGAATGGTGGTTTTTTAATGCTTGAAGCTGAGCAGTTACTTGAACAACCTTATGCATGGCAGGGTTTAAAGCGTGCTTTAAAGTCAGGTCAACTCAAGCTATCTTCTCTTGAACATATGTTGACTTTAACGGGAAGTATTTCGATAGAACCTGCTGCTATTCCACTTGATATTAAAGTGGTTCTTATGGCAGAACCTGAAATTTATTATGAAATTTTAGAAGTAGAACCAGAGCTTGGTAGCGTATTTAAAATTCGTGCGGATTTTACCGATACATTACAACGTAATGACGAAAATGAACAAGCCTACATGCAGTTGATTGCAGACTACGTACAAGCAGATAAATTACTTCCATTTGATCGAAGTGCTTTGGCAGCTTTATTGACTGATTCAAGCCGTCAGGCAGAAGATCAAAGTTCCTTGTCTTTACATGCTTCGACTTTAGGTGATTTGATTCGTGAAGCGCATCATCATGCGTTTAAAGGCAATGATAAGCTCGTAACTGACCAGCACATTAATCTTGCGCTACAACATAGACAATATCGCTTAGGCTATTTAAGAGAGCTTTACTGGCAAGATTTATCTCGTGGAACCCAGTTAATTGAAACTTCTGGACATCGTTTAGGTCAGATCAATGCCCTCTCCGTCATCCACTATGCAGATGTAGAGTTTGGTTTACCTTCACGTTTAACTGCCTCGGTCTATCAAGGCGGTGGTGATATTCTTGATATTGAGCGTAGCGTCGAGCTTGGCGGTTCATTACATGCTAAAGGCGTGTTACTCATGTCTAGCTTCTTAAAAGCTCATTTTGGTCGTGAACAGATTTTACATTTCTCTGCTGCTCTCGCATTTGAACAAAGCTACGGACAAGTAGACGGCGATAGCGCAACAGTTGCCGAACTTTCTGCATTAATTTCTGCAATTAGCCAAATACCAATTGATCAGTCATGGGCCATTACAGGCTCTATGAACCAGTTAGGTCAAGTTCAACCGATTGGTGGTGTAAATGCAAAAATTGAAGGCTTCTATGACGCATGTAAACTGCAAGGTTTGACAGGTAAACAAGGTGTTATTATTCCTCGTCAAAACATGCAGCATTTGATGTTACGCCAAGATGTGATTGATGCTGTACAAAGTGGCCAATTCCATATTCACGCGATTGATACGATTGATCAAGCGCTTGAGATCTTAATGGCTCGTCCTGTTGGTACACTCGACAAAAAAGGTAAATACAGCAAACATTCTATTTATGCTGCTGTAATGGAACAGCTTGAATATTGGCAAGCAATTGAAGATGGTGCAGAAATTGAAGAGGAGCCAAAGAAGAAAAAGAAAAATAAGAAAAAAATCAAAAAGCATGAAGAGCTCACAGCAGATGACCTTCCTCAAGAGACTCAGGAAGAAGCTGTAACACTAAAGCAAAAATAAACTGACATAAAAAAGGGCTTGTATTTACAAGCCCTTTTTTATTAATTCAATAAAATTAGCGAACAATCTGCATCGCTCTTCCGCCAGCCAACTGGCTAAAATACTGTTTAAGCGCTTCAACGCAACGTTGAATCTTCATTGGTTGTTGATCGTTTTTTGCAGTCTCTGCATATAAAGTGAAAGCCGGGAGTTTCCAATCAGGGAGGATTTCAATTAAAGAACCAGCCTTAAGTTCTTTTTGAGCATCTAAATATAAAATTCTGGCAATACCGTGTCCTTGTTGGCATAGTGCTTTAGCAACTTGCAAATTATTACTTTCCAAACGGCTTATCATTTCAATATTTAATTTTTCACCTGTTTTGGCATGCTGAAAATTAAAACTACGTGATTCGCTCATTGCATTAATAGAAAGCAACTCATGATTGTTTAAATCGTTTGGATGCAAAATCGGGCTTGATTGATTGAGATAGCTGGGAGAAGCTACCAAAATCTGATCGACAAAAGCCATTGGAACAACTGAGCTATCCTCTTCTACTGGTGTAGAACTCATACGTACAGCAATATCAATTCGTTCTTCGATTAAGTCAATATAACGATGACCTACTTCAAAATGAACAGATAAACCACGATGAGCAGACATCCAATGAGATAAAGCTGGGATAATGTGCTGAACCGCTAAATCCGGTGTAGTTGCAATGCGTAAATCCCCAATCAAATCGTCTCTTAATTCATTGATTCGGATCTTGCCTCGTTCTGCTGCTGCCAACATTTCTTGGCAACTTGAGAAAAAAGCCTGTCCAGCCTCTGTTAAACTAAGTTTTCGAGTAGAACGGTGTAATAAAATTACATCCATTTCATGCTCAAAAGAACGGATTTGCTGACTTACAGCACTTGTTGTAATACCTAATTCACGTGCCGCGCCACTAAATGAACTTTTTTCAACCACACAAGCAAAAACACCCATCGCACGAAGCTGATCTAACATAGGTTTCCTCAAATCTAATTCTAAATTTATAAAAAATGCTTATTGTTGTAATGAAAGCAACCAATTACATTATACGAGGAAACCTATATTTATTGCATTAGCTAATTTGGTAAAAGATTTGCCGGATTGATTGGTTTACCATCAAGGCGAATTTGGAATTCAAGCATCACTCGAGAAGCGCCTGAAGAACCCATTTCAGCAATCTTTTGCCCTGCTGTTACATTGTCTCCACTCTTCACTATCATCTTGCTATTGTGGGCATACGCACTGATATAACCATCAATATGCTTAATTAAGACTAAATTACCATATTCTTTTAGACCATCAGCCGCGTATACAACTTGACCATCAGCCGCTGCATAAATCGGGTCACCTTGGTTACCACCATAACGAATTCCTTTGACATTATTCGCCAAATTAAATCCTTGGATCACTGGACCATTATTCGGTTTCACCCAACGCAAGCTTGAGCTTGGAATAGAAGCGCCTACTGTTGTATTGGTTGATGATGCAACAGGTGGTGGTGGAGTCGTTGTTGGCGGTGCCGTTCTTGTTGGTGTTGTGGTTGGTAAAGCTATTGTTTGACGCTTAATTGGTTCTGGTTGTGCCATGACTTGTGTCGACACTGTTCTTGGTGAAGAAGACGAACTCTTTAAACGTAGCGATTGGTTTACATAAATACGATACGGCGGAGCAATACCATTCATCTCTGCAATACTGACATAATCCAGACCATAACGCATTGCAATACCACTTAAAGTATCACCTGAACGGACTGTGTAATAGTTAGGAGCCATTGCAAAGCGAGAACTATTATTAATTTGTGGTTTAGAAGCACATCCTGCCATTGCAACAGTAAAACCTACAGCTACAGACAACATCATAATTTTCATTATTTTGTCTCTTTGAATATGCAATCTGCTTTGTTGCCCAGTTAAATGCATCGAACTCCCTCACTAAATGCTACAAATCATTTCGGCTAAGAGTACCAAAAAAGTAAGAGGAAACATGTTCCTCTTTTTCTTTATTCACAAAGTTATAACATTTGATAGAGATTATTGACCCAAACTGGACTGCAAATCTTCTAAAACTGCATAGTTTGTTGCGTCCATCTGGATTGGAGTAACACTTACAAAACCATTTGCAACCGCAAAAAAATCAGATTGAATTTGACTCGCTATACGCTGCGGGTCAGTAACTGCTTCGCCAGCAAGACCAATCCAGTAAACTTGACGGCCTCGTGGGTCAACATGACTCGTGATTGGTTTAGACTGGGCACGGCGGCCTTGGTAAGTAATTTGGGTACCCTTCAGCTGTGGTACATCCGGAATATTAATATTAAAAATATGTCGCGGTGGCAACGCAGGTAATCCCTTGGCAATAAAGTCATGTACCCACTTCGCTGCTTGCGCATAATCATCTTTATGATTGTATGAACGCACATCAGACCCAGCCAAAGAAACTGCAATGGCTGGCTGCTTCATTAAACGCCCTTCAAATGCAGCACCCACTGTTCCCGAGTACAGCACATCGTCACCTAAGTTTGCGCCACTATTGATTCCACTAACGACTAAGTCAAATTCGAAATCAAATAATCCATTCATGGACAAATACACACAATCGGCTGGTGTTCCATTGACTGCCCATACATCTTCAGCAATTTGAATAGGACGTAAAGGACGATCTAGAGTTAACGCACTCGAAAAACCGCTTCTTTCACTTTCTGGAGCAACCACAACAACACGGCCTAGTGGTTTTAATGCTTCAGCTAAGGCTTGTATACCGGGTGCGAACACACCGTCATCATTGGCAATTAGAATATTCACAAAAAATCTATCTCGACAAATAAACCCGAAGGTTTTCTCAATTGAATTATTTGTTGAATTATATATATTTATGCCTCCATAGCATTATAAAATTGTGAAAAAATGAAAACTTTCGCTCCTTTTTTTCAGGTATTGGGGATCAGTATCACATTGTGTAGTCAAACGGTTTTTGCTGATGAGGGGATCTCAACACAAGAAGCTGATAGCTTAATTAAAGATGACATTGCATCTACTCAAGTTTTACAAGAAATTTGCCCTACTTTTGTAGGTGCAAATAAAAATCTTGAAACCAATACTAAAAAGATTATTGCGATGTACCTAGGTGGTTATTCCAATAAATCGATCACTTTCTCTGCGCTGCAAAATGACCCAGAATATAAAACATTGTTAAATGACGCTCGTCAGGCTGCCAAAGAAATGGATCATCATGAACAGCATGAACTCTGCGAAGAAGTGGTAAATTATAAAGATTAAGGTCTTTGCTTATTCAGCATAGTTTCCTTGGGGTTTTCTGTTTATATAAAGCAGAAAACCTACATAACAATACATTTTTTCCATTTTTTTAGCGTTTAAATTGTTTAAGCTATCGGCATATTTCAATTTTTTGTTTCAGGTTATCCATGTTTATGAAAAAAAGTTTAGTTCAATCACTTTCTGTTGTTTTACTCATGACAATGGCAACAGTAGGTTATGCTGCTGACAAGAAAAAAACAGCTGACAAGAAAACTGAAAATGAAAATGTTGTTGAAGTTACACCTACCAAAGGTACTACACCAGAAGAGTTAGCAGCAATTCAGGTACTTTCTGAAATTTGTCCAAGTTTAATTGGTAAAAAAGATGCAGAATTTGCTCAAGGTTATGAGCGTCTTGTAAAAGACTATTTACCAAATGAAGCAGATCCAGTCGCTGCTTTAGAAAAACGCACGAAAGATAAGAGTTTCAAAAAAGTATTAAAAGAAGCGCGTAATGATGCAAAAGCTGCAGGAAACGAGCAAAACAAGTTAGTTTGTCAAGACGTAAAAGCTTATCAATCGCAAAACTAAATTAGTTAAAAACTCTCTAGTTACAATACTGTTTGAAAAAGCCGACTTCCCCCATAGAAGTCGGCTTTGCTTTATCCTAAAATGCTAGGCTCTTCTGCTTCATACAAGATATTGGAATTACCTAGAATGACTCGAAAAAGCGCTATTGCTGCACTCCTCCTCTTACCAAGTTTTTCTTATGCAGCAACTGTCTTATCAGCTCCGCCAGAATTAAATAATAAGTCTTATGTATTAATGGATTATGAGACAGGACAAATTCTTGCTTCTAAAAATGAAAATGAAAAGCTTGCTCCAGCATCTATGACAAAAATGATGACGAGCTATATCATTGAACAAAAACTATTAAAAGGTCAGCTGACTGAAAATGAAAAGGTTCGTATGAACGAATCTGCATGGTGTAAAGGAAGCAGCGCTGAATCATGTATGTATGTTCCATTAAATGGTACAGCAACTGTTTTAGAAATGCTTCGAGGTATTATCATTCAGTCAGGTAACGATGCATCAAAAGCAATGGCTGAGCACATTGCTGGAAATGAAGGTACTTTTGCTCACCTCATGAATCAGGAAGCAAAACGTATTGGTATGACAAATACCCAGTTTATGAACTCAACAGGTTTACCTGCTGAAGGTCATTATTCAACTGCAAAAGATATGGCAGTTTTAGCTCAACATATTATTAAAGATAGCTCAAGATACTATCCGATTTACTCTGAGAAAGAGTTTACATTTAACGGTATCAAACAAGGTAACCGTAATGCTTTACTTTACACTGACCCAAGTGTGGATGGTTTAAAAACAGGCCATACAGACGAAGCAGGTTACTGCTTAACGACTTCAAGTAAACGTGGTCCAATGCGTTTAATCTCAGTTATTTTTGGTACCGACAGTGTTAATGAACGTGCTAATCAAACTCGCTCTTTGTTGTCTTGGGGCTTTGCGAACTTTGAAACTGCAAATGTTCAACCTGCTAACCAAGTTCTTGCAAAAGCGAAAGTATGGTTCGGTAAAGAAAATGAAGTTCAAATTGGTTTAGCAGAGAACTTCAGTGTCACCATGCCTAAAGGTAAAGCAGGCGGCATTAAGACTCAATTGGTGGTACAGCCAAACCTTAAAGCTCCTCTACAAAAAGGCCAAGTAGTTGGTAAACTTGTTGCGAGTTTAGATGGCAAAGTAATTGCCGAAAAACCTCTTGTTGCTTTAAAACCAGTTGAAGAAGCAAGTTTCTTCGCACGTATGATTGACCATATCAAACTATTTTTTAGCGGCTTATTCTAATTTTTAGAATAGTCAAATTAAGCACTCATGCTATTTAGTCTGAGTGCTTTTTTATTTTATAATTTTACTAAATTTTATTTTGATGCCTCTCATGACAAAAAATATTCGTCCTTATTTAGATCATCATCCACAAATTGACTCGAGTTGTTACATTGATGAAATGTCAGTGGTTGTAGGTGATGTTAAATTGGCCGAAAATGTTTCGGTATGGCCTTTTGCAGTTATACGGGGTGATGTAAATAGCATTCAAATTGGTAAAAACAGTAATGTACAAGACCATTGTATGTTGCATGTTAGCCATAAAAATGATGCCAAACCGAATGGTTCACCTCTTATTATTGGTGAAGACGTGACTGTGGGTCATCATGTGACTTTACATGGCTGTACCATTGGCAATCGTGTTTTAGTCGGTATCAATACTGTTATTTTAGATGATGTCGTTATTGAAGATGACGTAATGATTGGTGCGGGAAGTTTAGTTCCACCTCGTAAAGTCTTAAAAAGTGGTTATCTTTATGTGGGAAGTCCTGTACAACAAGTCCGTCCTCTAACTGAAAAAGAACTGGCATTTTTACCTTATTCAGCAAGACATTACGTAAAAGTGCAAAACAATCATAAAGAGACTCAAACAAATTAATTGAACTCTACATTTTTCAAATGATAAAGTTTTTATCATGCTTTATCGTTTGAAAGATCACCGTAGCCAAAAACCCCTAAATTTCGTATCATACGACTTTTAAATTCATGGTGCTTTTTTATGGCCGCATGGACTCCTCATGTTACTGTCGCTACAGTCGTAGAAAAAGATGGACGCTATCTTTTTGTCGAAGAACATAGCGAAGGTTTTGTACACACAGTGTTTAATCAACCTGCTGGTCATGTGGAATGTGGTGAAACGCTAATTGAAGCTGCTATTCGTGAAACACTTGAAGAAACGGGTCATCATATAGAAATAGATGCCTTACTCGGTATTTATACATATACCCCACCCATGTTTCCCGACCGTACCTATTATCGCTTCTGCTTTTTAGCGCACGTCACTCACGTCGAAAGCGACCCTAAACTTGATACAGGTATTGTTTCTGCTGTCTGGATGACCCTAGATGAGCTTCAAGAATCTGCCCGTGCTCGTAGTCCACTGGTAATTAAAGCCATTGAAGACGCCATGAAAGGTAAACATTATCCTTTGGCTCTTATTTATGAGCACCCTTTCTCTCCCTCATTAACTTCACATTTGGATGCCTAGTCCTATGCAACAACGTGTCATCGTCGGTATGTCTGGTGGCGTAGATTCATCTGTTTCTGCGGCACTTTTACTTCAACAGGGTTATCAAGTTGAAGGTCTTTTCATGAAAAACTGGGAGGAAGATGACGGCACGGAATACTGCACGGCAATGGAAGATTTAGCCGACGCCCAAGCAGTAGCAGATAAAATTGGTATTAAACTTCATACTGCAAACTTTGCCATGGAATATTGGGATCGTGTATTTGAGCACTTCTTAGCTGAATATGCGGCTGGTCGCACCCCAAATCCGGATATCTTATGTAATAAAGAAATTAAGTTTCGTGCATTTTTAGACCACGCTATGACTTTAGGTGCGGATTTTATTGCAACAGGTCACTATGCACGCCGTGCTGAAACAGCTTACAACTCTAAAGGTGAAGCGTATGCGCCTTTATTACGTGGTTTAGATAACAACAAAGACCAAACTTATTTCTTGCATGCAGTGCATGGTCGTGAAATTAATAAAACGCTCTTCCCTGTAGGCGAAATTGAAAAACCCGAAGTTCGTAGAATTGCTGAAGAATTAGATTTAGCAACGGCGAAGAAAAAAGATTCAACTGGTATCTGTTTTATTGGTGAACGTCGTTTTAATGACTTCCTTAAACAATATTTACCCGCTCAACCAGGTAAAATTGTACTAGATAACGGCAAAGAAGTTGGTGAACACCACGGTCTGATGTACTATACGCTCGGTCAGCGTGGCGGTATTGGTCTAGGTGGTCTGAAGGGTGAATCAGAAGGTGCGTGGTTTGTACTTCATAAAGACATTGCCAATAATCGTTTAGTCGTAGGCCAAGGACATGAACACCCACTCATGCAAAGCACACAGCTTTGGAGTGAGTCGATTGACTGGGTAGCGGGTGAACAAAATATTCCAGCCGAAGGATTACGTTGTACAGCTAAAACACGTTATCGCCAGCCTGATCAGGCTTGCACAGTGTTTATAGATGAAAATAGTGAGCACGGTATTCGTGTTGAGTTTGATGAACCTCAACGCGCAGTTACACCGGGCCAAAGCGTTGTATTTTATTCAGATGAAGTTTGTCTAGGCGGGGGTGTGATTCACCATACAAATGCCCCTACACCAAATTTTATTTAAGGGAATGAATGGCATGGTGGAGTTACCCTTTCAACAATCACAAGCTTTGAATGTTCGCCAAAACCGTGCCCTTGCTTTAGCTGGGGTGTTTCAAGCAACCCAGCTTACGCATATGACTGCTATGACAGGTCAGCAAAGTATTGGTGAAAGTGGTAACTTTTATTTTGAGTTATTAATAAAGGCGAGTTTAAATATTCGCCCTACAACAAATAATAATACTGTTCAAACTTTAGATTTTTTTAATCAACTGGCTGATATTTCGTTAGGTCTTAAGACACTCGAAAACTGTATTACCCAGCCTTTTACCAATGCGCCTAAATCTCGTTTGCCTAAAATGCGTAGTGCAAAGCTCCCTATGTCTTACGCAATGTCACTTTTGCAATTAGAAAAAAAGGTCTATAGCAATCCTGAATATGTCGCCATTATTGAAAAAGCGCAGCAGAAAATTTTAAAACAACTTTCTTTTTTTGATAATAATTATTTACATCCAAGTATTTTAGCCAATTTGGCTCAAACCTATGTTGATACTGCCGGGCAAATCAATCCACGCATTCTTGTTCGTGGTAATGCTGAGGCATTTAAAGATACCAACCATACCAACCGCATCCGTGCTTGTCTTTTTACAGGGCTACAAATGGCTCATTTATGGCGACAACTCGGCGGTAGTTCATGGAACATGATTTTTAGCAAACGTAAATTGCTACAGGATATTCAAGCACTTGCTCGTTTACAGTACCAAGTTGTCTAAGACTGTACCGAGATTATTTTTGTTTTATGTTTATTCCAACATTAAGGAATCGTTATGAACGCTTTAACCGCACTGTCACCATTAGATGGACGTTATGCCAGCAAATGTGATGCGCTACGCCCTTTTCTTTCTGAGTTTGGTTTAATTCATGCTCGTGTCACTGTAGAGGTGCGTTGGTTACAAGCGCTTTCTAACCATCCGGAAATTGTTGAAGTTGCTCCTTTCTCAAATGAAACAAATGCAGCTTTAGATGCGATCGTAAGCAACTTCTCAGAAGAAGATGCGAATCGCATTAAAGAAATTGAACGTACAACTAACCATGACGTAAAAGCAGTTGAATATTTCTTGAAAGAGAAAATTGCTGGTATTGCTGAATTACAAAATGCGGGTGAGTTCATCCACTTTGCGTGTACATCAGAAGACATCAACAACTTGTCTCATGCACTTATGCTTAAAAACGGCCGTGAAGTTTTAGTATCAAGCATGAAGCAAATTTTAAATGCGATCTCTGCTCTAGCAACAACGCATGCTGAACAACCGATGTTGTCTCGTACACATGGTCAAACTGCTAGCCCAACAACTTTGGGTAAAGAAATGGCAAACGTTGCATATCGTTTAGCTCGTCAAATCAAACAGTTTGAAAATGTTGAATTACTAGGCAAAATCAACGGTGCTGTAGGTAACTACAATGCTCACCTTTCTGCTTATCCAGATGTTGACTGGGCTGCACACGCACAAGCTTTTGTTGAATCTTTAGGTTTAGCTTTCAACCCGTATACAACACAAATCGAACCACATGACTATATGGCTGAGTTGTTTGATGCGTTACGTCGTTTCAATACCATTTTGATCGACTTTAACCGTGACGTATGGGGTTATATCTCTTTAGGTTACTTCAAACAAAAACTTAAAGAAGGTGAAGTTGGTTCATCAACTATGCCACACAAAGTAAACCCAATTGACTTTGAAAACTCTGAAGGTAACTTAGGTATTGCAAATGCGGTATTGGCTCACTTAGGTGAAAAATTACCAATTTCTCGCTGGCAACGTGACTTAACTGACTCAACTGTACTTCGTAACATGGGTGTTGGTTTTGCACAAAGCTTAATTGCTTTTGATGCTTGCTTAAAAGGTGTTGGTAAACTTGAGCTTAATGCTAACCGCTTAAATGAAGATCTTGACCAAGCTCAAGAAGTTCTTGCTGAACCAATTCAAACAGTTATGCGTCGTTATAACATTGAAAAACCATATGAGAAGTTAAAAGCATTAACTCGTGGTCAAGCAATGACTCGTGACATGATGGTTAATTTCGTAAATGGTGACGAACTTGCTCAAGTACCAAGCGAAGAGCGCGCTCGTTTAGCAGAGCTTACACCTGCGACTTACACAGGTAATGCAGCTGAACAAGCAAAACAAATTAATGACTTAATTAGCAAAATCTAATTTAAAAAGTTGATAAAAAGCGAGGCCTAGGCTTCGCTTTTTTATTACACTTATATTTATCAAAATAAAGTCTTTCAAAAAATGATCGAAAAAAAATTTAAACTTAAACATTATATTGCGCTTAGTCTGCTTTTCATTGCCATTCTCATTTCTGGTATTCGGCCTCTTGAGTTTGAAGCTTATTTATTGCATCAAGCTGGCACTGTTTTAATGCTGATTCTGCTTTTTATTATTTTTAAAAAAATTGGACTCGATTTTTTAAGCTTTTGCTTTTATTTACTGTTTTTACTCATACATGTTATTGGTGCTCATTATCTCTATTCCTACGTTCCATATAATGAATGGATTCAACACATATTCCATTTTAATTTAGATGAGTACATGGGTTGGTCTCGTAATATGTATGATCGACTTGTGCACTTTTCATATGGTGCGTTGCTCTACCCACTTATTTATCGCGTTTTTCAGGTTTGGTTGCCGACCGCACGCCCTTTTTCTCTATTTTTGCTTGTAGTCCAATTCGTTATGGCATCGAGTGTCTTTTATGAACTGATTGAATGGGTAATCGCAATTGGGTTATCGCCTGAACAAGCTGAAAACTATAATGGGCAACAAGGCGACATGTGGGATGCTCATAAAGACATGTTGCTCGCCACAATTGGATCGATTGTTTATGGAGTTATTACTCTTATAACAACACCGAAAATCAAAAATTAGACATAAATAAAAAGCGCTCATTGAGCGCTTTTTATGTTACATAGAGTCTTTTTAAACAACTGGATAGGTCTGTTCTAAAATATTTTGCAAAGGTGAAGAAGTCGTATTTGGTAAAAGATGATCAAGATTTGTTGTCTGGTCAACTGAAGTATTTATATCGGTTTGTTCAGGTGTCTGTGTAGGCTTTAATGCTGTCGATACTAAAAGCTTTGCCACTGGATCTGAGTCACTCGCAGAAGAACTTTTCAACAAATCATCTATAGGAACAGTTTTCTGCTGGGTATTGGTCTCGGGTGTTGTATTTTGTGCAACTTTTAAAGTACTCAGTCCAACACTATCTGCTAAAGCTGGTTCATGTGTACCCAACGTATCTACTGAGGCATCGGCCAGGCTTGCAGTTTTCGGTGCGACCACATAAAAGGTAAATGGAGAGCTTGCCTCGCTGGTCAACCCTGCTGCATCCGTTTGAGTTAAAGTAATTACATGCTTACCAAGTGTCAGATCTTTATCAAATGTAAATGTCCAAGATCTACCAGTTGTGACAGTTACCATACCAATAGCAATGCCATTATCATAAATAGTGAGGGTTGCATTTGCTTCGCCAGAACCTGTGAGTTTTGGTCTAGCATCATCCGTTTCTGAACCTGCTGCAATAGCACCCTTTACGTCACCAACATTATCCTCCACAGTGTTTAATATCGGCTTTATCGGAGGGATAGTGTCTTTTGTACCAATAATATCCAGACTATCAGATCTATTTCCTGCAGCATCAATAGCCGAAACAGCTGCATGGTTGTTATCAGTTAAAGCTGGAGAAATAGCAATCGTAAATTTACCGTCAGCATCGGCTGTTCCTGTACCAATGACTTTACCGGTTACATCTTTAATTTCAATTTTAGCGTTGGCTTCGGCCGTACCCGTTACAGAAGTTCCATCTGCATTAATTTGAGCCGTAGGTTTATCTGGTGCAATCGAGTCAAAGCCTGGCTTAATTTCTACAGGTTTAGATATATTACCAGCAGCATCTTCGGCAACTACCGTTCCTTTTTGTGAATCTTTTAAAGCGGGTGAAAGTGTAATCTGAAAGTCACCTTGAGCATCTGCTGTGCCACTTCCAATGACTTTACCATCTGCATCTTTAATTTGAACTTTGGCATTGGCTTCTGTTTTACCATGTATCACGGAGCCGTCTTTGCTTACTTCAACAAAAGGAGGAGCTGGTGGTATGGTATCTTTACCCGCAATAATTTTAACTTCCTCAGATTTATTACCAGCAGCATCTTCGGCAATCACTTTACCGCCCGCTTCACTGGTTAAAGGTGGGGTAAGTTTTAAAGCATAAATACCATCTTTATTTGCAAAAACTGTTCCCAATACTTTGCCAGTGGCATCATAAACGGTAATTTTTGCATTGGCTTCCGCCTTACCTGTAACCAATGTACCATCATCACTTAATTGAGCTTGTGGGACATCAGGGGGAATTGTATCTTTTGTTCCTGTTAAGACAGTAGCTTTAGAATTATTTCCAGCTGCATCTTGGGCAATAACATTCAATTTATCGCCATTTACGAGTGGCTTGTCTAATTTAATCGTGTAATTTCCGTTTGCATCTGTAACGCCTGAAGCAACTGTATTGCCTGCGGCATCCTTAATGTAGATTTTCGCATTTGCCTCAGTTTTACCTGTCACCGTCACGGTATCATCAGCAAGAGTTGCTGTTGGAGCAACGGGTGCAATTAAATCAGGAACAGTTGGTGAATCATTTTTATCATCTTTATTAAAAGCCCAAAGGTACAAACCCTCGGCAGCTAAAACTGCTAAACCAGCTTTAAGTATGTTACCCATCGAAAAACTTGGATCACTATCAACAGCCATTGTTGCAGCTGACGAACTAGTAGTGGCATAGCCTAAATCTGTGACATGATTTAAGCCTCTATAATCGATGAGCTTACCTTGAGTATCAAACCGTGCTTCGACAAACTTTCCACTTTCTGTTGGCAAAACAAGTGAATTCTCTGTTGTATTCGTTGCTTCACTAAAGAAATTTTCTAGAACAATGGTCTCTCCATTTTTTAAATGGACGATAAGACTCCCACCCTGCTTTTCCATTGATGCAATATCTTTTTGACTGACACCAATTTGAATAATAGTAGGTTGGTTTAAAACCACTTTATTGAGTTGACCATCTTGCAGAACGTCCAAACCCTCTTTGGATGCTACAATTATTCTTGTCATTATTTCCTATCCTGAATTTCAGTTATATTTTTAAATGTGTAACTTTTTAAATGAGGCATCTAAAAGCTATTTTATTGTTGCTTAAAATATCAAACTCACTTATTTATCACAATTCAATTAGTATATTTATCAATAATTTTTTTTGACTTTCTATTAAAAATACAATTTACAGCAGGATCACATAAAACTTATATATTACATATTTTTAGCATCTATTCATTTTTAAATGAATCACAGCTGTAATTTACATGGCTAAATAATAAAAGCTAAAAGCTCCAATGAGGCCTAAAACAAATAAGGCCATATATTGAGTTATTTTGCTATCTTCTAATGATATTTTAAGCATGCTCCACCCCTGAAAACGTTTTGCCAAAATACTATTTAAAATAAGCGTTGAAAGGTGAAGTAAAACTAAGGCTAAAAATAAATTTGCAAATAATGAATGTAAATTTCTTAAGGAATGTGAATAAAAATGCTCAGTCCCATACCCAAGGACGACCACGATAGGAATCACCAGAAAAATGCATAATATTGAAGTTTGAAAAAGTGTAATACTGATGAGCTGAATTGAATTTTTAGAAAAAATGCTTATTGAGTTGGTATGACTCAGTGCCTTTTTTATTGTAGTAAGCGCTATAGTCCCTCGTTTTTTAATCCCAAACGGTGTTGTATTTGAAACCCGTGGACTTAAAAAGTGCCAGATAACCCGTATGGTAATAGTTATTAGGAGGATATAACCAAACATCATATGAACTTGGTGTAAGTCCTCTTTATCCCCTGTAAAATAAGCACCAACAAACGCGAGCATGATAATGATGTGCAAGATTCTTATCAGAATATCAATATGCGGCCATACCTTTGACATCATAAAACTCAAAATTAAAATTAACGACCACTTTGACAATTGAAACTTAAACAAATATTAATCAGTTTTCTTTTTTAGTTATAAAAAAAGAGTACCGATAACGGTACTCTCACGTTCAAATATAAAATCTGAATTAAAACTTCGTATCGCGCATTTGAACTAAGGTTGAGTTCGCTTTTGCCAAACTATCTGCCACTTTATTCATTACAGCCGGAATCAAGCTATCAGCCATTTGAGCTGCTTGCAGACCCAATTTTTCACCTAAGGTTGCTTTCTTGCGTGTATTAATCACATACACATCATGTTGTGGTAACAAAGCTAACAGGTACTCATCAGAAGTTTCTAGCTTATCAACAAGATTTAAATCAAGCGCATCTCGTCCATACCAGTGTTCACCTGTAGCGACTTTATCTACATTAAGCTGTGGACGATATTTCTCTACAAAGTGTTTAAATAACTGATGCGTTTGCTGTAGCTCTTCTTCAAACTTTGCCTTACCTTCAGGCGTATTTTCACCAAACATGGTCACAGTACGCTTATATTGACCTGCTGTGTAAAGTTCAAAATCAACATTATGTTCTTTTAAAAGACGATTGAAATTTGGAACCTGAGCAACTACACCAATTGAACCTACTACAGCAAATGGTGCAGAAATAATTTCATTTGCAATACATGCCATCATATAACCACCACTTGCAGCGACTTTGTCGACACAAATCGTTAAATGAAAACCTGCATCACGCAAACGAACCAATTGAGCCGCTGCTAGTCCATAACCATGAACCATACCACCTGGGCTTTCAAGGCGTACCACTACACGATCACGGCCAGCTTTAGCCGTTGCTAAAATGAGTGTGATTTCTTCACGTAAGTTTTCAACCGCAGATGCCTGAATATCACCCTTAAAATCTAAAACAAAAATTTTCTGGTTGTTTTTACGGCGGATCTTCGCTTCTTTCGCAAGTTGTTGTGCTAATTGTAAAAGCTCTAAACGGCTTGATGTCGTTTGTGCAATTTTTTTTCGCTGTTCATTTACACGTGCATTCAAATGACTGACACGTATCTCTGCAGGGAGTTTAGGCAAATGGAATAACATAAAATTCTATGCTCATAAGTTTCTCTTTATAGCCTTAAGATGTGGTTCTTTTGATTAAAATTCAATAGTGTTTTTGCAAAATAGATTCATTTTCATTTATTAAATAAAAAAAAGAGCACTTGGCTCTTTTTTTAAATCGCTGGTAATTAACCAAAACGACCCGTGATATAGGCTTCAGTCAACTGATGATCAGGTTGAGTAAACACTTTTTCTGTCGAGTTTACTTCAATCAAATCACCTAAATGGAAGTATGCTGTACGGTCTGAAACACGTGCTGCCTGTTGCATCGAGTGCGTTACGATGACAATGGTATATTGATCAGAAAGTTCAGAAATCAACTCTTCCACTTTTGCTGTAGCAATTGGGTCAAGCGCAGAACAAGGTTCGTCCATCAAAATTACTTCAGGACTTACTGCAATAGTACGTGCAATACATAAACGTTGTTGCTGACCACCAGATAAACCTGTGCCCGGCTGATTCAAACGGTCTTTAACTTCTTCCCATAGACCTGCTTTACGCAAGCTATTTTCAACAATTTCTTCTAGGTCATATTTATCACGTGCTAAACCATGTAGTTTCGGTCCATACGCAACATTATCAAAAATAGACTTAGGGAATGGATTTGGCTTTTGAAACACCATACCCACCTGAGCACGCAGTAATACAACATCTAGATTTGGATCATAGATATTTTTATCATCTAATGTGATCTTACCTGTTACACGGCAACCATCAATCGTGTCATTCATACGGTTTAAAGTACGAAGGAAAGTCGATTTACCACAACCCGATGGTCCAATAAATGCGATAACTTCATTTTGATAGATATCTAAATCGATGCCTTTAATCGCTTCAAAGTCACCATAATAAACATGGGCGTCTTGAGCACTGATTTTGATTTCGGTTGAATTCGGCTTTTTTGAAGTATGAGGTTCAAAATGCGAAACATACGAAGTGCTATGATGCGATTGTGTATCTGTAAGTTTAGATTGTTCAGTATTCACTAACTTATCCTTTTCTAAGGAATTCGTAATATCAATAGTATTCATGATTTATCCTCTATTACCAACGCACTTCGAACTTTTTACGTAACCAAATTGCAAGGCTGTTTAAGCCAATCATTAATGCAAGAAGTACGATAATCGCAGCAGCAGTACGGCCTTCGAAGAAGTTACGCAACTCATTACCCTGCCATAAGTAAACTTGAACAGGTAAAGCAGTTGCTTGATCAAATGGAGTTGTTGGAATACTTGCAACGAATGCACTCATCCCGATTAAAAGTAACGGCGCAGTTTCACCTAAAGCATGTGCAACACCAATAATCGCACCCGTCATGATCCCCGGCATCGCCAACGGTAAAACATGATGAAAAACGGTTTGTACTTTAGATGCACCTAAACCAAGTGCAGCTTGACGAATTGATGGTGGCACAGCTTTTAAAGAAGCACGTGTGGTAATAATGACGGTTGGTAATGTCATTAAACTTAATACCAAACCACCGACCAACGGCGCTGACAATGGTAAGCGCATCCAGCCAATAAAAATCGCAGCACCGAGTAAACCAAACACGATTGAAGGAACAGCCGCAAGGTTATTAATGTTGACTTCAATAATGTCGGTAATGAAATTCTTTGGAGCAAATTCTTCTAAATAGATAGCACTTGCTACACCAATTGGAATCGAAATCAGGATGACGATCAGCATCATGAATAACGAGCCCATAAATGCACCAGCAAGACCACTAATAGCTGGTGAACTACGAGAGTCCGGATTTGTAAATAAATTGGTATTAAATGTATTTTCAAGAATACCTTTTGCTTTTAGATCATCAGCGAGCTTACGTATTTCCGGATCTAGCTGTTGCTGATCATCTGGTAATGAACGGTCAATATTACCTTTTAACCATACATCGACATTGGCATCCCCTAAGAAAGTAAGATTTTCTTTTTTACCAATAAGTGACGGGTTTGCAAATACCATATCACGTAAACGATATGCTTCTGAGCTTGCATAAAGACTACGTAACGAATCACGCTGTGACTCAAGTGAAGGATCCTTTGCAACCATTCCATTTACGATGAGGCTATCCCAATCCACCATACCCATTTTTGTTTGCCAATCGACATAACGTTCTTGGTAATGCGCTGGTGTTTCACCCTGTGTACGTACAGGTACAGGACCTGCATCAATCACTTTAGGGTCAAAGTAAACCGGTACATTCATACTGGTTTGCCAAAATGCCGGTAAACCTTTTGCCAAAATACTGCCAAACAGTAGTGCAACAAATGCAAGACCAATCACAACTGCCGAAAAACCAGCAAAACGAAAAGCTTTTTCTTTACGGTGACGTTTAGCCAATGATTTTTCAATCACTTTTTTACGGCGATCACGTGCCTGAGCAGCAGCTTGTGGATCAAATACGTTCTGATCCGTAGGAGACGATGTATTTGATGTACTCATTCGTATTGCTCACGGTATTTACGCACAATGTACAGTGCAACAATGTTTAATCCCAAAGTAATCACAAAGAGTGTTAAACCCAGTGCAAATGCTACCAAGGCCTGTGGACTTGCAAAATCGGTATCACCCGTTAACTGTTTTACAATGGTCACAGTGACTGTCGAAACAGCTTCAAATGGATTTGCATGTAGAAGTGGACTGTTCCCCGCTGCCAAAACCACAATCATGGTTTCCCCCACGGCACGGGATACAGCCAATAAGAATGCACCTGTAATACCCGGCAAAGCTGCTGGTAAAACCACTTGGCGAATTGTTTCTGACTTGGTTGCTCCAAGTCCTAGTGAACCATCACGTAGTGCACGAGGAACTTGAGTAATAATGTCATCAGACAAAGATGACACAAACGGAATAATCATAATTCCCATAACGAAACCGGCAGTTAAAGCACTGGTTGCGTTAATTTCGATACCGACATATGCACCGGCAGCTTTAAAAAATGGCCCAATAACCATCATGGCAAAAACACCATAAACGATTGTTGGAATACCCGCCAAAACTTCAATCGTTGGTTTTGCCCAAGAACGTAACCATGGAGAAGCATACTCAGCCAGATAAATGGCAATCATCAAGCCAACTGGCACAGCAACGAGTAGAGCAATACCACTGACCATGAGTGTTCCCCATAGCAATGGTAATAAACCATAACTTCCTTCAGCATTACCTGAAGTACTAAAGCCCGGGTTCCATTCTGTACCAAAGAAAAAGTCAATTGGACTCACAAAATGGAAGAAGTGCATCGCTTCACCAAACATCGACATCACAATGCCAATGGTGGTTAAAATTGCAACACCAGAACACAAGATTAAAGCAACGTTAATAGCACGTTCAACTTGGTTACGTGCACGATATTCTTGGTTGATTTTTTTCTTTGCCCAAGCTAAACCCAACAAGGCTGCACATACAACAACAGCAAATTTGGCAAAAGAGCCAATAGTTTGAAATTTTGCATATTGCTGAGCAGCAGCTAGCTCATAAGCAGCTGGATGATCACTTACCCCAAAACCTGAAGCAATCGCTTGAACTCGATCTACAAGAACACTTCTAGCAGCTTCATCGAGAGAAGCACTCACAGCAGCAGGAACATTATTAAAGATAATATGATTTAAAATACTTGGCTCAACCAAGTTCCAAATGATCAAAATTAAAAAAGCAGGGATACCGCACCAAAGCCCAACCAGTGCGCCATAATAACCAGGACGAGAATGTAGTGTCGCCGAGTTGCTTCCCTTACCTGCTAGGTTACGGCTCTTTCTCAGCCCAAGTTGATATGCGATTGCCACAAGGGCTAACAACACACCGATAAGTAGCAGATTCATGTATTCTCCACTGTTTTCTCAATTGTCATAATTTGGGAAAAACGTGTTAGACAAAAAGGCTGATGACCGCTTGGGATCACCAGCCCCTATTCAAAACAATTTATTTAACAGTTTTACCTGCTTTAAAGTCAGCTAAAACTTTAGCGCGTTCTGCATCAGACATTGCGATTAAACCATCACGCTCAGCTTTAGAACCTTTACCAGTCGCTTTTTTGCTTAGGAAATATTCTACGTACTGTGGTAAACCTTTAACTGATTTTAAGTGTTCGCCTTTCACGTAGAAGAATAATGGGCGAGATACAGGGTATGTACCATTCAACACAGTTTTTTCAGAAGGAAGGATGTTGTTTACTGATGCTACACGTAACTTGTCACGGTTCATGTCATAGAAGCTTAAACCAAATACACCAACTGCACTTGGAGAAGTTTTTAAGCGAGCTAATGTTTCTGTATAGTCGCCAGCAATTTCAATTACACGGCCATCTTTACGGAAAGTAGAACATGCTTTCTTCTGAGCTTCTTTCTCTAAGCTTTTGAAGTATTCGTATGATTCACAACCAGCATCAACCATTTTCTCTTGGAAAACTTCACGTGTACCGTGGTTAGATGCAGGAATAACAAGCGTAATCGGCTCATTAGGAAGTGACTTGTCAATTTGGTTCCAGTTTGTATAAGGGTTTGGAACCAATTTACCTTTAGAAGGTAACTGTGCAGCTAAAGCAGCAAACACGTGATAAGGTTTTAATTTATAAGCTGCTTTGTGTGAGCTAGACGCAAATACAATACCGTCATAACCAATTTTAATTTCTTGAATTTGTTTTACACCAGCTTTGTTACAAGCTTCAATTTCAGTGCTTTTAATTTTACGAGAAGCATTTGCTACGTCGATCGTGTTGTCGCCCACGCCTTGACAGAACTGTTTTAAACCAGCAGAAGAACCACCAGAACCCACAACAGGAGTTTTAAATTGAGGGAATGTATTACCGAATTCTTCAGCTACAACGCTGGCAAACGGTAATACAGTTGAAGAACCAGCAATTTGAATCGTATCACGAGCTGCATTTGCAGTCGTTGTTACAGCGGCCCCAGTTACTGCTAACGCAATTGCGATTTGACGTGAATTTAAGCGCATTCTGTTCTCTCTCATTAATGCAATAGGTTGTACGTCACTTTTTGTTGAGTGCTTGTACGCTCTTCGATAGCTGCATTGTGAATAGAAAATATGACAAATAAGTTACAGTATGATGACGCTTTCATGATTTTTATAATGTTCACTGTCATATTTCTAATTTTATTTGATATCAAACATTTACTTATAATTTATAAGGGTCTTAGCCCTTAAAAGCTTCAATAAATATGACAACGTAATAAACGCTACTACCATAATTTTTTAAAAATCGAAAAATTAAAGAATTTAATTTATTGATATTACAAGTTTATTTCATAAATGCTTTTTTAAATGTTTATACAGATTATTTATTTTTAAAAATTATTTCAATGTTACATGAAAATATTATGACAAAAGATAAACGGCTATCTGCTTTATGTCAGATAACCGCAATATCGTTGTAAATTTAGTTCATTAGTTCGATTGTACTTCTGGCATTGCGACCATTTTTTTACGGTATTTAAAGAAATACATAATAGCTAAAGCAGCTAACCAAATAGGACCTAAAATCACAGCCAGTCTCATGTCTGGTGTCATTGCCATAATAATAAGAATAAAGCATACAAAGCTAATGGTTAAATAATTACTCCACGGACTCAGAATACTTTGGAACTTAGTTTGGCGACGCTGTAGTTTCATTGCTTTGGTAAATTTCAAATGTGTGACTGAAATCATAAGCCAGTTAATAACAAGTGCTGCTACAACCAACATCATAAAGATCTGAAATGCTTGTCCCGGAATTAAATAGTTCACCACCACACATACTGCCGTGATTGATGCAGAAACAATGGCTGCCGGAACCGGAATACCACGGCTGTTTACTTTTTTCAAAATTGCCGGAGCATTACCTTGCTCTGCTAAACCATGCAGCATACGACTATTACAATAAATACAGCTGTTATAAACCGAAATGGCAGCAATCAAGACCACAAAATTCAGTACATTTGCCACGCCATTACTATTGAGCGACTGGAAAATCAAAACAAATGGGCTACCGCCTTCTGCCACCATATTCCATGGATACAGACATAAAAGAATACCAATTGCACCGATATAAAAAATCAGGATGCGATAAACAATCTGGTTCACTGCTTTTGGAATGGTTGTTTCAGGTTTCTTTGTTTCAGCTGCTGCAATACCAATAAGCTCTAAACCACCAAATGCGAACATAATGACAGCCAAAGCCATGATAAAGCCATGCAGACCATGCGGGAAGAAACCACCGTGTTGCCATAAATTCGCAACACCTGCTTGCGGACCTGCCGAACCTGAAAATAAGAGATAAGCCCCAAAACCAATCATGCTTAAAATAGCAACAATTTTAATGCAAGAAAATAAGAATTCGGATTCCCCAAAAAAGCGGACATTAACCAAGTTAATGCCGTTAATCAAAATAAAGAAAAATAAAGCAGTTAGCCATGTCGGAATTTCAGGCCACCAAAACTGTATAAAAGTACCAATTGCACTCAGTTCGGCCATACTTACCAGTACATACAACACCCAGTAGTTCCAGCCAGACATGAAACCAGCCATTTTGCCCCAGTACTTGTTTGCAAAATAACTAAAAGAACCACTCACCGGTTCTTCAACAACCATTTCGCCTAAATGACGCATAATTAAAAAGGCAATCACCCCTGCAATTGCATATCCTAATAAAATTGAAGGACCAGCCAATTTAATTGTTTGAGAAAGACCTAAGAATAACCCTGTTCCGATCGCCCCTCCGAGTGCGATGAGTTGAATATGTCGATTGGATAAGCCTTGTTTTAACTCGTGCTTATTGTTTGCATCCATAACATTATCTCCAATGTTGGTGTCACTTCCTGTACACCTTTATTCAGCACCATATCCGAAGATCAGAAACCGACCTTCGGATATAAGTTGCTTTAATATGAGTCCATTTAATTTTTGAGAAGACGTGTCCTATCTTCTATTTAAAACGAGCTTGCATCCTTACATTTAATCGGTTGGGAACGCTCCTTTAAAATTTCGTAGCCACGATCACCATAGTCAAAACGTGCAATCACGGAAGCAAATTTCTTCAAACTTACTGGCGCATCCATTGCAGGTAGTTTTAATTCAATAAAAGTTAACTGATCATTTTGCTGAACGTTATCTAAAACGCTCTTGAGCTGTCCAGCAGTTTCAACAACATACGTTGTATGGCCTTTTTTACCGTTAAATACCGCTGGGATTTCAGTGTATTTCCAGTTCTGTACATCGTTATAAGCAGCATTTTCGCCCATAATGAGTCGCTCAATGGTGTAACCGCCATTGTTCAACAAGAAAATGATTGGCTTTAAACCATGACGAATAATTGTAGAAAGCTCTTGTACCGTAAGCTGGAATGAACCATCGCCAATAAACAAAATTTGACGGCGTTCAGGGGCAGCCAACAAACTACCAAGCAAAGCCGGCAAGGTATAACCAATAGAACCCCAAAGCGGCTGAGCAATATATTTAGCAGTAGCCGGAAGCTTTATACCTGACAAAGCAGAGTTTGATGTCCCGACTTCACCAATAATCACATCATCTTCTTTTAAGAAACCTGAAATGTAGTTCCAAAGCACGTCTTGGCTTAGCTTTTGTTGAGCTGGAGCTTCAACTACTTTTTGAGTTTGTTTTTCAAGAAGAGGTGTTGTCGATTTACGTGGTGCAACTTTTTTATTTAGCTCAACAAGTAACTGTCCGATCTCGATACCCGGAAAATCCTGACCAAAAATACTCAAACCATAAGATTTAATTTCGATGTAATTCTTAGTCTCAATTTGATGAGTAAATACAGCTGAACCCACATCGGTAAAACGTGCACCAATACCAATCAAACAGTCAGATTGCTCAATGATATTTTTCACATGCGGTTGGCTTGCCCCACCCACATAAGTCCCGATATAACGAGGTGAGCCTTCATCCATAATATTTTTTGCAGTATTCATACCTGCAAATGGAATTGAGCATTTTTGAGATAAATCATTTAAAAGTGAAGTTACACCAAAAACCGAAGCTTCATTATCAATAAGAAGTGCTGGACTTTGAGCATTGGCAATAATGTCACAAAGTTTGCTTACCACACTTTGCAATAATTCTGGTTCAACAGCTGGATAGCTTAGGTCGAGCGGACGCTCAGACACTTCAATTTTAACGTGAGTAATATCGCCTGGTAATTGAATATGTACAGGACGACGCTCAAGGAAACACTGACGTAATACGCGATCAATTTCAAATGCTGCATTTGCTGGCGTTAAACGTGTTTGAGCAACTGTGAACTCTTTCATACAGTTCATAATGTTGTCGTAGTTACCATCGACCAGCGTATGGTGTATTAAAGTGCCCTTTTGAACTGCATGTAAAGGTGGAATACCTGAGATATGAATAAGCGGGACATTTTCTGCGTAAGCACCTGCAATACCATTAATTGCACTTAAGTCACCTACACCATAAGTAGTGGCCAAGGCAGAAAAACCGTTAATTCGTGCATAACCGTCTGCTGCATAGGCAGCATTTAATTCATTACAATTTCCAATAAATTCGAGCTGTGGGTCTGCTTCAACTTGTTCTAGATATGAGAGGTTAAAATCACCAGGTACACCGAAGAGATGTTGGATACCCATTTGTTTTAGACGAAGATTTAAAAATTCACCGATTTCTATGAACATTGCTCTATATCCTTTGAGACCAATTTTTATTCCATAGAAAAATAATATTTCATCTACCTTTTAGATTTCGTGCATAATAAAAACGCATTTTAATAAAAATACATGATTTGTGTATCATAAAAGGATTTTATGCAATGGATAAGTTCGACTGGCAAATCATTCAGGCACTACAAAAGAATGGACGGCTCACCAATCAGGAAATTGGAGATTTAATCGGTTTATCTGCTTCGCAATGTTCTAGACGACGTCAACTGCTTGAGCAAAAAGGCGTGATTCTAGGTTACACGGCGCGTATCCAGCAACAGGCACTAGGGCTGGAAGTTACCGCCATGATTCATATTAATTTAAGGACACACGAGGCAAAAGCACAGCAAGCTTTTCAAGAACTGATTGAAGCTGAAGATAACATTCAAGATGCATTTTCGATTAGTGGCGATGCTGATTTTATTTTAAAAGTCGTTGCTGAAAACTTGGAGCAGCTTTCTCAATTTGTAACGGAGAAATTACTTTCTTATAATTTTATTGGTCACATAAAGTCTTACATTGTTTTGAAAAAAATTAAAGAACAGAATCATTTCTTAATTAAACCTAAAAGCATGAGCTATCACCACTCCCAGTAAGCAAGCCAAACTTTTTCCTATATACATGAAAATAAAAAGGCGGATACTAGATCCGCCTTAAAATGAATATTTAGACTTTACTGATATGGACTGTTTGCCCAATCGTATTTTCAAGTAAACCTTCTAAACCAAATTCAGCACCTATACCTGACATTTTCCAGCCACCAAAAGGCGCATGAGGAAGAACTTCCGCATGGGTATTGATCCAAACAGTACCGCATTGAAGCTGAGTCGCATAAGTTTGAGCAGCTTTAATATCAGAAGACCAGATTGATCCACCTAAACCAAATTCACTGTCGTTTGCACGAGCAATTGCATCGTTAATATCGGTATATTTTAAGACAGGTAATACCGGGCCAAACTGTTCTTCTTGTACCACACGGCACGTATCAGAAACTTCAGTCAAAATGGTTGGTGCAATAAAATAACCTTGCTCTGGTAGCTGTTGTTGTCCAGAAAGTGCTTTCGCACCTTGTTGAATAGCTTCAGCAATAAGAGCTTTCACTTTGTTATATTGCATTTGGTTTTGTACTGGACCAAACGTTGTAGAAGATGCCATACCATCACCAACAACTTGAGCATTGGCAACGTCCGCTAACTTTTGAGATAACGCCTCATATTGGCTTTCATGCACATATAAACGTTTTAACGCCGCGCATGTTTGGCCAGCGTTTAAGAATGCCATATTAAAAATCTTAGCTGCAATTTCATCGATATTTGCATCTGGTAATACAATACCAGCGTCATTACCGCCAAGCTCTAAAGTTAAGTGTTTTAGCTGCTGAGCAGCACCAGCCATAATGTGCTGGCCTGTTCGAGTTGAACCCGTAAACACGACTTTTTGCACATCTGCATGAGAAGATAATGCTTCACCAATCTCGCCAGCACCAACCACAATCGAGATCACACCTGCTGGAACTTCTTGCTGAATGATTTCACATAAACGTAAAGTCGAGAGCGGTGTGTATTCAGAAGGTTTGCTAATGACAACGTTACCTGCACGTAATGCCGGCATGATATGCCAAACCGCAATCATAAGTGGCCAGTTCCAAGGTGTAATTGAAGCCACTACACCTAATGGTTGACGATGGCGCTCAATACGTTTGGTTTCACTGTCTTCAATAACTTCTACAGGTAAATCCATAGCAGCAGCGTAACGTGTCCAACCAATTGCGCCCTGCACTTCCATTTGTGCCAGTGCTAATGGCTTACCTTGCTCAAGTACAACCAGCTCTGCGAGCATTTCAGCATGCTTTTCAATGCCATCTGCAATCTTATTTAAGATTGATTTACGCTCTTCATGTGAAACCTGTTGCCAAGCTTTAGAGGCTTGTTTAGCTGCGCTCACTGCCTGATTTACCTGCGCAACCGATGCTTTTGCACAACGTGCAGCAGTTAACCCTGTAGCAGGATTAATAATTTCTAGTTCACCTTGTTCACCTGAACAAAGTTGACCGCCAATAATGAGTTTAAATTCATTGAGCATATTCGCTTGTTGCATTTCTTCTTCCTTGTCTTAATTGTAATTACAGCCACTTACCTATTTAGTTAAAGCGGGATTATTTAAAGTAAGTACGATATTGATATATCAATGCGACCCAAAAATATCGGGAACATACCAATACAATAAGAAATTTGCTCCCCATAAATCATGCATAATTATTTTTGTTTTTTGAAAATATGCATGTTTTGTGCATATATACCTATTTTCATACACATTTTAAATAAAAGTAATATGTAATAAAAAAGCCCGGCAATAAACCGAGCTTTTTTTGTTATCAATTCAATTAGTCGATTGGTGGTACATAATTACCAGAAGCAATCGCATCTTTAATGCGGTCAGCTTCAGCCAATACTTGACCTAAAAGATTTTTAACATTTTCGAAGGTCACAACTGGACTTAATGTAGTCATTTTCAAAGACTGTACATTACCCACTTTTGTTACACCGATATTTGCTTCACCACGTGCAAACAATTCGTCCGCTACGTTTTGGTTCAAGCTATCGATAAACTCGACTGGGTAGCCTTGTGGCACAACGCGGAACAATACCGAAGCAAATTGTGGTTCAACTAAAAGCTCTAAGCCTTCAGTTGCCTTGATGTAATCTGCAACTTCACGAGTAAGTTTTACACCATGGTCAATCATTGAACCATATAGGTCTTCACCAAGTGATTCAATTGTCATCCACAATTTTAATGCATCAAAACGACGAGTCGTTTGTAATGACTTAGATACAAGGTTAGGTACACCGTGTTCTTCGTCATAAGCAGAGTTCAAGTACTCAGCTTCATAATGCATAAAGCGATAGTTTGCTTCGTCTTTTAACAAGAACGCGCCACAGCTAATGCTTTGGAAATAATGCTTATGGAAGTCGAGGGTAATCGAGTCAGATAACTCAATACCATCAAGCATTGCACGATAGTCATTTGACAAGATCAGTGCACCGCCCCAAGCCGCATCAATGTGCATCCATGAACCATACTTCGTCGTAATTTCACGGATTTTCTTCAATGGGTCAATTGCCCCAGCATCAGTTGTACCTGCTGTTGCAACAACACAAGCAACAACTTTACCTTCAGCTTGAAGATGCGCCATTGTTTTTTCGAGAGCATCGACATCCATCTGTGCATTTTCATTCACAGGAACAGTCACAACTGACTGGAAGCCCATACCCATCATTGCCATGTTCTTTTGCACAGAGAAGTGTGCATTTTCAGAACAAATGATTTTGACGTTTTTCATTGCTTCGGCTGGAATACCATCACGCTGTACAGACCATGGATTACCATTTTCGTCTTTCCAGTTTTTCGAGATGCACCAGTCGCGCGCAAGCAATACACCCATCAAGTTAGATTGAGTACCGCCAGAGGTGAAAACACCCGCCTGACCAGAACCATAACCTACTTTTTGACGCAACCAATCAATAAGCTGAACTTCCATTAATGAACCTGCAGGGCTTTGATCCCATGAGTCCATAGATTGGTTAGTTGCATTGATTAACACTTCCGCAATCTGGCTCATCACCATAGTTGGGCAGTGTAAATGTGCTAATGAATGTGGATGATGTACTTTTAAGCTTTTATTTAAGAAAAGCTCAATCATACGTTGAAGTGAATGTTGTACACCCATACCCTCTTTTGAAGGTTGGAAAGAGATTGCTGAACGCAATTCTTTAATGCTACCGCCTGTGTACATTTTTTCATTTTGCAACCATGCTGAAACGGCTTTTACCGCTTCGCCCATTGCTGACTCATAGTCAGCAATGGATTGTGCATCATTGCAGAGTAACGCTTTACGATGTTCTGCAAAATCCACCATTCTTACGCGCCTCGTACTGCAACCAATGCTTCTGCAACTGCTTTCTTAAAGCGAGCAATAACTTCCACACACTCTTCTTGAGTAATGATAAGTGGGCAAAGTAAACGAATTACTGTACCGTTACGACCACCTTTTTCAAGCAATAACTTGTTGTTAAAGCAAGCAGTCTGGATCGCAGCCGCTAACTGAGAGTCAGCAGGATGAGAACCGATACGGTCAGCAGGTTTACGCTCGTCAACGATTTCAACACCAATCATTAAACCGCGGCCGCGTACGTTACCGATACATGGGAATTCACTCGCTAATTTTTTCAATTCAGCTTGTAAGAAGTCACCACGCTCTTGCGCATTTTGAGCAAGATTTTGTTCGCTAATCGTTTTTAATACAACAAGGCCTGTACCCATAGCAAGTTGGTTACCACGGAAAGTACCCGTGTGACCAGCAGGCTGCCAAGCATCAAATTTACGTTTAATACCTAATACTGCAAGTGGTAAACCACCACCTACTGCTTTAGACATTACAACAACATCAGGTTCAATACCCGCATGTTCGAATGCAAACATTTTGCCTGAACGTGCAAAGCCAGCTTGAACTTCATCTAAAATTAAAACGATGTTGTGCTTTTCAGTCACTTCACGGATTTTTTGCAACCATTTTACTGGAGCTGTAACCACACCGCCTTCACCTTGAATTGCTTCAAGAATAACAGCAGCAGGCTTAGTTACACCGCTTTCAACATCTTCGATAAAGTTTTCGAAATAATAAGTTAAAGCGTCAACACCAGCTTCACCACCTAAACCAAGTGGGCAGCGATATTCATGCGGATATGGCATGAATTGTACGCCTGGCATTAAACCGTTAACTGCATTTTTCGCACTTAGGTTACCAGTCATTGCAAGTGAGCCATGGGTCATACCATGATAGCCACCAGAAAAACTGATAACTGAACTACGACCAGTATAAGTCTTAGCAAGTTTAACCGCTGCTTCAGTCGCGTCTGCACCAGCAGGACCACAGAACTGTAAACAGTATTCTTCTTTACCGCCTGGTAAATATGCTAACAACGCTTCAGTAAACGCATCTTTTAAAGGTGTGGTTAAGTCTAAAGTATGCAATGGCAAACCACTTGCCAATGTATCTTGAATACTTTGAATCACCGCAGGATGATTATGACCTAAAGCCAATGTACCTGCCCCAGCTAAACAATCAAGGTACTGTGTACCTTCAACATCAGTAACCCAGCAGCCTTGTGCTTTCGCTATCGCTAACGGTAATTTACGTGGATAGCTACGAACATTCGATTCCATCTGACTTTGGCGAGTCAAATAATATTCGTTGGTAGCATTATTGGCAGGGTTGACAGAAGTAACGCTCATATCGGATTACCATCTCTGATAAGGGTAGAAAGAAATAAGTCTGGTGACTTTTGGTCCTTTGACTCGGTGCTTTATAGAACTAGCGAAGACACATATTTTATATCTTGTAACTAGGAGCGCGATGATACCTAATTTTGCAAGAAAAAAAACGTCTTTTGTGTACTTTACTCATCTAATCTTATTGAAAATATGTATTATCCCAATAGTTATGATGAATTATCATCATACTATGTGACAACCTAAAGAAAATATTCTTTTTTTATATTAGTTTGATTCTTTAAGTTACAGTGAAATACATTTTCATCAAGTTATTATTTTTATAAAGATTTATTTTTACCGCTCATTTAAAAAACTCTATTAAGATATTACAAATACCCCACAAAACATGCAAAAGTTATGCATAACTTATGATTAAGATTTCTAAATGAAAAAAATTAAATTTATATGAGTTTAAAGGATAAATTTATGCGTACTTTAGCAATCTCTACTCTTCTCCTTAGTACGGTACTTAGCCCTATGGTTTTTGCCCAAGATGACAAGGCGCTTAACTACAATATTGTCAATGTACAAGCTGAAGCTTCTCGTCAAGTTTCTAACGATGAAATGCATGCAACGTTATACATTGAGAAAAGTAACAAGCAGCCTGCTGAACTTTCAAATCAAATTAA
Organism: Acinetobacter sp. XH1741; assembly: GCF_041021895.1. Classification (NCBI taxonomy): domain Bacteria; kingdom Pseudomonadati; phylum Pseudomonadota; class Gammaproteobacteria; order Moraxellales; family Moraxellaceae; genus Acinetobacter; species Acinetobacter chenhuanii. Next base: position 3,251,847 of record NZ_CP157428.1, read on the forward strand.
CCAATTAATGAATCAAGCACTTTCGACTTCACGCAAATACCCGCAAGTGAAAGTGGAAACAGGTGCTCAAAGCACATATCCAATTTATGACAATGACAGTAATAAATTAAAAGAATGGCGTGGCCGCGCAGAAATCCGTCTTGAAAGTAAAGATTTTAAAGCAGCAAGCCAATTAATTAATGAGCTTCAACAAAACTTCCAAACCCAGTCAATTAATTTTAGCGTTTCAGATGAACAACGTAAGAAAGTTGAAAATGAGTTGATGGTAGAAGCATCTAAAAACTTCCAGCAACGTGCGCAAATTTTGACCCAAGCTTGGAATAAGGGCCAATATACATTGGTTAATTTAAACTTAAATACCAATAACTATTTCCCACAACCACTGATGCGTGCAAGCATGGCTAAATTTGCTGCCGCAGAAGCTGCTCCAGCTCAAGATATGGCTGCTGGTGAGTCTAAAATTACCGTAAATGCTAATGGCTCAATTCAGTTTAAATAATTTATTTTTAAACTAAAAAACCGCATGAATAATGCGGTTTTTTTATAGTTAAATTTAAGACTCTGACATCAAGTTTTGCAAAGAATGCCACGCAGCTTTGGCTAAAATATCTTTATAAACTTTTGGATCTGAGCTTACTCGTTGTGATAACCATGCACGGCAGTAGCTCTCTGTAGAACCGATCACCAATGAAAGCAAAAGTTCATTTGGAATTAAACTTAAAGCTTTAAATTCCTCAAAGTTTGAAATCAGGTTAAATATTTTTTGATTTCTTAACTTATTTTTCTGAACAAGAGATTCTTGGTCTTCACCCTGCATTACACTAAAGCGTGCAGAAATTAAGAATTTTGCAAATTCAGGTTGTTCACTCACCCAGTCGACATAACTGTGAATTAAAGCATATACAACTTCTTGTAATGACTTGGCCTGACTTAAGTATTCATCTCTTAAAGCGGCTTGGTCATCTAAAGCTGAAAAGAATAGAGCTGCCACAACTCCTTCTTTATTTTTAAAATGATGATAAATCGCCCCTACGCTGCTTTGTGACTTAGCTCGAATCAGCTCAATACTGGTTGTTTCAATACCATGCTCTAAAAAACAAGCTAAAGCATCTAACAATATTTGACGTTTTAAAGCTGCTCTTCTTTCCGGATATAAGCGTTCTAATAAGTTTTGAGCAGATATCATTTTGTATTCTCTGACCAGTCATCGGAGATATTTTGAATGACTTGACGCCTATTTGTAAACAGAACTATATTCTTTAACAGAATAATATTCTGTATTTAAAATTATAGGAAGTTAAATCATGCCAACCACCTTAGAACTTTGGAAAAAAGTGTCTGCTTTTCCTAGAGGAAAATGGACTTTCTCTCGTATGCTGTGCTTAAAAGCCCCTTATTTCGGCAGTATCTCTCCTCTATTCATTGAGTTAAAGCCGAATCATTGCGAAATTTCTATCAAGAAGAAGCGCTCAGTGCTTAATCACATTGGAACAGTCCATGCGATTGCTATGTGTAACATGGCAGAACTTGCGGGTGGAACCATGACAGAAGTGACTGTCCCTTCTACCCATCGCTGGATTCCTAAAGGCATGACCGTTGAATATTTAAAAAAGGCAGAAACAGACCTCATCGCTATTGCAACGCCTGTAGAAGCTGATTATGACTGGGAAAAAGCAGGAGAATATTTAGTAAGTGTAGATGTTTATGACACTCATAAAGATAAAGTATTTCACGCCACAATTACGATGTGGATTTCTAAAAAGAAATAAAAAAAGCCCTGAAATTATCAGGGCTTTTCAATCTTATTTTTTAAATGGGAAAGCATATTTGGCAATACGCCCTACCACTTGGCCGAACTGTTTAACAAAGCTGGCATTGTTATAGTTCAAACCATATTTTTTACAAACTGCTTCAACTTTTGGAGCCATTTGGCGATAACGACGAGCAGGAATATCTGGGAATAAGTGATGTTCAATTTGATGACTTAAGTGACCAGATAAAATATGGAATGCTTCTGAACCTTTTAAGTTAGAAGAACCACGAATTTGGCGCATATACCAGTGTCCCCGGCTTTCGTCTTGTAAAACTGTTTTTGGAAATACTTCAGCATCTTTTGTGAAGTGACCACAGAAAATAATACTGAATGTCCAAATATTACGAAGACCATTTGCAACCAAGTTTCCTGTAAATACAGGTAATGCTGCAGGACCTGCAATTAATGGGAAGAACACATAGTCTTTAAAAAGTTGTTTACCAATCTTTTTATTAACTGGTTTTAACTCTTCTAAAAACTTAGCCTTGGTCTTACGCTTGTAAAGAACACGCCCGATTTCAAGATTCTGAATTGCTACGCCCCACTGGAACAATAAGCAAAACGGAATACTATAAACCGGTTGAAGTAAGAAACCTGGTTTCCAGCGTTGCTCTGGGAATAAACGAAGCAAGCCATAACCGATGTCATCATCAATACCTTTAATATTGGTATAAGTATGATGCTTATAGTTATGCGTTTGACGCCAGTTATCAGATGTACCTACAGTGTCCCATTCATAAGTTTGACCATTAAACTTCGGATCATTCATCCAGTCATATTGACCGTGCATCACATTATGACCGAGTTCCATGTTTTCCATAATTTTAGAGAAGCCTAATAGACCTGTACCTAAAACCCATGCTGGTGGAAACCATCCGGCAAATAGACATGCACGTCCTAAAAGGCCACTGTAACGAACTGCGGCATAGACACGGCGGATATATTTAGCGTCTTTTTCACCCAAATCATCCAATACTTCTTGTTTGATCTGATCAAGCTCTTTTGCAAATGCTTCAAGTTCCGCTGGAGTCAAATCGCGATTTTTAGGATTTTTAAAATATTCGACTTTCACTGGCATATTCATAAGAGGTCTCTCTTAAAGATCAATAACTAGATCGGATTGTGCAGAGTTCACACAAATCTTAAGCAACTGGCTTGGTTCTGTATTTTGACTACCGTTCAGTAAGTTACGTGTAGAACCTTGCGCTTTACTACAAACACATTTATTACAAATTCCCATACGGCAACCATGTGTCGGCTTTACGCCTTCATGTTCAAGACTCACCAAAATGGATTGGCCTTTAGGAATTGCAATCACTTTATTAGACTGGGTTAATGTGACATTTACATAACCGACGTCATCTGCCGAGCTTTCATTCGTTAAACTAAATGCTTCCGTAAGTACGGCTGGCGCTTTTTCAAAAAGCTCTTCGACAGTTGTAACAAAGCCAGATGGACCACATGCGTAGACTGTGCTGTTTTCAATATCATCAACTAATACAAGATGTTCGGCATTTAAACGCTCATCATTTGGCGTTTCTTGCGTGTAGAACACTTGATAGCTGAAGTTTGGATTTTGCTCTGCCACTTGCTCGAAAAATTCTGTAAAAGCAGCATCAGAACGCTGTTTTACCCAATATAAAAGCTGAACCTGTACTTTTTCCAACTGCTGGCTTTGCTTAATGGCAGTAATTAAGCTCAACATTGGTGTAATACCACTACCCGCAGCTAGCATAATTAATTTTGGCGTCTGGATATTTTGTTGCATGTCGCCATAAGGCTGACCTAATTCAAAAATATCGCCGATTTTACTTTCAGCAATAAACCAGTTACTTACCACACCATCGGCAACTTTTTTAACAGTTAAACGTAAGTGCTGCGCATCGATTTGCGTCAAGCTATATGTACGTTCATAACGGCGACCTGCGATTTCTACAATAACCGGATGGTGCTGACCTGCAGCTCCCATTTTGACCAAACGGTTGCATTTTAAAGTCAGGCTCACGGTGTCATGAGCTACGAATTCTTTTTTTACAATTTGAACAAGTCCGTGCTGCACAGACCATAAAGGATTTATTTTTTGTAGCCAGAAGTTCGCCATATCCTTATCAAATACGGCTTGTGTTAATGAATTGAATAGAGAATTTCTCTTTTCGATTACTTGCATAACTGAGGGCTCTTTCGCTCTTTTTTAATTATTATACACATGTATATATATTTGTATATACAGTCGTACTTTTAATTACAATTTCACAAGTTCCCTGTCTAACGCTATAATCCACACAGTTTAAGAATATATTGAAAAACATGACCCAAACTTCACTTTCTCAGAGCCAAAATGACACGACCTCCTCACAAGATGTCATTGAAATAAAAACAGCAACGCGTTCTGTTGGAAGAAAAGCGACCATTACTAAAGAAGAACTTTTCCAAGCTGCACTTAACTTGATTGGCCCACAAAAAAGTATTGCCTCATTAAGCCTACGTGAAGTTGCAAGAGAAGCTGGCATTGCACCAAATAGCTTCTATCGTCATTTTAAAGATATTGATGAGTTAGCGATTTCACTCATTGACCGTGCTGGTATCGTTTTACGTAAAATTATTCGTCAAGCTCGTTTACGTGCATCTTTTCAAGACAGTATTATTCGCACTTCTGTCGAAATTTTTCTTCAACAGCTCGATGCTGATGAAGGTAATTTAAGTTTGCTATTGCGCGAAGGCTTTACAGGCTCTGCATCTTATAAAGCTGCTGTAGATCGTCAGCTCAACTTTTTTCAGCAAGAACTACAAGAAGATTTAATCCGTCTGGAGCGCTTAAATAACAATCACCTATATCACCCTGAACTCGTTGCAAAAGCAATTACACAACTTGTATTTCACATGGGTGCCAAGGTGATTGATCTTCCAGTGCATCAGCGTGCGGAAGTCGCCGAACAAACAATGATCATGATAAGAATGATTTTAGAAGGTGCCCGTCATCTAGACGAAGCAAAAATACGATAAATTCCACATAAAATGGTTTGCATTTTGGCAAGCCATTTTTATACAAATATACCTATTTCTTGATAAAAAGATACTTCATAGATTGAAGCAACCAACATGCAAGAGTATAAGTAATTATTATTCTAGCAATACATACCATATTTCCCCACGATATTTAGGGATTCACATGCAAAGTTTGAGTAATCGTCAAAGCCTGATTGCAAGCTATATTCTGATGGGCATTTTTTTGCTTTCGGTTATCCCCTTGCATTTATTAGCAAGTTTTTTTGCAGGCTTTCTCATTTATGAAATTATTATTAGTTTAAGCTCTGTTGTTGAACGTTATATTGATGGTCAAAGAGCTCGTGTTTTTATTAGTATTTTACTAAGCATTATTACGGTTTCACTTATTGCCTTTTTCTTTACAAGTTTAATTAGCTTTGTAGTTTATGACTTAAAAGGTGTAGGTATCCATAATATCAACAATAAAGTCGACCAAACGCTATTACACTTGCAAACCGAAATTGGTAAATATCTTCCGGGCTATATTCCTGATAGCGTTACAGAACTAAAAGATGAAATTTTCGCGTTTATGAAAGATAACGTGACTACATTAAAAAATGCCAGTTCCGATGTCTTACATAACTTTGTAACCATGATTATGGGCCTTATTATTGGTATTTTGGTGGCAATCCATGGCTTTCATCGTCGTGCACCACAGCCTGTATTTAAGTCTTTACTCATTCAACGTATTCAAAAACTATCAATTTCTTTTAGAAATGTAGTATTTGCCCAAATTAAAATTTCAGCAATTAATACGCTGCTCTTTATATTATTTGCATTCGTACTCTTGCCAATTTGGGGCGTGCACCTGCCTTTCGCCAAAACCTTAACTATTCTTACTTTCTTGTTTGGTTTAATTCCAATTTTAGGAAATTTAATTTCAAATACGCTTACCTTTATTGCTGCACTTACGGTGTCGCTTGGTCTAGCAGGTGTCGCTCTGCTCTACCTCGTATTGGTACATAAGTTAGAATATTTTATTAATGCCAAAATTATTGGACATAAAATTAATGCCAATGCATGGGAAATTTTATTAGCCATGTTAATTTTTGAGTCAATTTTCGGTTTAGGCGGGCTTATTGCAGCGCCAATCTTTTATGCCTATTTAAAACTAGAATTAAAAGATGCCAGAATGATTTAATTAAAATTTACTCAATAAAAAAGCGCCTTAAGGCGCTTTTTTATGATTCAACGCTTATGGTTTGACTACCACAAGTACTTGAATTGCTTCTGGTGTTACAGTTAAGCCATCAAGCAAGCTCAAGCCTTCTTTTTGCAACTTCTGTAAGCGCTCGATTTCGTCTTGACGAATACTTGGGTTGAACTGTTTTAAATAAGTTAAACGATCAATCTCGTATTGCCATTTATTGCCATAATGCTCTTTTGCCTGCTGTTGAAGCTGAGGCAAGCCGACTTTAGCAATATCAAGCGCTTGTCTATAACGCTCTTCGATCACTTCACGGCGAGCTTTAACCACTTGGCGACAGCTATTACCATCTAAATGGTGCAAATATGGTTTTAAAATCGTTGGATCAATCTTTTCAGATAAGTCCTGACCATTTTCACTTAACAATACGCGAATAAGCTGTTTCGGTAAGCTTGATGGCAAGTTCAAAGATTTTGGTGCAACCACATCAACTTTAAACCAAACTTCAAGTAAAACTGAACCTTGCTTTAATGCATTAGACTTAAGAACAGCAACATTGGTACTACCGAACGCTTGTGTACGGATCATTTCCATGACACTTTCAATGAACGGATGTTCTAAAGTCAAATATTGAGCATCTTCACGTAATTGTGCTTGATCGCGATAGAACGTCGCAGTCATGCCTTCTTCGTCTAAAGACAAACCCTGTACTTGCATTTGATCTGTTGGGCGAATAATAACAGTACCGTTACTTTGCTCATCAAAATCAATATTGGTTGAAGACATAAAACGCTTCACAAACATCGGTAATGTTGTGTTGTCATCGTAGTCTTCTAACGCTTGTACAATTTCTTGTGCAACGATAGGACGACATGAGTTGTATTCAAGCAAACGGTCGCGACCAGCTTGTAACTCAGTTTCCAAAGCTTGACGTTGAACATTGACTTCTTCGAGTAAATCTTCAAATGTTTGACCTTGGTCTGCAAGTAAGCAGTCTTTTAACTCAACAATAAAGTTTTCTTGCAGCGTTTGAGCTGTTGGAGAAATATTACTGAAAATATTGAGTGCTTCATTGTACCAACGGAACATGCGCTCTTGAGCGGTGCCCATTAAGTAAGGTACATGAATCTGGATACGGTTTTCTTGACCAATACGGTCTAAACGACCGATACGTTGCTCTAAAACGTCTGGGTTTGCTGGCAAATCAAATAAAATTAAGTCACTGGCAAACTGGAAGTTACGACCTTCTGAACCAATTTCAGAACATAGTAAAATTTGAGCACCATAGCTTTCTTCTGCAAAGTAAGCAGCCGCTTGGTCACGCTCAAGTAAACTCATACCTTCATGGAACATTGCGGTACGAATACCAGCATGTAAACGAAGTACACTTTCTAAAGATTCAACAACAGGACCACTACGTGCAATTAAAAGAACTTTTTTATGCTTAAGTTCTTTACGCAAAACTTCCATTAACCATGGCACACGTGGGTCATTTTGCATCCATGAACCATCAATTTGTGCTTCTTCTGGCCACATTTGCTCACGCAATTTACCATCTTTTGACCAATCTTCTGGCGCTGGTAAAGGTGCAGGCTGGCAATCACGACCCGGGAAACCTTGAATCGCTTCACGTGTATTACGGAATAAAATACGACCTGTACCATGACGGTCTAACAACTCATGAATCGCTCTGAAACGTTGTTCAGGCTGATCTTCAATTGAATGGCCCAATAAACCTTCTAAAGCTGTTAAATGCTCTTGAGTTAAAGGTTCATCTGACATCAATACTTCTGCAACTTGAGCAGTTTGCTGATATTGAGCTTCTTCATCTAAGAAACGCTCTAAGCTGCTAAAACGCTGAGGGTCTAACAAACGTAAGCGTGCAAAGTGACTTTCTACACCAAGCTGTTCAGGTGTTGCTGTAAGCAACAATACACCAGCTGTGCTTTCAGCAAGCTCTTCAACCAAGTCGTAACGATCGTTGCCGCCTTCTTCTTCGCTCCACATCAAGTGATGCGCTTCATCGACTACAAGCAAATCGAAACCAGCTTCTAACGCTTGCTCACGCAAGTCGTCATGGTCAACCATCAAGTCTACGCTGGCAATAATGCATTGCTCAGTTAAGAACGGGTTGAGTTCTGGATCATGTTCTTTAATAGACGCAGTACGGGTTAAATCGAACAGAGAAAATTGCAAGTTGAAACGGCGACGCATTTCAATCATCCACTGATATTGCAGTGAATCAGGAACTAAAATGAGAATACGTTCAGAGCGGCCAGTTTTAAGCTGTTGGTGGATAATTAAACCAGCTTCAATTGTTTTACCTAAACCAACTTCATCGGCTAGTAAAACACGCGGTGCGAAACGCTTACCAACCTCATGTGCGATATAAAGCTGGTGTGGAATTAAACCTACACGTGCACCAACCATACCGCGTAACGGGCTAGTTTGCATTTGCGACTGCATGAGCATGGCTTCAATGCGTAGGTCATACCACTCTTTATAATCAATTTGACTCGCGAGCAAACGATCTAAAGGTTTTGATAACTGAATTTGGGCGCCAATACGTGTTTCATTGAGCGCTTTACGTTCTTGTTCGCCATTTTCTAAGGTACGAACCACGTTATAACGTAAAACACCATGACGGTCTTCAACCGACTCAACAATCCATTTCTGGCCTTCTTGGTCTTGAACTTCATCATTCGTATTGAAGATGATGCGAGATAGCGGTGCGTTATTACGTGCATACACACGCGTTTCATCGCTTTTGGGGAATAAAATGCTGACAGATCTTTCGTCTACATCAATAAGAACGCCTAAACCGAGCTCAGTCTCTGTATCTGATAGCCAACGTTGACCAATAGCATACTGCTGCAATTTTTCCACCTTTTTCTCAAGTTCGCACTACATATTGTACGATGCAAATTAGCTTATTTTTGCATCTTTTTATGTAGTCTTTAAAGCAAAATTTTGCAGCAAAAGCATTTAAATTGTTTTGCCACAAAAATTACTCATTGAAAGTTTTTACATTAAAACGGTACGGGACAGTTAAAAGTTAATGATTCCCCTGTCACAGGGTGATTAAAGCTTAACTGTTTAGCATGCAAGCACAGACGAGGAACAAGTAATTGTTCCGGTGTTGCATACAATGTATCACCTACAATTGGATGTCCCAGATATTGCATGTGTACACGGAGTTGATGAGAACGTCCGGTAATCGGTGTTAATTTGACACGTGTAACCGGTTGTCCCTGAATCTGGAAATGTTCTACCGCCTGCCAATGTGTTAAAGCAGGCTTGTTATGAGAAGCATCGACAACATGCAAAGGCGGTCGACTTGGGTCATAGACTACAGGGATATCAACTGTGCCCTCACCCTCTAGATGACCTGCGACTAACGCTTCATATATTTTCGAAGTTTGACGGTCTTGAAATTGGCGCGCAATCGCACTTTGTCCACGCTTGGATAACCCAAAAACCAAAATACCTGAGGTATCACGGTCAAGGCGGTGAATGAGCAAAGTTCGTGGTTCAATTGCCACCAGTCTTGTCAAAACGCTGTCATGTAAATCACCTTTCCCTGGCACACTCAAAATGTCCGAAGGTTTATGAATCACCATAAAATCATCATCACGATAGATCAGATGTTCACTTAGAAAATCACTCAAAGTTGTATTCCCAAGGCAAGATGAAAAACAAGCGGGCAATAATAAAAAGCTTACGTCCGAATTACAATGCCGTTCGGGTAAATTAACGACAGAATTTGCAAATAATATGAATCACTTTATGACTAAAGCCACTCAGCGCTTCAATAACTGCATAATATGTTGCATTGTAGGTGTTTGCATGAGCTCTTCAACGCTCAAGCTCGCACCATTCGCACGCCACAATTCCACCAGATAATTGACACCCGAAGCATCTAAACCATAGTTTCTTAAATCTATTTCGGGATGAAGTTCCATTGGATGCCGTCCAACTTGTTCAGCAACTGCCAATAAAATTCCTTTATCTGACAAGATTTGAGATGAAGGTGCACTTAAAGACCATAACCGCATTAAAGTCAGTGTGTTTATATGTTGAATGGAGTCAAAACTGATTTTTTCAATCCACTGTATATGCTGCTCTAAACTACCTGCCAAGATCGCATCATTGACTACAGCGACCTGATCTGTAATTGATAAGACAAGCTGCATAACTTGCTTAAATAGCGGTGATAAATTCCCCGCCATAAATACCTGTGCTTTCGTATTTGATGATAGCTGCTGCCCAAGCTGTAACATAGTTTGCTGAAGCTGAGATGAATGAATCATCATGACTGGAATTTCGAGCGCCTGTGCTCTTTTGCTTAGCATTTCTAAATGATCAGCCAACGGTTGATGCGCCCAGTCAGGTGCATTTTCAAGCTCATTTAGCCCAACAATAAGCAAAATACTGTGCGTAGATTCAATAGGCCAATTTGAAGTACTTGCCGCTAATTGGATTTTTCGAGGTAAGGGATAAAACATTGTTCTCTACATATATAAATAGCTCAAATTAAAAAGCCCGTTTTAAACGGGCTTTTTTGTGCTTACTTCATTTCGGCAAATGTTTCTTTAGCAGCTTGAATCGTATATTCAATATCTTCATCAGAATGTGCAGATGAAATAAAGCCAGCTTCAAATGCTGACGGTGCCAAGTTTACACCACGCTTTAACATGCCATGGAAGAACTTTTTGAAAGCTTCAATATCACACGCTAGCATAGAGTCAAAGCTTGTAATGTCTTCTTGGTCAGTAAAATACAAACCGAACATTGCACCGGCTTGCTGAGTTTTAAATGGAATACCCACTTCATCTGCTGCTGCTTGTAAACCTGCAAGTAACTTTTCAAGTTGCGCAGATAACTTGCTATAAAAGTCGGGTTGACGTAAATGTTTAAACATTTCGATACCCGCACGCATCGCAAGTGGATTACCAGATAAAGTACCTGCTTGATATACACCACCTAAAGGTGCGATGCATTCCATGATTTCACGCTTACCGCCAAATGCACCTACAGGTAAGCCTGCACCAATAATTTTACCTAAAGTTGTTAAATCAGGTTTAACGTTATAAACCGATTGCGCACCGCCTAAAGCAACACGGAAACCTGTCATTACTTCATCAATAATAAATACAGATTTGTATTCATCACAAATATCGCGAATCGCTTGTAAGAAACCATCAATTGGTTTCACCATATTCATGTTACCCGCGACCGGTTCAATAATGACGCCCGCAATTTCATGGCCAAATTTAGCAAAACATTCTTTTAATGCAGCAATATCGTTATACGGCAGCGTTAAAGTATGTTTAGCAAAATCGACTGGAACACCTTTTGAAGTTGGCTCACCTTCACCTAAAGTCAGCAAACCCGAACCCGCTTTTACTAAAAGTGAGTCAGAGTGGCCGTGGTAACAACCTTCAAACTTTACGATTTTGTCACGGCCAGTATAACCACGCGCTAAACGAATAGCCGTCATGGTCGCTTCTGTACCAGAGTTTGTCATGCGCACCAATTCAATTGATGGCATGATTTCACAGATAATATCTGCCAATGTTGTTTCATGAACAGTCGGCGCACCAAAGCTTAAACCATCTTCTGCTGCTGTTTGCACAGCCTTAATAATTTCAGGATGAGCATGACCTAAAATCATTGGTCCCCATGAACCAACATAGTCAACATAGCGCTTACCGTCTACATCCCACAAATAAGCACCTTTGGCTTTCTCGATGAAAACAGGTGTTCCTCCAACGCCATTAAAGGCACGTACCGGAGAGTTCACACCACCTGGAATGTGTTTGCTGGCTTGTTTAAATAACTGTTCTTGCTTTGGAGATAAACTCATGGAAATGCTCGTCTTAAATATCTAAAAAATAATTTTGAAAGCTTAAGAAAATAATTGTGCCCACGCCTGTACACGGGCAGGAATTTCAGCAGTTGATCGACCTAATATATCACTAATGACTGCACAGAGGTCAGCTCCGGCGTCAATCACGGGTTTTGAATTTTCAACAGTTAAACCACCAATTGCACAAATAGGTAAATCATATTGAGCGGCGGCTTGCTTAATCACTTCAATGCCGACATTGCCTGCTTCTGGTTTTGTGGCAGTCGCATAAACGGCACCAAATGCAATATAAGTCGCACCATCTGCAATTGCTTTTTGTGCAAGTTCTAATGAGTTTAGGCAAGTCCGACCAATAATGACACCTTCAGGAAGTTTCGATTTTGCATCTGTGATTTCACCGTCACTTTGTCCTAAATGCACACCTAAACCAAACTGTGCAGCCAGTTGTAAGTCATCATTAATGACAAAAGGAACCTGATATTTTTCACACAAGTGCTTGATCTGTTCAACTTCGGCGGGTTGGTCTGTTTTGTCTACTTTTTTACGGCGGTACTGTAAAATTGCGATTTGACGGGTTGCGAGTGCTGCGTCTAGTTTTTCTAATAATAATTGGATTGGGTCATCATTGGTAATGAGGTATAAACCGCGCATACTCTACTCTCGCTTTAAAAAACTTCGCTAGTATAACGGATTTATAGATCATCATAAGTACCGATTGATCTGGCTCGCCTAGTACCAATCGGTATATTCAAAAGAAATGAAAAATTAGCTCGGAATTTTATCGCGCTTACGATCAATCAAACTTAATCGACCAGTCGCCACATCTGAAAGCATTCGCCAGTCAGAAACAAAGCTATAAAGTGGCTGTTTAAAGCTCGCAGGCTTATTTTTTTCAAACATAAAATGCCCAACCCATGCACATGCATAGCCTGAAACTAAACCATAAAGTGCATATTTCGCCTGTTTTTTACGAATGGCTTTTGAAAAAAAGTATATGCCAATGCTACTGCCCACCACATGTAAGCGTCTGCTCATGATGTTACGGTGTTCGGTTAAATAAAAACGATAAAATTCCTGATAGTTTTTAATCGGTAATTCAAACTCTGGCTGAGCTTCATGATTGAAGTTTACTGGTGCATTCACGATCATCTTCCTGATTTTTATTTGATCAAAACATCACCTGATTGTACACCCAAAAGAAAGACGAGCGTGATATGTAGCTTTGTAACTTTCTCTATCAAAACCATGCTTTTTCGTACTAAGCTATTATACTTATTCAAGATAGTTTAAATACCTGATTCAGGGAGATCCATTATGGTTGAAGTTGAGCTTAAGTTTCAGTTACCTGAATCGAAGAAAAAAACTGTCCAGCAATACTTAAAAAAGCATAAAGCACAGCAAATTCACCTACAGGCAAAATACTACGACACGCTAGACCGCTTACTTGCAAAAAATGGTATGGCGCTGCGTTTACGTAAAGAAAATGATTTATGGGTGCAAACCTTTAAAGCTGCGGGTCAAAGCCATTTACACCGCGTTGAAGAAGAAGTCTTTTTAGGTCAATGCGACCAAGCACCTGATTTAAACCTTGAGCTCTATAAAGACAATAAAACAGTCACCGATTTACTGACTCAGGTGCTAGGCACAGAAGTTGAAAAGCTAAGCTTGCAGTTCGAGACTGATGTACACCGTACCTATCATGTATTTGAAGCAGATGACACCGCTATTGAAGTTTGTCTGGATGACGGCGTAGTAAAAACGCCAACCACACAAAGTAAAATTTGCGAAGTCGAATTTGAACTGAAACAAGGTGCTGTTAAAACCCTGATTCAGTTTGCGCATCAATGGATTGATCGTTACGAGCTATGGCTCGATGTAAGAAGTAAAGCCGAACGCGGCAACTTACTGGCATTAGGAAAAGCTGTTTCCCCTGCTGTACATGCAAAAAGCTTGAATTTAGACAAAGACATTTCAGCCGAACAGGCGCTTAAAAAGATTGTTGAAAACTGTTTAGGGCAGTTCCTACCCAATATGGCTGCTATTGCAGATGAAGTGGCCGAAGCTGAACATATTCATCAGGCACGTGTGAGTTTACGTCGATTACGTAGCGCACTTAAACATTTTTCTACATGGTCAAACGAGTTAAACCCAGCTTGGGAAGAGCAAATTGCCGAACTGTTCCGCCAGCTTGGCGACACGCGTGATGAAGATGCCGTTCGTACAGAAATTTTACCTATGATTGTGCAGCATGGCTCACCTGAGCTTTTGCTTCCTGTTTCTTCTGAGCAGTCTTTAAAAAACCTTGCCACTCGCTTTAAGTCAGCAGACACCATTAAACTTGTGCTCGCATTATTGGCATTTGCTTATTCAGATGAAAACAGCCAAAGCACGCATAGAAAATTGAAAAAACATATAGAAAAAAGCTTAGATAAATTACATCACCAAGTGGTAAGTCAGGCTAAGCATTTTACGGAGCTTGAAGTCACTGATCAGCACAAAATACGCAAAAAAGCCAAACAGCTACGTTACTGCATCGAATTTATATCGAGCTTATACCCGCGTAAAAATGTTCAACAGTTTTTAAAGCACTTACAACCCCTACAAAATACTTTAGGGTTTTATAACGACCTGTTTATTGCCGAAGATATATTTAACAAGGCAATTGAACATGACCCACATTTTTGGTTTGCGCTTGGGTGGATTAAAGCCAAACAGCCTTATTTACAAAATCAGTCTTCCGAAGCACTGCTTAGCTTTAAACAAGCCAAAACGTTTTGGTAAGGTTCTTAAAGTCGCGGCATATATGTCGCGACTTTTTATCGGTATTTACCAAATACTTTCCATACGCCATTATCTGCTAATGGGTCATTATAACTATCGCTACGCTGCTTTCTTGGCTTATCGCGGGCATCGACAAGTTTAAAATGTGGTTCAACCCCGAGCACAATACCATTGGTATAAAACCGTGAACGGGTATATTCACTTTGACCATGCTGGAACACATAAGTCCTTAAATCGATAAATTCACGGTGGGCAACCAGTGCGGCGGTATCGTCACTCTGCAACCATTCTTGCATGGTAAAAATCTGGTCTGTCTCAAACTGCCCGCATTTTTCTATGAGACTTGCCACACCACGGAAAGTTTTCGATTCTTTTGCACGTGTTTTATTAATACGAATTCGGTCTACATGAAAAAAGAATAAAGGTAGGTTTAAGTGGCTCGGCAAATGAATGGCATCAGGTAATTCATCTTCCATAAAAGGCTGAAAAAGCTCTTGTGCCCTTTCGATTAAATCTTTCCACTGCTGGTAATAGGCCAAAACTTCGTCTTGTAAACCATAATAAATTGGCAGCCCTTCTACATGTTCCAAATATTGGGGCGGAAAAATATGCTGGCGTAATAAAGCAATGTCTGTTTTTAGACTTTGAATAGCAATTGCATCTTGCATACTAACCCCCCATACTTAGGCTATTTACAGACTAAGGCAAAGGTTTTGTTTCCGCAAGGCTTTGCCTATAATAAGCAGCTCTATTTTTGCGGGAATAAGTCATGTCTCATAAGATTAATGCAACAGATATTACTGAAGAAGAAGCGTTAAATGCTGTTTTCTTTGAGCGTGCGGATGAATTCATTAAACAAGCGAATGATTTTTGTCGCCCGCCTAAAGGCCAAAAGCCTGACCCTGCCGAGCTTCGCGGCCAAGTGAGTGCAGCCATGTTATTTGCCACTGCCCGTTTTAATACATGGGTTGCTGCAAACAACTTTAAAGATGGCAATGAAATGCGCGATGCAAAAGAGCAAGTCATGTCTTATCTGCTTCAGCAATTTCAAATGATGCTTGAAGATAACTTTGATGAATATTGCGAGCAGTTCGAAAACTACTTACGTTTCCGTAAGAATGAAGATTTCCATGCTCACAAACATGATCATGATCATTAATCAGTTTTAAATACCCAAATAAAAAGCCACTTTACGTGGCTTTTTATTTATAAGGCTATTTTACTGCTTTTGAGGTTGACCATATTGGTCAGCCATCACTTCCACAAGATTTGAAAGTTTAATATATTTTTTAATGACAGCATTTACATCAGCCACAGTCAGCTTTGTTAAATCTTGATCATGCTTAACACGGTCAAGTAATGTTTTACCTGACTCAAGCTCAAGATTCAGCATACCGTGAATATTGCGCTCGTCTTCTAATGCAGTAACACGTTTTTTCATGAGATCTGCTTTCGCTGCTGCAAGCTCTTGCTCGGTAATTCCCTTGGTGATCAAGTCATTAAGTACCTTATGAACAGAGGCAGTAACTTGCGCTGAACGCCCAGCCGTATAGTTTGCACTAATACTTAATGCACCCACATTGGTATCTTGATCGAGTTGCAGACCTGTGCCAAAACCATATACCAATGCATTTTTCTCACGAAGCTCTTGAGCCAAACGTGATGAAATTTGAGAATCACCCAAAATGTAATTCATTAAAATTAAGGCAGATGCATCTGGATGGTTTTTACCAACTGGCAACGTGAGTACGCTTTGGTAACTACCAAATTCACGCTGTTCAGATAAAGCATGGACTTGCTGAGCAGGATAATCTACATGCTTAATCAAGATTTTTTCATACGGCTGTTTACTGTTCCAGCTTCCGAACTCTTGATTCAATAGCTTTTTCATTTTCTTGGCATCGAATGAACCTGTAATCGCAATTTGCGCATGGTTCATTGCAAAGAAATGCTCATACAGCTCTTTAACCTGTTCTTGAGTCACATTCTTTAATTGTTTTTTAGCCAGCTCAGGTTCAAAGTGATAACGCAAATCACCCGGTTGGTATTCTTCAAGTAAACGTGACAAGGTTAAACCAGCCACCACATCCGGTTCTGTATAAGGACGATCAAGGCTCGATAAGCTTTGAGACTTAATTAAATCGAATTGAGATTGTTCAAATTTAGGGTTTTTCATGACCTCTAAAACAAACTTGAAGAACTCATCAAATTTTTCAGTTTTAGATTGAATGTTAATGGTCATGCCATTGCCGTCAGCACTTGCATAAGCTGCACCGCCTGCATCAATCGACTTATCAGCAATATCTTGCAAGCTATATTTGTCAGAACCACGCAGTAACAAATACGACGTTAAATCAACAACCGTGCCTTTATCAAATAAAGATTTTTCCGTACCAAAATCCATCGTAATAGTGGCATAAGTACGATCATCACGGGTTTCTACAGGGAACAAAGCATACTTCATTCCATTTTTAAGTTTGCCGCGGCTAATCTTTTTCTCATTACTTTCAGCATATTGCTTAGAAGTTTTTAAGAACTCGGCAACTTCTTGTTGATAAACTTTCGGGTCTTTTAAAGGCTCTGGTTTAACATCGGTTTGATCTAAAGTTTTAGGCTTATCTTTTGGATCAAGTTGCAAAGCTTTCTTTTGATCTTCTGGTGTCGGCAAAATATCGCCATCAATACGATGCCCAGCAACAAGGAACTGTTTTAAGGTTTGATTGACTTCGTTGAGCTTCACTTTCTCAACTGCATCTAAATCTTTAAAATATTGATCCCATTTGCCGCCTGCGACGCTGTAATCACTTAAACGAGAACCCAAAGCAACGGCGTCTTTATTAATTAACTCGCCTTGTGTTTTCATTAAACTTTTTACACGATTTAGCTCGGTTTCCGTAAAAGGTTTACCCTTTTCGATTCCGCTGAGCAACGCACTTTCAACCTTGTTAGGGTCATTTTTTGGTGAATAGACAGCACCTAAAAACACCACATTAAAATCTTGATCTAACCAAGTTGACGCCTGAACATCTGTGCTAATACCTGTTTCAACCATGTTCTGGTACAAATGACCACTTGGCTGCATGGTATATAACATGGGTGCTAAAGCCAGTGTCGGCTGAATTTTGACGTTTTTTCCATTCATATAAATATGGAATTTGGCTAAATCACTGCCCTTTTTCACCACAAATTCGCGATCTTTCATTTTTGTGGAATCTAATACCGGCACTTGAACTGGCTTAGGCACAGCCCGTGCAGGAATCGGGCTAAAATATTGGTCAATTGTTTTTAAAATATCAGTTTTATCAAACTTACCAGAAACGACCATCACCGCATTATTCGGCGCATACCAACTGCGGTAAAACTGATTCAATTCCGGCATTTTAATAGATTTAAGTTCAGGTAAATCACCAATTGGTAATCGTCCTAAATACTTGTTCCCATAAGCCGATTTCCACATTTGATCCATCAGAACAGCAAATGGCTGATCCATACGGACTTCACGTTCGCGCTTAACAATTTCAATTTCAGAAGGAACGAATTTTTCTTGTAAAACCAATTTGTCCATACGCTCAGATTCGAGATACAACACTTCATCAAGTGCAGTTTTTTCTGGACGAACAATATTGGTATATTTGGTCGAATAATAATCCGTGCTTGCGTTAGTCATTAAGGTATATTGATCTAAACGGCGCTGGAATTCTTCACCCTTCACATTTTGCGTACCTTTAAATGCCAAATGTTCGAGTAAATGAGCTAAGCCACTTTTACCTTGTGGATCGTTTAAAGAACCCGTCAAATAAATAGTATTAATAAAGATTTTATTTTCTTTGTCATTCGGTGCAAGAACTACCCGAAAACCATTATCTAATTTATATTCCTCAATATTTTGCTTACTTTTTACTAATGTCGTTTGTGCCAAAGACGCAGCACTTATACCAAGAATACATAGGGAGAGTGTCAGTTGTTTAAACTGCATAAACATAGAAATACCAATTAATTTGAATAATTAAAAATCAATAGTCGTGGCCCTATAGTAGGAAATTTAAGCTGAGATTAATAGTAAAGATTTGAAAAAAAAGCCGTTTATTTAAACGGCTTTATATTTTAAGGAAAAATTTCTGCCTGCATGAACAACTTGCCATATCCTGAAATTTCAATACGTTCCGAGTTGAGAATGTTGCAATACAAAACCCCGCCTCGGCCAGAAGCTTGATAAGCCACAATATTATTTTTAGCGAGTTTTTCTGCCCAGAGCGGTGCTATTGCAGTATGGATTGAACCCGTAACAGGGTCTTCCTCAATTCCGGCAACAGGTGCAAAGTAACGAGATACACAGTCATAATGCTCGTCTGCTTTTGTCGTGATTGCGACATCCATATCTTGGGTGGTAATTGCCGTTCGCTTACCTAAAGTTTTGAGCAAATTCATATCGGGTTTTTCATCTAACACATCTTGAACAGACTCATATTCAACAATATAACCTTGCTCATTTTGATAAACCGCTTTAAACGGCTTGGTTAGTGCTTGACGTAACAAAGGCGTATAATCTTCGATTTGATGCGCTTTTCGAATTGGAAAATTCATTCTAATTTTGCCATCTTCATCTTGCTGAACGATAAAAACACCTAAGTTTCGAACATGAAAATTAATGGTCTTTTTCTCGGTAAAATCTTTAAATAATACAAAAGCACTAGCAAGGGTCGCATGCCCACAAAAAGCGACTTCAACAGTTGGCGTAAACCAACGGATTTCATAGTTTTCTGAGTCTATAATTTTTACAAAGGCAGTTTCTGACAAGTTATTTTCAAGGGCAATGTTCTGCATTAAATCCTCATTAAGCCATTCTTTTTCAACAATGACAGCAGCCGGATTTCCACGAAATAATTCTTTTGTAAAAGCATCAACCTGATACATTTTCATAATAAAGCACTCTTTTGTAATAGACTCATTTTTGAAAAATTTTAAACAGAAAAACAGATACAGTTTTTTTTAAATTAACAGCACAGCGTCAATTTTTACCTATAAAAAAAACGGCTCATCCAAAGTGGCGAGCCGTTTAATATTCATTCTTAATGATGTTGGGTTAACTCAATTTCATCTTCACTGTTAAGTAAAGCTTTATCAGTCTGTCCCATAAACTGACTGGTAACCACACCCGCAGTCATTGAACCATTAACATTTAATGCAGTACGACCCATATCAATTAAAGGTTCAATTGAAATAAGCAGCGCAACCAAAGTTACAGGTAACCCCATAGCAGGCAGAACAATCAGTGCAGCGAAAGTCGCACCACCGCCTACTCCAGCCACACCAATCGAGCTTAAAGTCACAATACCCACTAAAGAAGCAATCCACATTGGGTCGAGTGTATTAATGCCCATGGTTGGAGCAACCATCACAGCCAACATGGCAGGATATAAACCCGCACAACCATTTTGACCAATGGTCGCACCAAACGACGCAGAGAAACTTGCAATAGACTCAGGCACACCCAAACGACGAGTTTGCGCCTCAATGCTTAGTGGAATACTTGCTGCACTTGAACGGCTTGTAAATGCGAAGGTTAAAACTGGCGCAACTTTCTTAAAGAATTTAAGCGGAGACACACCAGTCAGGGTCAAAATAATGGCATGCACGCCAAACATAATCGCCAAACCTAAATACGACGCAACCAAGAAACCGCCTAGGTTTAAAATGTCGGCCACATTTGAACTTGCCACAACCTTAGTCATAAGCGCAAAAACGCCATACGGTGTAAGGGTCATGACTAAACGCACAAGCTTCATTACCCAAGACTGTAAGGTCTGAATAGCAGTCAAAATACGCTGACCTTTCTCGGCGTCATCTTTCATCAAGTTGAGCGCCGCAATTCCTAAGAAGACAGCAAAAATAACCACACTAATAATTGAAGTCGGATTTGCGCCCGTTAACTCAGCAAAAGGGTTACTTGGAATAAAGGAAAGAATAAATTGCGGTACGCTTAAGTCCGTTACCTTGCCGACATAATCGGTATTAATCGCAGTCAGACGTGCTGTTTCAGCAGCCCCTTGCACCAAACCTTTGGCAGTTAAACCAAATAGGTTTGTCACAAATACACCAACCAGTGCAGCAATTAACGTTGTGAATAATAAAGTTCCGATGGTATAGACGCTGATTTTTCCTAAAGAGGAAGCTTGGTGCAACTTGGCGACCGCGCCTAAAATCGATACAAATACCAAAGGCATCACGACCATTTGTAAAAGTTTTACATAGCCGTTACCAACAATATTAAACCAGCTAATAGATTCAGCAAGAATCGGATGGCCACCGCCATAAATCAAATGTAGTCCTAAACCAAACACTACACCTAGAACTAAGCCGGCAAGAACTTTTTTAGATAAGCTCCAGTCCGTTTTACGTGTTTGGGCGAGTAAAAATATTAACCCGACAAAAACCACAATATTGATGATTAAGGGTATATTCATTCCCAAACTCCAAATTATTGCTTGTGTCATCTTTTAAGGGGGCATATTTGACCATAGCCGGCCTATATAAACTACCCTTTTCCACAATTTTCTAGCATGCAGATCATTACCGATCTGGATGAGAATATAAAATGACTTTTAAATACATATATATCACTTTTAAAACATAAGTTAAGTAGGATATTTATGTATAAAAATTAAGCACATTTCTGTATAAACTGTTGCTCAATAAAACAAATAAATTGCTTTAAATTACTGCCCCATGTCTCAGGAGGCTGAGCAACGACATAAGTGGTAAAGTGCGCAGATTCAGTATTAATTTCAAAACAGCTTAATGACACTTTATCGGCCACTTTGGTTAAGTATGATTTTGGCAATAGCGCAAAACCGACACCCAACTCTACACAACTAACAATGCCGTCCAGACTGCCCATTTCCATGATTTGCGAAGGCGGCACACTATGATCATTTAAAAACAGCTCAATCGCATGGCGATAGGAACACCCTTGTCGAAATGCAATAAATCTGGTCTTTGCAAGCGTGGCAATGTCAGGAAACTCGGTTTGCTGTTTCGGACAAACCAAAACCAATTGTTCTTGCCACACTGGAAAACTATATAACTCGGGAATCACATATTTCGAGGCAACAAAAGCACAATCAAGCTCGCCTTGCTGCACCGCGTTAATCAAATATCCCGTTGGATGAGTTTGAAGCTCAATCGGCAAATTGGGATATTGCTGCATACATTGATTAAGCAATTGAGGCAGTCGTATGGCGGCTGTGGTTTCCATACTGCCTAAACGAATGGTTTCATTTGGGTCAATATCACTGTCTTGAAAGATTTTTTTGGCTTTATTGTGCAGTGCAATCATTTGAACAGCATAGCTATGCAACTGCTGCCCTGCATTGGTTAATGTCACGGGATTATGGCGATTTAACAAAACCACCCCTAACTCTTCTTCAAGCTTTTTCACATGACTCGTGATATTCGATTGAACCGTATACATTTTTTGTGCAGCCAGTGAAAAACTTCCACTTTCTGCCACTGCTAAAAAAAACTCTAGAGACTTAAGCAACATACCACTATCTCAAAACAAGATAATTACTATCATATTAAATCATTTTTAAAGATTAGCAAACTCGCTTTTAATAATAAAAAAATTGAGTGATTTCTCATGACTACGCTTTATCGAATGAGTCTGCTTGTATTTTTAGCAACTTGCTTGGGTATTGGTGTTTTTAGATTTTCCTACACTGCCCTCATGCCGATCATGATTGTGCAGTACGGATGGACACACGACTTTGCAAGCTTCTTAGGCAGTGCAAATTTGCTGGGTTATTTGCTAGGTGCGTTGTTGGCATTGTTTAGTATTAAAGAAAAATCTATTCCCACACTCATTGTAAGTTCGGCAGTTGCAGGCAGTTTAAGCCTACTCTGCTGTGCCTTTATACACATGCCATTAGCTTGGTTCGTGTTCTGGCGCACCATTTCAGGAATTGCAGGTGGCCTACTCATGATTTTGGCACCGAGCTTTGCCATGAAAAATATTGCAATGAGTCAAAGGCTCAAAGTCAATTTCTTAGGGTTTAGCGGCATTGGTGTAGGCGTGTTATCTGCCACCATTATTATTCCCCTACTTAAAAATATGCCTGTTCAATATGTCTGGGGCATTTTTGCGGCGCTCTCTATTTTTGGCAGTTTGGTACTTTTCCAACTACTCAAACATCAACCGCAGCAGTCTGTTCAAACAGTCAGCCAAGCTCCACAAAACATCAAACATTCACGCTTAGGGTTGGTCATTATTATTGCCTATATGTGCAGTGCTTTTGCCTACATTCCACACTCTTTATTTTGGATGGATTACCTATCGGGAACCTTGCATTTTCCACTACAACAGCGAAATTTATTTTGGGTGCTGTATGGAGTCGGAAGCTGTATAGGCGCTTTTGTGGCCTACTGTTTAAGCCGCCTCACCGGATATTTACAAGCAATTAAATGGCTTTATGGCGTTTACTGCATAGCCGTTGCATTGCCGTTCTTTTCGCATGCTCTTTCTTTACTTGCCTTGTCTTCATTTCTTACAGGTTTGCTCACGCCTGCCACCGTGTTTATTAGCTCTTATAGCCTTTTGCAAATTTATGAGCAGCGTTACCAAAAACTCTGGAGCCTTGCCACGATTGGCTTTGCCAGTACCCAGCTTTTAGGTGGCGTGGTGATAAGCACCTTACATCACTTGCACTGGTCGTATGCCCACCTCTTTTTAATGGGCGGCATTGTATTGCTGTTCGCCGCCAGTCTGTTAATTCGCACCCGTCCTTCTATGCCTCATCATCTTGGAGAAACCGAAACATGAAAAATTTATTGTTCCCTTTATTTTTAATTGCATTTGTACTGGTGATACAGGCCTTAGACCAAAGCTACCAAAAGAAAATTGGCACGACCAAAACGGCAAAACACCCTGAGTTTATGCAATAAAAAAAGCCCCGTTTATTGAGGGGCTTTTTCATTTATTCAATATTTAATCATTATTATAAAGCGCAAAAACAGACAACAGATAATAATCAAACAAGCTTTCTCTATCATCCACATGATTTGGGCTTAATAACTGTGTCATGGCACCATCTATAATAAATAAAAACATATGCGCATCTTGATAAGTTACTGATTTTTTATGTTCAGATAAAGTTTGATATATCGTGTTGATAAGCCATGTTCTATATTTTTTCACAACATCATAAGCAACAGGATAAGTCGACTTAATCTCTACAATTGCCTTAAAAATCAAATGATATGAACTTTGCATATCTACATGTAAATAGAAAATTTTCTTAAGTTTATCAACCAAACTTAAACTTTCTATTTTCTCTAAAATATACTCAATTTTATCAATTAACTGGTTTTTATGTACCACCAAACATATTTCAACCAATTTTTCTTTAGATTCAAAATATTGATACAACGTCATTTTAGATACTTTTGATTCTTTAACAATAGTATCGACACCAATATTATTAAAACCATACTGACTAAACAGCAAGCTAGAAGTTTCGAGCACTTGCTTTGCTTTACCACCCATTTTCAAATTAAGCATAAATTATTATTCCAATCTTCTTATTTTAAATAATCGAGATAATTTTCTACACAGCATAGCGAGAGAATAAAAAATAAAGGCGTAAGAAACTACCCTCAAGATTATATTACCAAATATATCTCGAATATAAATACTCAATATAATTTTTAAACGTAATAATCTAAAAAATTAAAACCTATAAAAGATTAAAACTTTAAAGAAAATAATAATTTCTAATGAAATATAGGGATTTTGGTCAAGGCAACCAATAAACGAATTTTTAAGAACATGACAACCTCCAATACTCACAATTGGATTCTGCCAAAATAATAGATTATGGTGGCAGAACGAAAGAGGGTTGACGGACCAGTAACACTAAACTAGCACACCCGAGGGTGTCCCTCTCCCGTCCTACCTCTACGGGAGGGAACGAGTGGCACATCCGAGACAGATCCTCAGAAAGGATTACCTCTGATGTTAGTGTTAAACAGTCCGTCAAGACTGCCTGGCAATGTGGCCAGCATGTGAAGAATAATGATTGGTTAAACCACTGTCAATAAACTACATTTATTAATTGTAAAAAAAATTAGACCGTAAATAAATACTTAACAATCTATATGTTGGGTATTTGATCACAAATAAAGCCATCTTTACTTTGAAAAAATATATCAAAGCTTTGACTCATTAACCAATCTTGCTGACTTTGCTTTTTAAAAATTGGGGCAATTCTTTCTATATAGTAACTCATCCATTCTGTATTATTTTTAAAATATGATCTGTCCTTTAAATCGTCATATAAATCTTTTAAATTAACAGCGATAGTTTCAACAGTTGGATTAAATAACCAAATGGTTATATCCATAGGTTCAGCTTTACTTACCTGATAGTTATAATTAGCCTCAAAATTTTCAACTCGATAAAGCTGTGCCCCATTTTCGGTATAAGTCGAATACATCAGTTTAGTATGAGTCACTTGAAAATAATCTTTCCCTATTTCATATTCTCTAAAGCGTCTTGAAATTTCTAAACAGTCGGACAAATACTCAGGTGCTAGCCCTTCAATATTATTAAAAATAGAAACAGCACGACTAATCACAAAATATTCACCCACTCCTGTAATCATTCCATTTTTCCATGGAAAGATCTTAGAAATACTTTCATTAGAAAAATTTAACTCACCCTTTAGATTAATAGTGACTTTCTTATTATCAGAAGCAACGATAATGCTATCGTTCAGTTGTATTGCCAAAATAAAAGACATAATTCACTAGAACAAAATATAATTAAATAATATAATATTTCCAATTATAAATTAATTTTAAATCTTTTTAATAAAATATTAGGTAAATCATGGCTGGTGGTTCCCAAATTATTATCAATCAAAGCGGTATTACCGTTATTACCCCTTCAAAGTTTGAAGCCAAAGCTGGGCAACACCTTTTTAAGTCTGGCGCACAAGTAAAAATGCTTAACCACGCACTCCCCCAACCCATTTGTGTTGAATGCCTTATGAAAGCCGCAAAAGAAGGTGCAGGGATTGTAAGAAGATGAGTTTTAAGCAACCCAATTTAGAAGACTTAATCGCAAATCATCATGCAAATGGGCCACTGTTTTTATTGGTTGACGGCGCACAACTCGACCACGAGCAGTTATCAAGCATTGAACAGCGCTATGGCGATTGCATCTATTTATTTAAAGGCACTTATGAAGAAGAAGCCTACACCCACGGCCCGATTTTGTTTGAGCTAAATCTGCTCACCCCAGAACACATTGAAAACCACATTCAGCTCATGAAATCGAAAGATTCTATGATCTTGATTAAAAGTCAGCTTGATACCCAAAGACTGAAAAACAAATTGCTTGAAAAACTCTATATAGAGCTTGAGGACGGCGGCATCGGCATACTTCGATACTACGACTCGCGTGTATTAAACCGCCTGAACCTTATTTTTACCCCAAAGCAAAAACAACAACTGTTAGAGGGTTTTGAGTCTATTTATTTTGCGCTTAACCAAAAAAGCTATGAGCTAAAACCATGATTAAGTTAGACCCAAAGCAAATAGAAAGCTTAGAAAAAGTCCAAGACAGACAAGACCTGTGCGAAAAAATTTATAGCTATTTGGTGGAACATAAAACGTCTTTTAGCGCCTATCAGGTGAATTATGAGCAGCTAAAAACAGACATTTATACAAGCTTTGATTTGTTGGTATCGCTACTTTTGACAGACAACGAAGTCATTTGTCAGCTCATCGTATGGAATACGATTATGAGAAAAGACGTGCTGAAAGACCCCAAAATCCAAGATTTTATCTATGGCTCAAATATTCGTGGCAAAGACCTGTTATCGACATTGGAATATTACGAATTGAAAAAGGACAACTAACATGTTGGGAATCGTGTTACGCGGGCTTGCCACCGCTGGCGCAAGAGTTGCCGCCCCGACTGCGGGTGAAGTGATTGGCGTGCAAGGTGGCAGAGTCATTGCGACCGAAGCTGCAAAAGGTATGGCGACCATTATTTTAGCCAAAGAAGTCGCCAAAGACATAACCCAACAACAGCGTTGTAATAAATGCGAGCCTTATCAAAGAGGCAATAAACATCAATTAGAACGCTCGATGGGCAATGAAGTTAATACCCAATATCAGCTCAAAATCGCCAATTTATCGAGCTTCCCATTGACCTTTAAAGCTTCCCCACCCTTTATTAAACCGGGCAATAAAAAGGCGACTACCGTAATACAAGAGTGGAATGTTGCGGGTGTTTCGTTTGATGGTTTATGGCCTATGGAATGTATTTTGGTTGAAGCTAAAGGAAGGTATGCGCAGTTTTTAACAGGAAAACCTAAATTCATGAAAGATAACATCTTTAAAAAGATGATTGCAGAAGCAACTTCACAAAAAACTGTAAAAGATAGTTTAAAAACAGCTAAGTTGTCATGGTATTTCTACGAACAAGAAACCAAAAGACACTTTGACCGTATTACTTTTAATATGATCCATACAATTTATATGCCTTTATAAGAATCGGACTTCAGCATGACAGAGTTTTTTTTAAGTACCCGCCTTCCAAAAATTCTAGGCTCAACAGATAGTGAAATTACTGCACAAATTGAAAATACAGCGCAGTTTATAAACCGAATCTCAGAAATAGACCCTATTTTTAAGACTTGGTATGTCAATAATGCAACCAGTTCAAAACCACCATTAGACTATCCATTTCCTGCCGATAAAGCGAAAAACTATCTTTTTAAAAATCGAAAACTAGACATTAACGAAAGCATCCTGTTATGGAATGCTCAACTAGACAATAGTCAATATGCAAGTTTTCGGTTCGATAGAGTAGGCTTGCTAATGACATTTGAAAAAGTCCTAGAAACAGAACAAGTAATTAAGCTATTTAATGCTCTTCTTGAATGTTTTAAGTTTGAATATATCTATCTCAATACTGATTTCTTTGCAGATATAAACGTATTCCCTCATCGACGTGAAATAACTTCTATTTGTTATGTACCTGTAAAAATTGAAGATAACTATTTACCTCATCTTTATCAAAAAGTTGAAGTTGAGAATAATTTGAATCAAGGCACTATATTGGTATTTGATGAAAATTGGGCAGATGAAACAGACGAATTAAAGAAAATAGTTCAGGAAAATTCGATAGCACTCGTTGAATTAGGTGTTATTCCAGAAGCAGGATTGCCAGACGGTTTCTTTAATGAGTAATTCAAAATAGATTGTTAGCCCTCTTTGAGAGGGCTTTTTTTATCAGTATTAACATCTTCTCAAAGTGAAAATTGATTGATAGACATGTGCCACAAAATGCATAATGATCATTCTTTTGAAGGCTTAGCAGAGTACCCTACTGACAATAAATGTCACATTATGTCAATGTAGAGTGTTATTTTCTGATCTATATTCATTCAAAATTTATAATTTTAAATACTTAAAATTGAGTAAGACATGAGCAATAACAATTATATTGATGAGCTTTTAACGCTCTTGGCGATGTTCGCTTTTATCTGCGTTTCATTATTGGCATTTAAATGTCGAACCATCTTCGCACTAGATCTAGAAACATCGTATGAGGTCTCTTTAAAGATTATTATCTATGTTGCTACGGCAGCCGTACTTGGCTTTCTAACACGCGATCATATTGAGTTTACAACACAATTTTTAATTGCTGTCCCCTTCGCGTACTTTTGGTTAGAGCCAGTTCTTGACTATAAAGCCATTCAAACCATCCCAGATGTTCCGTTTTATTTGTCAGGTCATGGCCAAAGTTTGGGGCTGCTCATAGTCACTATATTCTGTTTCGCCCTGTGGGTATTTAAAGAAACAAGCTCAAATTCGCCTGAGTCTCAAAATGTCTAAATCAGGTTTTTTGGGTAATTTTATAAAGTTAAAAATGGTCAATGTACTCTATATTTTTATAATATATATTTTAAACAAATTACTTTATACCAATTAAAAACTTTAAAAATGTTTAATGTATCAAACCCAGCAAATGCCGTTGTAGTGAGCATTATTACTATTATTTCTACAGTTAGCCTTCTTATATGGAAGTTTAATTTTTATCTTGGCATAGATATTTATACCAGTGGAGAGGTGCTTTTCAAAACGTTGCTATATGCGGCCACAATAGGGCTTTTTAGCTACTATTTCCGCTATACCATTAAAATTAGTAATACAGTGATTTTATCATTACCACTTTTTTTCTTTTGTATTCGCCCTATTCTGAACTACAAAATGACGCATACGCTTGGTAGCATTCCACTGTATGCGACTTATCATGGTCAGGGCAGCATATTGCTAAGTTTAACGGTGCTGGCCTGTACGCTATGGGCTTATACTGCTCACTCTTAGCTTAAATTTTTTATATTTAATCATGTTAATTTTTATTCATTTCAACATGATAAAAATCTGTAAATAGCGCCTAAAAAGAATTAAAAAAAGCCCTCAGTTGAGGGCTTTTTTTATGAAAGATTAATCTTCCATATGTTGAATAATGGCATCACCAAATTCCGAACAGCGCAACAAGGTTGCACCCGGCATTAAACGCTCAAAATCGTAAGTCACCGTTTTAGCTGAAATCGCTCCTGAAATACCTTTAATAATCAGGTCAGCTGCTTCCGTCCATCCCATATCGCGAAGCATCATTTCAGCAGATAGAATGATTGAACCCGGGTTTACTTTATCTTGTCCGGCATATTTAGGTGCTGTGCCATGCGTTGCTTCATAAACAGCAATTGCTCCACCAATATTTGCACCCGGTGCAATACCAATTCCGCCGACTTCTGCTGCCAATGCATCAGAAATATAATCACCGTTTAAATTAAGCGTTGCAATCACTGAATAATCAGCAGGACGCATCAAAATTTGCTGTAAGAAGGCATCTGCAATTACATCTTTAATAACGATGTCTTTACCAGTTCTAGGATTTTTAATTTTGACCCACGGCCCACCATCAATTAGTTCTCCACCGAAACGATCTAGAGCCAATTCATACCCCCACTCTTTAAAGGCGCCTTCGGTATATTTCATAATATTTCCCTTATGAACAAGGGTTACCGATGGTTTGTCATTATCTATTGCAAACTGAATAGCCTTACGTACTAAACGCTGCGAGCCTTCTTTAGAAACAGGCTTAATCCCAATACCGCATCCTTCTGGAAAACGAATTTTGGTGACGCCCATTTCTTCTTGAAGGAACCTAATCACTTTTTTGGCTTCTTCAGAATCGGCTTTCCACTCAATACCAGCATAAATGTCTTCTGAGTTTTCACGGAAAATAACCATGTCGGTTAATTCAGGGTGCTGAACTGGTGAAGGAACACCTTTAAACCAACGCACAGGGCGTACACACACGTACAAGTCTAATTCTTGGCGCAAAGCCACATTCAATGAACGAATGCCACCGCCGACTGGAGTCGTTAATGGGCCTTTAATTGAAACCACAAACTCGCGAAGCGCTTCAAAGGTTTCTTCGGGCATGTAAGTGCCATAAATTTTATTGGCTTTTTCACCGCAGTACACTTCCATCCATTCGATAGAACGTTTGCCGCCATAAGCTTTTAAAATAGCCGCATCGACAACTGTTTTCATGGTGGGCGTAATATCTACACCAATACCATCGCCTTCAATGAACGGAATAATTGGATGATTTGGTACGTTTAGTGACAGGTCTGCTTTTACTTTAATTTTATCGCCATCGGCAGGCACCACAATCTTCTGATAACCCATTGTGTCGATTCTCCCTTTTATAATATTTAACTAACCAAACAAAAATAATTATCGATAAACAATACTTTCAACTTTTATTAACGCATAATAGCTTAATCGAATTTAATCCTTTTTGAGATTTATGTGGGAAATAAGCAAATTTCACACTTAAATATAGCTCAATGTTTTACTGCTTATTTGAAAGAAGAAGTCATTTTTTATGAAAATCGTCATTCTCAACAAACCATATGACGTTCTCTCCCAGTTTCGTAAAGACGAAGCGCACATGACGGTCTCTGACTTTATAGATGACCCGACTTTGCGTATAGCAGGTCGTCTTGATATGGACTCTGAGGGTTTAGTTTTCTTAACTGATCATGGTGGTTTGAATCAGTACATTACCAATCCAGCGAATAAAAAATACAAAACGTATTTAGTTCAAGTTGATGGTGATGTTACTGAAGAAGCTTTAGAAAAATTACGTAAAGGCATCGAACTGAACGATGGTATGACTTTACCAGCTAAAGCGATTAAGGTAAGTGAACCTGAATGGGTATGGGACCGTGATCCTCCTGTACGTTACCGTGCCAACATTCCAACGTCTTGGATTGAGATCTCTATTTGTGAAGGTCGTAACCGCCAAGTTCGCCGCATGACCTCTGCGGTAGGTTTCCCGACTTTACGTCTCATTCGTACTAAAATCGGCTCAATTGATTTAGTTCAATTAGGGTTACAGCCGGGTGAAACTAAAGAAATCGAACCTCTACTCTACCCTGACTTTAAAGATGTTCCGGCTGAAGAACCTTATCGTTCACGTTCTTATGTGAAAAAGCCAGGTGGTACAGGCGGTAAACCAATGGTTCGTAAAAATAAAGATGGTTCTGCGAAAAAGTCGGGTACAAAGCGTATCTGGCAAATGGATGAAAGTGAAAAGCCACGTCGTAAGACTAACGGTACAACTCGTCCAAATACCAAAGCTCCACGTGGTCGTGGCCGCAATAGTCGATAAGATTTAAACTTTAAAAAAGCTCACATCAGTGGGCTTTTTTATTGGACTTTATAAAATAAAAAAGCCGGTGCATAGGCACCGGCTTTAAGCTATTTACTGACGAATCAGTAATTAAGCTTGAACAGTTGAAAGCGCTGCATTAAATGTCGCACTTGGGCGCATTACTGCATTTACTTTCACTGGATCAATTGCGTAGTAACCACCGATGTCGGCTGCTTTGCCTTGTACTTGAGCAAGCTCAGCAACGATCTTTTGTTCGTTTTCAGCTAATGCTTTTGCAAGTGGAGCAAATTTAGCTTTCAACTCAGCATCTTCGTTTTGAGCAGCAAGTGCTTCAGCCCAGTAAAGAGATAAGTAGAAATGGCTACCACGGTTGTCAATCTCACCTGTACGGCGTGATGGTGACTTGCCATTATCAAGTAACTTATCTGTTGCTTCATCAAGCGTCTTCGCAAGCAACTTAGCACGAGCATTATTTTCTTTAATGCCCATTTCTTCTAAAGAAGCTGCAAGTGCAAGGAACTCACCGAGCGAATCCCAACGTAAGTGGTTTTCTTCAACAAGTTGTTGTACGTGTTTAGGTGCTGAACCGCCCGCACCAGTTTCGTACATACCACCACCCGCCATAAGCGGAACGATAGACAACATTTTCGCAGAAGTACCAAGTTCCATAATTGGGAACAAGTCAGTTAAGTAGTCGCGTAAGATGTTACCAGTTACAGAAATTGTATCTAGGCCACGAACTACACGCTCAAGTGTGTAACGCATTGCACGTACTTGAGACATGATTTGGATATCAAGACCAGTCGTGTCATGATCTTTTAAGTACTTCTGTACTTTCTTGATCAATTCATTTTCGTGTGGACGGTATGGGTCAAGCCAGAAGATCGCAGGCATGCCTGAGTTACGTGCACGAGTTACTGCAAGTTTTACCCAGTCACGAATCGGAGCGTCTTTCACCTGACACATACGCCAGATATCGCCTTCTTCAACATTTTGAGTCAATAACACTTCGCCAGTGTCAAGGTCAGTAATGTTTGCAATACCAGCTTCTGGAATCTCAAAAGTTTTGTCGTGAGAACCGTATTCTTCAGCTTTTTGAGCCATCAAACCAACGTTTGGTACTGTACCCATAGTCTTCGGATCGAAGTTACCATGCCATTTACAGAAATTGATCATTTCTTGGTAAATACGGGCAAATGTTGATTCAGGCATTACTGCTTTAGCATCGTATTGCTTACCATCAGCACCCCACATTTTACCACCAGCACGGATCATTGCAGGCATAGAAGCATCTACGATGATGTCGTTAGGTGAATGGAAGTTAGTGATGCCTTTTGCAGAGTCAACCATTGCAAGTGCAGGACGGTGTTCTTGGCAAGCGTGTAAGTCTTCGATGATTTCTTCACGTAATGAAGTAGGAAGAGTTTCGATTTTCTCGTATAACCCAGCCATACCGTTGTTTACGTTAATACCAAGTTCGTCGAATAACTTACCGTGTTTTTCAAAAGCGTCTTTGTAGTAGATTTTCACACAGTGACCGAAAACGATCGGGTGTGAAACTTTCATCATTGTCGCTTTTACGTGTAAAGAGAACAAAATTCCTGCTTCTTTACAATCATCAAGTTCTTTTTCATAGAAATCACAAAGTGCTTTCTTGCTCATGAACATTGAGTCAATGATTTCGCCTTCTTGAAGCGCAACTTTTGGCTTAAGAACAATGCTCTTGCCACTGTTCGTGATAAGTTCCATTTTTACATTGCGTGCGCGGTCAAGCGTCATTGACTTTTCACCGTGGTAGAAGTCGCCTTCTTCCATGTGTGAAACGTGAGTTTGTGACCACTGTTTCCACTCGCTCATTGAGTGAGGGTGTTTTTTAGCGTAATTTTTAACGGCAGCAGGAGCACGGCGGTCAGAGTTACCCTCACGAAGAACTGGGTTTACTGCTGAACCTAGGCATTTGCCATAACGAGCTTTAATTGCTTTTTCTTCTTCATTCGCCGGGTTTTCCGGATAATCAGGAACTGCAAAACCTTTAGATTGAAGTTCTTTAATACATGCTGTCAATTGCGCAACAGAGGCACTAATATTCGGGAGTTTGATAATGTTAGTATCTGGATCTTGTGTAAGACGACCTAGCTCAGCAAGGTTGTCGGATACCTTTTGCTCTTCACTTAGGTAGTCAGCGAATTCTGCGAGCACACGTGCAGCTACAGAGATGTCACTTTTAACAATCTCGATACCTGCTGGCTTAGTAAAGGTCTCAATGATCGGCAGTAGCGAATAAGTCGCCAATAATGGCGCCTCGTCAGTCAGTGTGTAAATGATAGTTGACTTTTCACCAGCCATATATAGCCCCTTCCGTTGAATTGAGTTTTGAGGACCGAGCTTTTGGCCCAGTGCCTACGAACCGATATGCTTAAATAAAACCCTGAGAGTATCGGCTCTCATTGGCTTTCAGTCAACGAAATATCCAGTGATAACGACATTTCGCAGCGAAATAATACATAATTTAAATCTATTGATAATAATCTTATACCCAACTTATGGTAATACATGTACGTTTACCAACTTTTTAGGTATAGGACATTGTTAAATTACATGAGATATCTTTCAGAGTTCTGACAAATATTATACTTTTCATTCAAAATAAACTCAAAGATAAAGCCCATCTCAATTTTTAAAATTCACTAAAAAGTAAAAAACCGATGTACGAAACATCGGTTTTTTATGAATTAATTAACGGTTATTCAGGCTTTTAACCATTTGTCGGCTTTATTTTGATCTTCAATCACAAGCTCAACTTCAGTTAAGTTGATGCTGTCACTTGTAACCTCAAACGACAACAACTCATCACGGCGGAACGCCAAGACTGAGTAAGTGCCCTTTTGTTTGGCATATTTTTCAATCAATTTAGTGGATGCTTTTAATCCATCAATTGCAATAATGACATCATTGGCAGAAATACCAGCTTTTGCCCCCGCTCCTTCACGGTGAGCATGTTGTACCAACACACCTTCAGGTTTATCAGTTAGTTTTAAGCCATAAGCCAAAGTCTTGTCATTTTTGAACGTATAACTTAAACCAAACTCAGGAAGTAACTGGTCAAGTGGTAGCTCTTCAGTGGTATTAATCAAATGATTGATTTGCTCAACCCAGCTATCGCCAGTTAACTCTTCACACAAATCAAAAACGGTACGCTCATTAACCTGAATACCGTTTTGCGTGTTTTCATATAATCTACGCATTAAGGCATCAAGACTCGAACCACGTAAACGTAAGCCTAAATCTAAACATAAGGCAACCAGTGCACCTTTGTTGTAATAGCTTGTACCGGCATTATTGGTGTTTTCATCTGGACGATAAAACTTAATCCATGCATCAAAACTTGACTCTGCGACTGTCTGAACAAAACGGCCCGGATTTTGTAAATAACGATCAATCTGTGATTTCAATAAATCTAAATAAGACTTTTGAGAGATCACACCGCTACGTAATAAAATCAAGTCATCATAATATGAAGTAAAACCTTCAAAAATCCAAAGTAGCGAGGTGTAACCCTCTGTATGCAAATTATAATTTGCAAAATTTTCCGGACGGATAAACTTCACCAACCACGAATGAAAATATTCATGGCTACATAATCCTAAGAAACGTTGATAGTCTTTCGAAGGTTCAGTAGGTTCATTCGATTTCGGTAAATCATCACGTGGTGTAATCAGACTCGTGCTGTTGCAATGCTCTAGCCCACCATAACTACTTCCTGTTGCCATCGTCATAAAGGTATAGTTTTTAAATGGCGCTGAACCAAACATCTCAATTTCGGCTGCACAAATTTTTTCAATGTCTGCTTTTAAACGATCAATGTTGGTCGAGTGCGTACCCGAAATTGCAAATTCATGGGCAATTCCATGCGCTTCAAAGCTAAAACGTGTTTGATCAGCCAGTTCAAATGGACTATCAATGAGTTGATCATAATGATCGGCTTTTAACGTAAAACGTCCTTTGACTAAGCTTTTTGAAGCTAAACCAGTTGCTAATTGGAAGTGTTTTAATTCATCAGGCAAAAAGATTTCTAATTCACAAGCTGACTGTTCTTGGCCTTCTAAACCTAAACATACACAAGCAGGGTTAATATAGAGACGTGTTTGGTCTACATAAGCACCGCGTACCGACAAGTCATATGCATAAACATCGTATTCGACAGTAATTAACTCATGATCCGTGTTAAATAAACGCCAGCGATTTTTTTCAGTCTTTTTAATATTGAGCATACGTCCAGCTTCATCATAGGCTTTTACTGCCTCGATGTGCTTGGCAAACTCACGAATTAAATAGCTGCCAGGAATCCACGTTGGTAACCATAGTTCCTGATTTGGATTCGCTAAAAAGCGAACTGTGACGTGAACAAGGTGCTGTTTGTAATCATCGAACTCAATTTGATAATGCAACATAAATTCTTCAATTTAAAAATAAGAACGGTTTCACATTAGATTATCACTTTTTTGTATCCGCTTGCGTAGATGTATTTTTTGGCAACAATTCACACTAGCCTTCTACAAAAAAAAGGCATAGCATGCTGGGCATCTGTGTTCCGTATTTGCCAGTAAACGTCAAGGTCACCTAGTGAAATTCTTCCTATCTCTTTTTACGCTGTTTAGTATTTTCTGTACTACTGTTACCAATGCTGCTCTTCTTAATATTGCACCTGAAAGTGTTGAAGCCGCCGCATGGACTATTGTAGATACTCAATCTGGTCAAATCATTGCTGAGCATAATAGTCATGCACAACGTGCGCCGGCATCTTTAACCAAAATGATGGTGGCCTATATTGCATTAAAAGAGATTAAGGCTGGAAAATTAAAGCTAGATCAAGTGATTACTGCGACCCCTGTTGTAAGCGTAGTGCAGTGGGATGAATCACAAATGTACCTTAAAGCTGGTGAACAAATTTCAGTTGATCAGTTACTGGCAGGTTTAATTGTAATGTCTGCAAATGATGCAGCAGTCACTTTAGCCGAAAAAATTTCTGGTGATGTGCCTCATTTCGTACAACGTATGAACCAAGAAGCACAAGCTTTAGGCATGAAGGAAACACATTTTAGTAATCCTGCCGGAATTACAATGCCGGATCACTACACAACAGCTCATGATTTAAGCTTATTAAGTGAAGCTGTCATTCAGCAAACTCCAGAATATTTACATTATTCGAAAATGCCAAGCTTTAGCTACAACCAACGTTTTCACCATGCAACCAACTTTGCTTTGAAATACGATCCTTCTGTAGATGGCTTAAAAACTGGTTACACTAAAGCTGCGGGTTATAACTTGGCTTTAACTGCTTCGCGCCCTTCATTTTCTCCAAACTTACCGCAAAGACGTTTGCTAGTGATCGTTTTAGGTACAACAAGTGCTGTAAAACGTGCCGAAATTGCAGATAAGTTAATGAATCTTGCGTATGCATATACACGTGATGAAGTGGTGATTCCTGAGCAAAAACTTATTGCTGAATTACCTGTTATTAAATCAACTTTAAAAATGTTTAAGGTCGAGACCAAACAACCGACAATCGTCACAACGTCTTTATATGCTGAGCCAACACCTATCGATTTAAATACATTTGATTATGCTACACAGCGTATTCAAGTTCTTGATAGTAATAAACAACCTAAAGTTATTGTGCCGCTTGAATCAACTCAAACACGTGTAAATATCGCGTTAAATGAGCAAAAGTTAACAGCGCCTTTAATGAAAGCGATGAACTTGGCCACTGTTTCGATTTATCAAAACAACCAGCTCATTCGCAGCCTTCAAATTGAAAATGATGTGCATATTGAAGAAGCTAATTTTTTCCAAAAAATGATGATGTGGTTCTCTAATCTTTTCTCTATTTTTTCATCAAATAATCATAGTACTGCGA
Organism: Acinetobacter sp. XH1741; assembly: GCF_041021895.1. Classification (NCBI taxonomy): domain Bacteria; kingdom Pseudomonadati; phylum Pseudomonadota; class Gammaproteobacteria; order Moraxellales; family Moraxellaceae; genus Acinetobacter; species Acinetobacter chenhuanii. The sequence continues at coordinate 3,289,184 of NZ_CP157428.1, forward strand.
AACTCTACCCGCTAGATTCGCACTAAAAACATCAAATTGTGCACAGACGCACAATAAATTTTATAAATAAAAGATGGCATAATTTAGCCATCTTTTTTTATAGAAAAATAATTAGGTGATAAAAATGGCCCAAAATTTACATCATATTGTAATTGTTGGTGGTGGCGCTGGTGGTTTAGAACTAGCCACACAACTCGGTGAAACTTTTGGGAAAAGTGGTAAAGCAAAAATTACATTAGTCGACCAAAATTTGACTCATATTTGGAAACCCCTCCTCCACGAAATTGCCGCAGGTTCTTTAAACCCTCACGAAGAACAAACCAATTATTTTGCTCATGCAGAAAAACATCATTACGAGTTTGTACTAGGGACACTCGTTGCAGTAAATAAAGATCAAAAAATAATTGATTTAATTCCCCCTCAAGTGTCTAAAGAACAAAATAATCATGTTCAACAACTCAGTTATGACACACTTATTTTAGCGCTTGGTTCTGTGTCAAATGACTTTAATACACAAGGGGTTCGTGAAAACTGTCATTTCCTCGATAGCCGAAAACAAGCTGACGTATTTCAGCAAGATCTTTTGCATTTATACATTGAGGCGCAGAATCAACCAAATCAACGTACTTTAAATATCGGAATTGTTGGTGCAGGTGCAACTGGAGTCGAACTTGCTGCCGAACTCATTGAAACCACTAAAAACTTCTATCGCTATGGTTTAAAAAAGATCCATCCGGATCAAGTCAAAATCACACTCATTGAAGCATCTGAGCGTATTTTGCCAGCACTTAGCGAAAAAACTGCTGAACACAGTGCTGGGCAACTCAAAAAAATGGGCGTTGAAATTTTAACTAAACACCGTGTTGAAAAAATTGATCAGCACTGTATCTATTTCAGTAACGGCAATCAGCTCAAAAGTGATATTACGGTATGGGCAGCTGGGGTAAAAGCGCCAAAAGTTCTTGAAAGTTTCACCGATTTTAAACGTGACAGTATTAATCGTTTAATGGTTTATGCCACTTTACAGACCTATTCTGATCCTAATGTATTTGCATTTGGTGATTGTGCGCATTGCCAACTAGATGCAAGAAACCCTCCACTTGGGCCACGTGCTCAGGTTGCCAGTCAGCAAGCAAGCTTTTTAGTTGAGGCTATGGCTGCTCGTTTAAATGATAGACCACAGCCGATGTTTACTTTTAACGACAAAGGCTCACTCGTGTCTTTAAGTCGTAATAAAGCCGTTGGAGAATTGCTGGGTGATGTAAGCGTACAAGGATATATTGCTAAAACCATGTATGTATCTTTATACCGTTTACATCAAGCAACAATTCACGGATACACTCAAGCTGGACTACTCACAGTGAAAGATTTACTTACAAGACGTGTACGTCCAAAAATTAAGCTGTATTGAGTTGAATTTTTTAAGTTCATCCCTATTTACATAAAAACGCATTAGAAAAAGTGTTAAAGATTGAGATTTTGTAGTCTACAAAATTTATTTTTCACTTTATGATGTACGCTTTAATTGATTGAATGGATCAAAAACATGACTGCAATTGCAAATAACCACGTGGTTTCATTCCACTATAAATTAACAAACGCTGAGGGTGAAACACTTGATCAATCTCAAGGTGAACCACTTGCCTATTTGCACGGTGCAGGCAATATCATTCCTGGTTTAGAAAATGCATTAACTGGTAAAACTGTTGGTGATAAATTCACTGTTAACGTACCAGCGGCTGAAGGTTATGGCGAATACAACCCAGACCTAGTACAAGAAGTTCCAGCTCAAATGTTCCAAGGTGTTGATAACATTCAACCTGGTATGCAATTCCAAGCTCAAACTGATGACGGCGTTCAAATCGTTACAGTTAAAGCGGTTGAAGGCGACAACGTTGTTGTTGATGCTAACTTCCCACTTGCTGGTCAAGATTTAACTTTTGAAGTTGAAATCGTAGAAATCCGTGAAGCATCTGCTGAAGAGCTTGATCACGGTCACGTACACGGCGCTGGTGGTCACCACCACTAATTCATCTTTAACAAGATGATAAAGAGCAAAGCTTCGGCTTTGCTTTTTTTATGCCTTTATTTTAGATAATATTCAGTGGGTTAATTTACTTTAGGACAGTGCATGTCAAATGCTTATCAGCTCATCTGGTTTCGCCAAGATTTGAGAGTACGTGATCATGCAGCTTTATGGCATGCCTGCCAGCAAGGTCCTTCTATTGGATTAGTGGTTTTATCGCCAGAACAATGGAAAAAGCACGATGATGCTCCAATAAAAATTAATTTTTATTTACGCCAACTCAAAAAACTTCAAGAGGAATTAGCAGCACTCCATATCCCGCTTGTTGTTCAAGTGATTCCCTATTGGAAAGATATTGCCAAAGCTATTTCTGATTTCAGCAGAAAATATAATATTGAAAATGTTTATACCAATATTGAAATGGGAGTAAATGAATTAAAAAGAGATAAAGCTGTACAAGACTATTTAAACAAAAACAGTAAAGAACTCTTTTTATTTCATGACCGCACCATTTTTCCTTTACGCTCGATCCGCAATCAGTCAGAGCAACCCTATCAAGTTTTTAGTGCATTCAAAAAAGTCTGTTATTCAAAACTAGATACCAGTGGTTTACCGCAATGCTATCCTCTGCCGCACAAGCAAAATGAAATCTCATCTGATTTTTTAGACGCAAAAAATGCAGACTTAGCAGAAATTGAAAAGCTATTTTGCTCATCTGTTACAACAGAGCAGCAAGATTTATGGCCGGTTGGCGAGCAATATGCTTTAGAACAACTAGACCAATTTATTGAAGATGCAGTATCGAACTACAATGTCGAACGCGATTTTCCACATGTATCTGGCACAAGTAAGCTTTCGCCTTATTTAAACATTGGTGTTTTATCTATTCGACAGTGCTTACAAGCCCTCTTTCGTGAACAACATGGCGCCTTTCATTTGGTTAATGAAGGTCAACAAGTCTGGTTAGATGAACTTCTTTGGCGAGAGTTCTATCAGCATATTTTATTTGATTTTCCTCATGTGTCTAAACACCTTCCCTTTAAAAAAGATACTCAAAAAATTAAATGGAATCATCACCCAGAGCACTTAGCTGCATGGCAAACTGGCCAAACGGGTATTCCTATTATTGATGCCGGAATGCGTCAACTTTTACAAACAGGTTGGATGCATAACCGTGTAAGAATGATTACAGCAATGTTCTTATGTAAAAACTTACTGATTGATTGGCGTATTGGTGAACAATGGTTTATGCAACATTTAATCGATGGAGACTTGGCTGCGAATAATGGCGGTTGGCAATGGTGTGCATCAACTGGCACAGACTCCGTTCCTTATTTCCGAATTTTTAATCCGATTGCCCAATCAAAAAAATTTGACCCGAATGGTGACTACATTCGCACTTGGGTTAAAGAATTAGCTCATCTAAATAATAAAGATATTCATGAACCCTACTCAAAAACGGCCAATACTCAGTTAAATTATCCGGAACCTATTGTAGATCTTAAAGAAACTCGACTAAAAGCCATTGAAACATTCAAGCGTATTTAGATAAGAGTTGCGTCTTATCTGTTTATTTTTGATTAAAAAGTAATAACAATGTTTGACTATAAAGCCGCTTTAATCTAAAAATAAATATAATAGATACCTAAAAAGGACAGAAACAACAACAACTTCGCAAAGCATCACCGTTCTTTATAAAAGTATAAAAAAATTAACATTACAAAAAGGCAGCATAGCGCGCATGCAACAAAAAAATCCCGGTAGAACACTCGTCTTATGGATTATCGCAGCTCATCTATTTATCGGGATGATTGCATACGAGTGGTTACCTGTGAGTTTTAGAGGAAGCTGGATTTTTATTCTTCTTCTTTTAATTTCTGGTGCTTTTTTGGAAGTTGGTGTGTCTTTAATTGTAGGGTTGCTTGCTTTTATTGGAGTAGCCGTATACTTTTTACTCGACTTGGCCGCACAAACCCATGTTGAACGTCAGCTACTTTTACTTTTCATCATTCCTCTTATTCCGCTCTTTTTAAGCGCTGTACGGCACAATATTGAAATTAATGTCCAAAAATACCGTGATATTCAAAGCTACGACCGAAATTATCGCCGTGATATTTTCCCCATTAGTGCTTTAAATTACTTTCAACATAGCTTTTTCAAATTACTTGATCATCACAATGTACAAGATTACGAAGTGTTCGAAATTCGGATACTGAATCGTAGTCTCATTAAAGAAATGCTCGGCGATGATGTATGGAAAACAACTCAAAATGAAATGATTAAAATTTTGAGCCAACATCAGCCCAACGAAATTGTTTTCCAGTTCGCAGACGATGATCTCGAAAATATATACAGTATTATGATTCGTCAGGAAAAAAGCGAAGAAGAACCTGATTTTATTAAAAAATTAAAAGAAATTACGACATTGCGTCTTGAGGTGGACTATAAAATTATTCCTATTCCACCTGAGGAGATCGGCTAATGTCTAATCTTCTTAATATTTGTGGAATTGTTATTGCGTCTAGCCAATATCCAGACGCTACTTTGCAGCAATTTTATCGGCAATATTATCATTGCGAAATTAAAGCGGAACAAACAAAAAAAGAAGTACAAAGTTCTAATGATCTTTCCATGTTTTTTCCTTACCAAGACACATGGTGGCCTGTTTTTACTATTGATCAGCTTAACTCCGAAAGTTTCCAGAAATTTGTTCATCAAGGAGTTAAACCGGGCATTATATTGCCCGACGAAATATTTGGTTTCCCTCATTACTTCTTATTAAAAGAAGCGGTAAGTCAGGGGGCTATTCCCATAGTCCAGTTCAAATCTGAACAACCTCAATATCTCGCGGCAAAGGCTACGTTTTCAACCGCTCTTGGTTTACGTCCAATGGCTGCTTTTGTAAGTACAGGTTGGGATGAAAATTTAATTTCCCAACCAGCGGGCACTTATATTGTTCAGTTAGACCCCTCAACACTTCCCTTACCTTCTAGAGAAATCAAACACGGCCAACATTTATTTTATTCTGCTAAGGATTTTAACGGTCATGTTTCAGGTTATGAAATTATCATTAATCCACCTGCCGACTTACCTGTGTCCAATATTCGCTATCCGCAACTCGGTATTTCCTGGAAATTTAATAAAATTAATTATGTAAGTACACCTGAACATGTGAATACGAGTTTTATAGGCTATATTTTTATTGCCTTAAGCACAGTTGTTGTCCCACTTGATCTTATTTTAAGAAGTACCTATCCGGATCTTCTCGGTACATTTGGTAGCTATATTTCGTGGATCTCCTTGGTGGTTGGAGCGATTTTATTGTTACTGCTCATCTCCTCTATTATTCGGAGGGTTCGTAAAAATGGCTCCAATTGATATTCTATTTTTATTTGGTTTTTTAGGAATCTGGATTCCACAGGCATTTTGGGCATGGCTAAGCTATCAGGCATGGAAATATTCAAAAACAGCGGAAAAAGAACTACAAAACCTACCCATTCCAGAGAAATGGCCGATCTTAAGCGTTTTAATACCTGCCTATAACGAAGGTGTGGTGATTGAGGATACTTTGCATGCCATTGCTCAGCAGGACTATCCAGCTGAGTCTTATGAAGTGTTGCTCATAAATGATGGTTCAAAAGATAACACTCTTGAAATTGCTGAAAGTCTCGCAAAAATTTATCCATGCATAAAAATTGTCAACGTACCCAAAGGCATGGGAGGCAAAGGAAAATCGAGAACACTCAATAATGGCCTTCCCCATGCCAAAGGTGAGCTCATTGTTGTTTATGATGCCGATAGTACGCCTGAACCTGATTGTGTTCGATTACTCGCGCAAACCTTACTGGCAGATAAAAAGTTAGTCGCTGTAAATGGTAAGGTCAGAACCCGTAACTGGCGAGACAGTATTTTGACCCGCTTCATTGCTATTGAGTTCATCTTTTTCCAATGGATTTTCCAAGGTGGACGCTGGCAACGTTTTGAACTATCAACCTTAATGGGTACTAACTATGTCATTTGGCGAGATGCTTTAGAGACATTGGGCGGTTTTGATGAAAAATCGTTGGTTGATGATACAGAAATGAGTTTCCGAATTTTCATCGGTCAAAAAAGAATTAAATGGGTTCCTTATGCTATTGGCTGGCAGCAAGATCCGCCTTCATTAAGTGTATTTATTAAACAGCGCTCACGTTGGACACAAGGTAATTTTTACGTAACCCGTAAATATTTACCAGTCGCACTTAGAACCCCATTCCCGATCGGAATTGAAATTCTAAATAACATTATGTGCTATATCCTTTTCGTACCAGCTTTGCTGTGGAGTCATATTACCTTAACACTGGGCTTACTTGGCATTGCAGGTATTTCAGTTCCCGGTCCTTTTACACTTCTATGGGGCCTCTCATTTTGCCTGTATGTAGCACAAATGTGGTTTACGCTTTCTTTAGAAAAAGTTAAACCAGAACTGTATTTTTATTCTGTCTTATCTTACGTAAGTTATTCACAAATTTTCTTATTTATTGTTTTTAAAGCCGCATTTGACATGCTTAAAAATAAAATACAGGGCAACTCCCTTCAATGGTACAAAACGGAACGTAGCAAGGAGAAAAAATAAATGAAAAAGACTTTTGATCTTTACCAAACCGCTCAAGTGCTCCTTGCCAGCACAGGTCTTTTATTTGCCATGTCTACTCATGCATATACGTGGGAACTTGACGATATTAGTACCTCAACGAAATATACGGTCGAGCCTCATTTTTTCTATGTTGGAAAAGGTGCGGAATGGCAAAATATTCAGTTTTCGAGTCACTATTCAACTGAAAATGACACAACGCTCCTTGTAAAATATGATGATAAGCTCATTTATAACACCACCCTTAATGGTGATGGCCAATTTAAATTTAATATTCCTGCCAGCCCAAGTGGGTTTCATCGTTTAGATTTTATTATTCAACAATATGCAAAACCGACCACTCTAAACCAGACAAAAGAAACATTCTGTACCGAAGACATTGATCATTTAACTTATTTGAGTAATTCTCAAATCGACTTTACGCCTGTTCGAAATATATACCGTTTAAAAGATCTACCCGATGCTTTGTTTAATCCACAGGCGAGACGACCTACGCCTTTTGTTGGAATTTTAAAATATGACCGTAAAGAAATTGCTGAAGCATCCATGCTTGCGCGTCTGGCAAGCTCTTGGCGTTCAGTCACACCAATTGAATGGGTCGACTCAGGCCAAACAAACCTAAACCCTGAAACAAACTTTATTATTGAAGTGATCCATTCTGCGACTCCTCTTAAAGGTGGTGCATTAGTTCAAATTGCAAAACCAGCAGATGGCGTACCGACCTTATCGATTACCTACCATACGCCGCAAGAGCTTACTGCCGCTATCAATGGATTGATTAACCCAGCTTATGTTCAACAGCTTGATACAGGAAGTGCCTCTTTCCCAACCACAATTTCAGCACCAGCATGGGCTCAATTTAAAAAGATTAATACACTTGCAGATTTAGGTATTGATGACTTTAGGCTTAATCATGCTGAAAAGAACTTATTTCTTGATTTTCCCTCAGTATGGCAGCCTACCGATATTCTACAAGGGCAAATCGCACTTCGTATTCAAAGTGGTTTATTACAAGGTTCTAGCATTACCGCATGGATCGATGGTGGTCTTGCAGGCAGTATGAAAACGGCGGATCTTGCTTCTGACCCCGTCAATCGCCAATTCAATATTTTTGCAAAAGCAATTTCAAATACAACCAACTTTAGCTTAAAGCTTGAAAACTCAGTTATTGCAAACTCTCAATGTTTGCCAAATGCTCATGGATCACTTTGGGTTGATACCGCGAAGTCAACCGTAAACCTTCCCCATAAACTCAAAAATGGCGTTGCGGCCCTTTCAATGACTTTAGCAACGAAACCAACCATTGCAATTGATGATCAATCAGGAGCATTAAATATTGCAATTATTCTAGGGCAAGTCGCTAAAAATATGTTGCTTACAGATGCCCCAATGCCACTTAATCTGGTACGTTTTTCTCCAAGCTCGCCAGAAGCGATTAATGTGAGAATAAACAAGGAAATTTACCAGCAACAAGTTTTAATGCATCAAAACATGATTTATGCCCCTGCCGCAGCAGATGGTTTTATTGTGAGTTATAACAATAACAGTTTTGATGTAATTACAGACTCAGAGAATGGCGCTCTAACCTTCATGCATTTATGGGGGAAAATACAACATAAAATTCCAAATAACGTAACCAAAATGTTAGTTTCAAAAAATGGAAATATTTATGTTCTTCAAAAACTCATTGTCGGAAATCAAAAAGCACCACTAGTTCAGCAATCATCGTTCTTTATATTGGTTGTGATTATCTCTGCAATTATGATAATAGTGATATTCTTGTGGTATTGGTTACGACGAAATAATGAAAAAACAAATAACAATTAAAATAACTGCTTTTAGTATTTTAATCATATGCAGTGTAGTGGCATATGCGGGGTTGTTCAAAGATCACGGACAGCCCCCAATTATTGAAGGCATTTTTTGGCAGCCAGATAATGCAACTACGCCACCTAAAGGAAACTGGCATTATTTAGGGGTAAATACTTTTGTGCCCCAATGGTCAGTTGTTGAATCTAAATCTTGGTGGAAAAACTCTGATCTTCCCCAGTGGGAAAAAGCCATTGATATCCAGAAAATTAAACAACAACCATGGGCTAAAAATCTCATATTGGGTTTAGCGGGTGAATATAATGAACATGAAGCACGTGCAAACGTTGTTGCTTTAGGAGAAAAATCTGCTCAAATTATTAAAGAACAAAAAGATGCCCCATTAAAAGGATATTATTTTCCAGTAGAAGCAGACCCGACTTGGTTAAGAGTAAGTACATTAGGACAAGTTTTAGAAAAACTACCCTCACCTGTTTGGGTGAGTGTTTATAGTGGCGAACGTGAACCTGAAAATTACGATTTATGGGTGAAAAGCTGGTTACCAGAACAAGCTGGCGTCTTTTTCCAAGATGGTGTAGGTGTTGGAGTCAGAACCCCTCAACAAGCCAGACATATTTTAGATCAACTCGAGCATACCATTGGAAAAGATAAAACCGTCATTGTTTTAGAAGCATTTCGTACCAAAAAAAATGGCCAATTCCGGTCAGCATACCCTTGGGAGATTATTTCTCAAATTAAAGCTTATGAAGGAAAAACAATTTATATTTTTGATGGTCCCCACTATATGGGCCGCTGGTCAGTTTACGTAGTCGGCTTATGGTACCGTTTAACTTATGGCGGCATTCCTACCACCATAAGCGAACCACAAGCTTTAAAATAAGTTATTCTTATTCATAGGTTTTAGCAATTTCATCCAATATACGCTGAGCAGCATGCCCATCACCAAACGGATTTTCAACATGTGCCATTTTTTGATAATGCTGTGAATCCGTTAAAAGTTTTTCAGCTTCTTCAATAATTCTTTGTTGATTTGTTCCCACCAGTACTCCCGCTCCAACCTCTACCACTTCTGGTCGTTCAGTGGTATCTCGTAAAATTAATACTGGCTTATTGAACGACGGGCTCTCTTCTTGTAGACCACCTGAGTCCGTTAAAATAAATGTAGAGCGATCGATCACGGCCAATAAACTTGGATAATCGAGTGGTTTCACTAAATGAATTTGAGCATGATTTTTAAACTTGTCATGTACTACATCATGAACCGCGGGGTTTAAGTGAACAGGCCAGATAAAATGTAAGTCAGGATGCTGATTAGCTAGATGCTCAACCGCATTACATATATTTTGAATACCACTACCAAAGTTTTCACGGCGATGAGCTGTAATGAGCACAACTTTATCGTTTTGTTTTAATTGAATACCATAAGGCTCAAGCTGGTTTTTCAAACCAGAATTTTCAGCAATCAATTTTCGTCCTAAATACACCGCATCTACAACAGTATTACCTGTCACAGTAATCAATGACGGCTGGATTTGCTCATTTAACAAGTTACGCTTTGACTGTTCTGTAGGGGCAAAATGCCATTTCGTAATACGTGAAACTAACTGGCGGTTGCCTTCTTCAGGAAATGGATGATCCAAATCGTAAGAACGTAAACCAGCTTCGACATGCGCAACAGGAATTCTCATTGAAAATGCGACTAAACCCGCAGCCAAGACAGTTGTAGTATCGCCTTGGATGACTACAGCATCTCTTTTTTGACCATCTGTATAGACTTTTTCAAGTTGTGTTAAGCCATGGATTAATAATTGATTGAGGCTTTGTCCAGCATTCATAATTTTAAGGCGATGATCAATTTCAACTCCAAAGAAATCAATAGCATCTCTTACTAACTCATCATGTTGACCCGTAAAAATAACTTCAACCTGAAATCGTGAATCTTGTTTTGCTAATAAAATTACCGGAGCCAATTTTATGAGCTCTGGACGAGTACCAAATACTATCGAAATAAAAATTTTTTTCATTATTAGAAATCCTTATAAAAAACAAGTTCTACACGGGTATTGTTGTAATGATCTTTTGTATTAACAGGCACATCTTTAAAATAATCACCATATAAACGTTCAACACGTAGTTTTATAGGTTGGTAATTAAAAGGTTGCCATGAAATGCCCGGGCCATATTCAAATAAATTATTGTAATATTCATTTTTACTATCTGCTAAGCCATGTAATTTTACATAAGCTTGCACAATTCCACTTTCACCTTTATATAGGTTTAAACCTGTACGTAAGCGTAAATCCCCAATAACGTTATAGTCTTCTCTCGAATACGTCGCGACATTACCATATAAATCAGTAAAGTAATTATCTAAACAAAATGTATTACAACTTGATTGCGAATACCATTCTTGATACCCCGCTACACCGCCCACAACACTTTCACGAAATTTCTTTCTATTTCTATCAATCAAGTCATAACTTCCACCTACCTCGACATAAGCACGAACAGGAATTGAAGTCCACGGTTGATAGTTTGCACCCACCCCTAAAGTCACTGCATTTTCATCAATAATTTCAGGTCGTACACCACCTTGAGATTTGGTGTCACGGTTTAAATTAAGAAAGCCATAGACTTGAGCACGTCCATTGTCGATGTTTTTACCGTACCGAACTTTTAAAGGAAAAATAACGTCGTCATAACGCGATTCATAAGACGGTGCAAAATAAATATCACCAAAATAGGGTTTAATCTCGCCACCACTTAAATTTTTGACTGCTTGAGTTGCTTTACCAGCAATTTCAGGGTCTGAAGATGACGTTAATTCTTTAAATAAAACCAATGCTTCTGGATTTCTTTTTTGTTGATTCAGCAAATAAGCTTCTTGTAATTTTAAAGTGTCATCTTGAGGAGCCAAATTTCTTGCTTGTCTTAAGCTTTGTAAAGCTTCATCTCTTTTTTCAAGCCGAATCTGTAAATAGGTAAGACTTTTCCAGACTTTAATATCTGTAGGTGTCAATTTACTTAGCTCAACCAATATCTTTTCCGCTTCTTGTGGCTGAGACTGTTCGATTTTATAAAATCTGTCCCACTTATCATAAATGAGATTGCCCGGTTTATACTCAGAATTTACTTGGTCTTGTGCATAAACCGAACTCATACTTACTACTGCTAAAGAAGAGATCACTGCTCCCATAAGTAATATTGAATGTGTTATAGAGTTTATTGTTTTGCTATTTTTCATTTTCACCTCTACAGTAAATTAGACTTATTAAGGAGGAGTAAGCCGTTGAAATGATCAATCAATATCATAATTAAAAATAATAAGTTACATCGTTAAGTTAGGTTAAGGATGTTTTAAAATGAATAATTTAATCTCCGTTTTTATTATTGATCTATTCTGTCTTATCCTTAAATTCCCTATAATAATGACATATTTTTTGATCAATAAATTGTAAAATTTCATAGCATTTATAAAACATTTATAAGGAAAAACACATGGCTTTTCCACATCATACAGAGCATCATGCGATTCACCGTTCAGGTTGGCTCAGAGCTTCAGTATTAGGGGCGAATGATGGAATTATTTCGGTCACGAGCTTAATTATGGGCATGGCAGCAAGTGGTGCGAGTTCTCATACTCTATTAATTACATGTATTGCCGGACTTATTTCAGGTGCAACTTCAATGGCTGCCGGAGAATATATTTCGGTTAAATCTCAAGAAGACATTGAGAAATCGGACCTAGCCATTGAAGCAAAAGAGCTAAAAAAATACCCTCAAAAAGAATTAGATGAATTAACTCATATTTATATTTCTAGAGGTCTATCAAAAGAACTGGCAAAGGAAGTGGCTATTCAACTTACTACTCATGATGCTTTGGGTGCCCATGCTAGAGACGAAATCGGTATTCATGAAAATACGGCGGCAAATCCAATTCAAGCGGCGCTTTCTTCGGCAGCTTCATTTTCTTTCGGGGCATTCTTCCCCATGCTTGCAATCTTATTAAGCCCCGAACACCTCATTATGCCAAGTGTACTTATTACTGGTATTGCAGCATTGGCAATTTTAGGTGCTCTTGCGAGTTACTTTGCAGGTACCTCTAAAATTAAAGGTAGTTTACGTATTACGCTATGGGGAATTTTAGCAATGGCTTTTTCAAGCTGGATTGGTTCCTTGTTTAATGTGACCCCATTATAAAAATAGGGTTCTGGCAAACTGAAGTACTTGAATATTTAAAAATTAAATAGCCAATATTATTTGCTCTTGGTTCTATTTTCACGTTATGGTGAGAAGAAAGAAATGAGGTGAGAAAAATGAGCCTATTACAACAGCTTGCAATTAAGCATCCAATTTTTCTGGCTCCAATGGCAGGTGTATCTACTCCTGAACTGGCTGCCGAGGTTTCAAATCAAGGGGCTCTAGGGTCATTGGGTTTAGGAGCAAATACTGCACAAAGTGCACGTGAACAAATTTTAAAAACCCAAGCACTCACAGAAAACTCATTTCAGGTTAATTTTTTCTGTCATCAATCTTCAAAACTTGATATAGAAAAAGCAAAACAATGGATTGATTATTTACGACCTTATTTCGCAAAATTCGGTGCTCAACCACCCCAAGAATTACACTGTATCTATCCAAGCTTTCTAGATAATGATGACTTTCTAAATGTTGTTTTAGAAACCAAGCCTCAGGCGGTGAGTTTCCATTTTGGCATTCCCCATCCGCATCAAATTCAGGCCTTAAAAGAAGCTGGTATTTTGACCATGGTTTCAGCCACAAACCTTATTGAAGCTCAAGCTATTGAAGCCGCAGGTATTGATATTATTATTGCTCAAGGTATTGAAGCAGGTGGGCATCGAGGTATTTTCAACCAAACTTTTGATGGTGCCATTAAAACTACCGATTTGGTTCAACTTATTGTGAAGCATTGTACCCTTCCGGTTGTGGCTGCGGGTGGCATCATGACTGGCTTACAAGCCAAACATATGTTGAGTTTAGGGGCAACCGCAGTACAGCTAGGAACAGCATTTGTTCAATGCCAAACGTCTAATGCTTCTGCTGAATATCGCAAAGCACTTTTTAGTGAACCTGTAACACAAATCAGTGCGAGCCTTTCTGGTCGCCCTGCTCGCGGTTTACTCAACCATTGGCATACGCAAATCGACTCCCCTAATCGTCCGGTACAACCAGAATATCCTTATACTTACGATTTAGCGAAACAGTTAAATGCGCTTGCAAGTAAATATCATGATTATGGTTTTGGCGCTTTTTGGGCAGGAAGTAATGTTGCTCAAATACGCGAATTAGGCGCATCTGATCTTGTCAATCAACTGGTTGTTGAAATGCTAGATAATGAATAGATAAAAGTTCTGAGCAACCAGTTAAAGTACTGGTTGCCTTCTTTTAATGGGTATCTAATAAATTAACTTGTTCAACCTGAACATCACTCATCAAATTACCTTCAGCAAGCAACTGATTAAAGTAAGCTTCAACCACCAATGCTTGTTCAGCAGTCGTTTCCACTTTATACATATTTTGGCGGAACTCGTTACTTGAACGCAGCCCTTTGGTGTACCAAGCAATATGCTTACGGGCAATACGACAACCAGAGTATTCTCCATAAAACTGGTACAACTCAGACAAATGCCCTAAAAGTACCTCTTTGACTTCTTCAATATTTGGAGCAGCCAAATGCTCACCTGTTTTTAAATAATGAGCAATCTCACGAAAAATCCATGGTCTGCCTTGTGCAGCTCGACCAATCATAATTGCATCGGCGCCTGTATAGTCGAGCACATATTTTGCTTTTTCAGGGCTATCGATGTCCCCATTGGCAATCACGGGAATATTAATTAGTTCTTTAACATTCTTAATCAATTCATAACGCGCTGTATTTAAATACATATCTTCACGTGTACGGCCATGCAAAGCTAACGCAGCGATCCCCGCTTCCTCAGCACGTTTAGCCACACGTAAAATATTTTCTTGACCGTTTAAAAAACCTAAACGGGTTTTTAAAGTTACCGGCACATCAACTGCTGCCACAACTGCATCTAATATTCGGGCAACCAAGTCTTCATCTTGTAATAACGCTGAACCTGCTAATTTATTACATACTTTTTTTGCAGGACATCCCATATTGATATCAACAATTTGTGCCCCATTTGCGACTTGATAACGGGCAGCTTCAGCTAATTGCTCCGGATCAGAACCAGCAATTTGTGCAGAAATTGGAGCTAGTTCCCCATCAAAATTCGCACGATAAAGACTTTTTTTAGTCATCCGTAAGGTCTTGTCAGCAGTCATCATTTCACTGACCGCATGACCCGCACCAAAATACTTGCATAGTGTTCTAAACGGACGGTCGGTTACACCCGCCATTGGAGCAACGATTAAATTATTTGACAGTTGATAGGGACCAATATACATATATATTCATACAATTCATGATCAACATAGTATACTTCATCCGCTTCATCAGCTCATCTTTTTATGCAGGTGCTCTCCTCGCTATGAACAAACCGTTGTCTTCCCGTTTTTTATTAAAATCATTCGGTATGGTTGCCGTATGCATGAGTTTAGCCGCTTGTGGAGATAAAGCTTGGTGGTCAAAAAATGATGAGCCTGATTTAGACAGCCAACACATTAAAAAGTTAATTCCATCACGTGTGCATGATCGTGAGTCATGGGCAAAAGATATTAACGATATTATGCAGGACTTAAAAATTCCTAAAACGAAGCAGAATGTCTGTAGTGTTGTCGCTATTGTTGACCAGGAGTCCAACTTTGTTGCTAATCCTGTAGTCCCTGGTCTCGGTAAAAAAGCAGTTGAAGAAGTCAGTACCCGTTTAAATGAAAAGTTTGAAGATAAACTTGGCCAGAAAATTGGTGGAACTGTTGCGGGTTATTTCGAAGAAGTATTAAGAACACAGCCTTCTCCTGACAACAACTATATGACTCAGATGGGTAAAGTCAAAACCGAGAAAGATCTCGATTTACTTTATCGTCAGATTTTTGATTTTATGACTCAACATTATCATGTCAGTGCTTTAACTGGTGCAGCTAAACTCGTTGGACAAGATATTGGCGAAAAAATGAACCCCATTACGACCTTGGGTTCAATGCAAGTTCATATTAATTACGCCAAAGCACATAAGCGTACTAGTATGAATATTGCCGACCTCAGAAATGATCTTTATACCCAATATGGTGGTCTATATTATGGTATTCATCGCTTGATGGTCTATCCAGCAAATTACGATAAAGCCATTTATCGTTTTGCCGATTATAACTCTGGCATGTATTCTAGCCGTAATGCTGCTTTTCAAAGTATGTTGGATGATCTTACTGAAGCTAAACTTACTTTAGATGGTGATTTATTACTTTACGATAAATCCGGTGATCCACGTGCAGTTCAAAGTCAGTCAGAAAAAGAATTAATGAATGTATTTACTGCAAATAATGTTTTAATTACGCCAAGACAACTGCGTGATGATCTGAAATTAGAAAAAGAGAAAAAGTTTGAGAGTACACAAACCTATATTGCCCTGACTAAACTCTATAAAGCAAAAACTGGCAAAGAACCAATCTATGCAATGATGCCTCAAGTGGTGATTTCTGGGCCAAAATTAAGTCGTGACTATAATACTAACTGGTATGCAACCCGCGTAAACGGACGATATGAATCATGTATGCAACGAGCGAAACGAATAAGACTATAAGAAATCTCGCCCTGTTCGATTTTGACGGGACCTTGTGCAGTAAAGATAGCTTTACAGGGTTCATCTTTTATGCGTTATCTAAACGCCACATTGTTAAGCAAGGCTTGAAAATTTTACCATGGATACAAGCCTATTATCTTAACTTTTATCCAGCCCATGCTATGCGTGCCAAGCTTTTTCGCAGTATGTTCAGTCATACGCCTGCAATTGAATTGCAAAGATTAGGTGAAGAATACGCACAAGAGTTGGTTTCGACCCTTTCGCCTGAAATGTTCGCGCAGTTACAGCAACATCAGTTACGTGGAGATCACGTAGTATTAGTGTCTGCTTCAATCGATATCTATCTTGCTCCGCTTTGCAAGTTACTCGGGATCGACTTAATTTGTACTGAAACTCAAATTAAAAATGGCATCATGACGGGTTACTATTCCACACCTGATTGTAGTAGTGAACAAAAGAAGTTAAGAATACATCAGCAATATTCTCTACAGCACTATCACCAGATTTATGCTTATGGGAATAGTTCAGAAGACCTAGATATGCTTAGTCTTGCTACACACCCCTATATGGTGGGCGAAGACCGTGTTCTCCCTCGTTTAACGCCAGAAAAAAAGCTCGCATAAAGCGAGCTTTTTTATTTGGATACAACTTAATAAATTGCCATATGATCGCGATGAATCATTTCAAGCGAACGAGCTTCACCAAGCACTTGGTAAACTTTATCTGAGGCTAAGCCTTTAATAATTTCAGCAGAACGAGAGCTAAAGTTTACTCGTCCAACTGCAATACGTTTGCCCTGCTTATCAACACATTCAACCACATCACCACGATCAAAATGCCCTTCAACAGTTTTTACACCAACAGGCAATAAACTGCGATGTTTCAATTTAATCGCTTCAACTGCACCATCATCAATCACCAAACGACCTGCTGTTTGTAAATGTGCAGCAAGCCACTGCTGATGCGCTGTCATACGGTCTTTATCAGTCGTAAATAATGTACCCAGCATTTCACCAGCCATTACTCGTGACAATACATTGTCACTTTCACCACTAGCAATCAGTGTTGGACAACCTGACTTGGCAGCTAAACGTGCAGCACGAACTTTAGTAACCATGCCACCGCGACCAAGTACACCACCACCGCCAGCCATTTCAAATAAAACATCATCCATGGCACGCACAGTTGATAACAGCTTTGCGTCTGGGTTATGGCGTGGGTCTGAGTCAAACATGCCTTGCTGATCTGTTAAAATGATCAGTAAATCCGCATGTACTTGACCCGCAACCATAGCCGCTAAAGTGTCGTTATCACCAAAACGAATTTCATCAGTAGAGACTGTATCGTTTTCATTGATCACCGGAATAACACGCCAGTCAATCAAGTTCTGCAATGCATCACATGAATTCAAATAACGACGGCGATCTGCCAAATCATCATGTGTTAATAGCACTTGAGCTGTTCGGATACTATGATTTTCAAGTACGCTAGACCAAGTATGAATTAAACCCATCTGCCCAATCGCAGCACAGGCTTGTAGACTGGGTAGATCGGTGGGTCGACTCGCAAGCTTCATACGAACCATACCTTCTGCTACAGCTCCTGAAGACACTAAAATAATTTCATGTCCGGCATTGTGTAAATCTGCAATCTGTTTCGCCCAATGCGAAATAGCGTCCAGATCTAGACCTTGCCCATTTGCTGTGAGTAAAGATGATCCGATTTTAACAACGATTCGTTTACACTCACTGAGCTTACGTTGCCCATCGACCACTTCTATCATGTTTTCCTCGGTTTTTTAGTCACGAACGTAGATGCTTTCTACATCATTGTCGTCTTCATCATCGTCAAAATCATCATCATCGTCCATCATGCTTTCGAGACGTTGTGCTCGACGCATAGCACGGTATGCTTCTTTTGCCGCAATGGTTTGTTCACGTGTTTCAATTTCTAATTGTTCACGGAAAGCTCTTACTTCTGCTGCGTACTCTGGATCTTCAACTTCGCGTTCACGTTGTTGTTCAATCTGATCCATCAAGTAATACACAACTTCTTTTGTACCTTCGCTTAATAAGCCAGAGGTCTTAAATACAGGTCCAGTCCACTCTAATTCATCTAGAATGTGCTGACACCACTCTTCACGGCTTTCTTCAGCGATCTGATCCAGTTTATTTAGCACTAAAACGACTGGTAGTTTCGCCAAAGTAGGTGAGAACTTAGCCAACTCGTTCATAATTGCTTTTGCATTATGCGCAGGATCTGAACCATCAATTGGTTGTACATCAATGATGTGTAAAAGAATACGAGTACGTGCCAAATGTTTAAGGAAACGAATTCCTAAACCAGCACCTTCTGCCGCACCTTCAATAAGTCCTGGAATATCGGCCATTACAAATGAACGATGACGGTCAGCATCTACTACGCCTAAGTTTGGAACCATGGTCGTAAATGGATAATCTGCCACTTTTGGTTTTGCAGCACTTACAGCACGAATGAAAGTAGATTTACCCGCATTTGGCATACCTAATAAGCCAACATCTGCCAATACTTTCAATTCAAGACGAATTTCACGAAACTCACCTTTTATACCAGTCGTGCATTTACGTGGAGCACGGTTGGTTGATGATTTAAAGTGGGTATTCCCCAAACCACCTTCACCACCACCTGCAACCAGAATTCTTTGGCCATCTTCAACCAAGTCGCCAATAATATCGCCTGAATCTGTATCAACAATTGTTGTACCCACAGGTACTTTTAAAACCACATCTTCACCACCACGTCCGGTACAGTTAGCACCTGCACCGTTTTTACCACGCTCAGCGCGGAATTTACGGGTGTAACGGTAATCGACTAGCGTACTTGTATCATCATCTGCTTGAATATAGATACTTCCACCACGTCCGCCATCACCACCATCTGGGCCACCAAATGGTACAAATTTTTCACGGCGAAAACTGGCTACGCCATTGCCACCGTCGCCAGCCTCTACGGTAATGACTGCTTCATCAACAAAGCGCATTTGCCAATCCTCTAAAAACTCTAAAACCGCCTATTCTGCCATATTTTCATAAAATTCTCGAATAGAAAATCGTGAGAATTCTACTTTCGTGCCTGTTATTTTATTTCTTTTTATTTTAATAAAAATTTATGGCAAATCATGAGCAATCTTTATCTGTTTATAGCCTTAAGGATGAACATTGCGCAGAGGTAAGTCCATTTTCATATCTAGATTAGCTTTAGTGTGCTGTACAGAGTTATACATAATGGCATTAAAGCTTGAAATATTGCCCATTTCCATAGCATCGTTAATTTTTAAAGTTGGATTAAACTGATGTTTAATTGGTAAATTTACAGATTCATCAAACTCAAAATAAACCGGACCATTAAAAGCAATTTTAACGGGAATGGTATAACTACGTTTTAACTGAAATGGAATATCTAAATTGATAGGAATATTTAATTTTAATGGAAATCTAGGAAGTAATTTATTTTGGTAAATTAAATCGGTGGTTGTTTCTAAAGGCATGACCTGATCAACTTTTAGTGTTGTCGTATAATCGACACTTACTGTAATTGGAGTCTCAACTTCAAATTCTAAATCGGCCAAATACCGGCCCTTTAATGGCACCGAGATCTGACGATCAATATCAATTGATGTATCTAGCTTACCTATAGACTGTACCTGTAAGTTATTCCCTACATGAATTTTAGTTTCTAATGATTCTGGTAAACGAATATCTGACTCATGTGCAGACACAACAACTGAAGCTTGTATATTTAAATAGAGCCAAAATAAAATTGCAGTGAGTACCATAATCAGAAAGAAACTGATCAGCATACTTTTTATTGAACCCAACATAAGCCGTGTCCCTACTTGTTCTGGTTCTGAGCAGGTAAAGATGCATTGTTATCATCTTTAACACGATTGAGGCTCATGCTCGACAGTGGTATTTTTAACTCGCCATGCTCAATTTTAACTGGCAAGGTATTTTTCACATCTACCGAAGCATTTAAAGCAGTTTTTACAGGTACATTTAAACTACCTTGAATTGGAATATTGGTTTTTAATTGAGCATTTAATGGAATATGAAGATTTTCTTTTAAAACAGTCCGTACCGGTGCATCAAACTTCAAATGAACTTTTTGATCGAGTGGGACTTGAATATCAATAGGCACATCAAGTTTTAAAGGAATATTGCCCTTTAATGGCAAAGTAATATCTTTACCTAATACTCTGACTTGAACTTTAGTGTCTATGGGTAAGCTTTGATCAACTTTTAAAGTTTCTTTAACAGGAATAACCGTACTAATCGGCACCATATTATCGAAATAGACACGAGGTGTTAACGTCTGTGTAAGAGGAATCGTTAACTTTTCATTAATAGGAATATTCGCATTTACTCGGCCTTTTACATCGACATTTAAAGCATCTTTTACTTTAACTTGTACCTGTAATGGTTCTTGTAAATCAATCGCTACAGCTTGGTTTTTCAGCGGAATATAAATATTAAAATGCTTGAAAACCCAAATAGCGATAAGAACACCACATATATTGGCGATGATGATAAAAAAGAAGACGATTAATAGTCTTTTAAACTGCTGCAATTCCAATCCCTTTACTATTTCTTTTTGTTCCTTAATTCCTATTCTCATTGATTTCTAAAAAATAATCAGCATATATTTTGTACGGTTGTAAAAAAACCCAGTCTAAACTGGGTCTTTTTGTCACATACTTTTATCTAACGTTAAATTGAATTAAGCGTTAGTTTCTGCAGGAATTTTTGTATAGCTTACGCCACACATTTGTTCAGCAATACGTAATACTTGGCAGCTATAACCTACTTCGTTATCGTACCAAACATATGCAGTTAAGCGGTTACCAGAAGTAATCGTTGCTTGAGCATCATATACACCAGCAGTACGAGAACCGATAAAGTCGCTTGATACCACTTCTGTAGAGTTGGTATAACCGATTTGACCTTGAAGGCTAGAGTTAATCGAGATTTGACGAATGTATTCGTTCACTTCTTCACGATCAACTTCTTTATCAAGCGTTAAGTTTAAAATCGCAAGAGATACGTTTGGTGTAGGAACACGTACAGAGTTACCAGTTAATTTACCTTTTAATGCAGGTAATGCTTTAGCAACAGCTTTAGCAGCACCAGTTTCAGTAATAACCATGTTCAAAGTAGCTGCACGACCACGACGATCTGCTTTGTGGTAGTTATCAATTAAGTTCTGGTCATTTGTAAATGAGTGAACTGTCTCAACGTGACCATTAAGAACTTTATATTTGTCATCCAATACTTTAAGAATTGGAGTGATTGCATTTGTTGTACAACTTGCAGCAGAGATGATTTTGTCTTCATCTAAGATATCAGTGTTGTTTACACCAAATACAACGTTTTTCATCTCGCCTTTACTTGGCGCAGTTAATACAACACGTGCAACACCTGGGCATTTCAAGTGTTGGCTTAAGCCTTCAGCATCACGCCATTTACCAGTGTTGTCGATTAAAAGCGCGTTGTCGATACCGTAAGCAGTATAGTCTACTTCGCTTGGGCTAGATGCATAGATGACTTTGATGAAGTTACCGTTAGCGATGATTGCTTCGTTTTCTTCATCAACAGAGATTGTACCTGCGAAAGTACCGTGAATAGAGTCACGACGAAGTAAAGAAGCACGTTTTGCCAAGTCACCGTCAGAAGACTTACGAACAACAATTGCCTTAAGGCTTAAACCACGACCTAAACCTGATTGGCTAATGATTAAGCGAGCTAAGATACGGCCAATACGACCAAAACCATAAAGAACTACGTCTTTAGGTTGTTCAGTAGTTGCGCTACCTTTAATTGACTCAACTGCTTGAGCAACAAAAGCGTCAACATCACCACCTTTTTCTTTATATTCAACTGCAAGTTTACCGATATCAACTTCTGCAGAACCAATGTTTTCAACTTTTGCTAAAGCTTCTAAAATTGGGAATGTATTTACAACTGAAAGCTCAACATCTACAACGCGTGTACGACGGTGAGTTTTTAAAATTTGAATTACAGAACGGTTAATTAAAGAGCGACCGTAAACAGATACGACAATATTTTTTTCACGGTATAATTGACCGATTAATGCAATCATACGTTCCGCGATTTCTTCACGGTTTTTCCAACGGCCTTGGTGTTCAGCGTGCAGGGCGATGATAGTGTCTTTGCTCACAGATACGTCCTCTAATTAATTATATCTAGGCGTGATTTTTAAAACCCCGTAATTGTAATGGAATTATTAGCAAGAATGAATCAAAAGCTGACGTTAGTGGCTAGTTTTTCCCAAAATTCATCATAAATTCATAAAATACCTATAATTATTTTTTATTATTTTATTGTTTAAAGCAGCTAAATTTTTGCTTTTTCTTAGTTTTTATATTTTAAGGCCTTAATCGAACTCATCAGTTTTTAACCTTTTTTGATATTTTTCGACATTAAGTTGCAAATTTTTGGCTTTTTGATGCTGTTGATAAAGATGTACAGCCCCCTCTAAAACAAGTACAAACACAGCACACCAAATTGGAATATAAGTAAACCATTCTTCTTGACCAATGCTCTCCCCCAAAACTAATGATGCTAAAGCAAGCAATACTGGTTCAAGATACCCAAGCAAACCAAATACAACCAATGGTAAAAAGCGGCTTGCTAATATATAGCTTCCTAAACCAATCGCACTGAGTACACCTAGCCCCATAATAACTAAAGCGAGGGTTGGCTGATCGATAAACTTACTATATGGCAATAAACCTGTATGCGTCAGATAAATGGCAACAGGCATAATAATCACAAGATCCCACCAAAAACCGCCTAAATTATCTGTTTTAATTTTCTTACGTAATAAAAAATAAGCTGAATAACCAATGGCAACTAAAGCAGTTTCCCAAGCAATACTTCCAAGTCGAAAAATCTCATGTCCTACGCCAACTATTGCCAGAACAATAGCGACCCACTGAAATTTTGATATTTTTTCACCATATAGCATACTGCCAGCCAGCACGAGTACTAAAGGCAAAAGGAAATACCCTAAAGAAACTTGAAGGCCGCGGCCATGCATGGGTCCCCATAAAAACAGCCATAGCTGTACAGAGGTCAAAACAGAAGTTGTAATGAGTAGAAGAAGTAAAGAAGGTTTTGCCAAAATGCGCTGATAGATATTTTTGATGTGGCTTAAGTCACCACTCCACCACATAAATAAAGTTAAAAATGGCAAAGTGGCAATAATGCGCCATCCAAAAGTCTGTTCACTATCGAGTTGACCAAGCAATTGGGTATAGAAATAAAGAACACCAAAAGTTAATGATGCCATGACCGAGAAAATCACGCCTTTGAACATCACCAACCTCATTGCACTTTAATCTAAATGAAGCGATACAATACTTGATTTATCTACTATAAAAAAGAAAAAACCATGCGAAAACATGGTTTTTTATTAAGCATATTTTTTTATTCTTTATGTTCGGTATGAATAATATCTCGAATATCAAAACCTAAGGTTTTTGCATAACTTAGATATTCATCAATCACTTCTTTTTTTGGATGCGGTGTTCGAGATAAAACCCAAAGATATTTACGTGAAGGTTCACCCACTAAAACGGTTTGGTAGTCTTCATCAAGCTTTAAGATCCAATAATCTCCACGAACTACAGGTATCCATCTTACTGCTTCGGGTAAAAAACTTACCTTTAATTTAGTGTTATAGGGCGGATTTACAACGAATGCTTCACCAATAGATTGCTGCAATTGCTTTTGATTATCATAACAGCGGTTATCTACGACCACATTTCCATTTTCATTTAAGGTATAGGTGGCAGACACATTGTAGGCGCATTTTTTTTGGAAGAAAGCAGGTTTACGCGCGACCTCATACCACACACCTAAATAACGGTCTAATTCAACTTTATCGACAGTCGGTAAAGGCTTTTCTTGAGCATAGGCATATGTTCCGACAGCCAAGCCAGTCAGAACAATACCGCCCAATGCAATTTTTGCCAAGCGCCAACTGGCTTGCGGAACATTATTACGAAATGCCATTGTTGCCCTCAACTTTTAGTTGTGAATACAAATAACTTAAATATCTACACTAGCTTGTTTTTTAAACAAATCATGTAGTGTTATGTATCCTTTTATTGCAACATTTGCGCTTTTAAACGAACAATTTGATCCCGAATTTGAGCCGCTTGTTCAAATTGTAAGTCTTTCGATGCCTTCAACATTTCTTTTTCGAGCTTAGTAATATGCTTACTAAACAGTTTAGGGTCAGACAAAATATGGCGCTCATCAGCACTTAACGCTTGCGCCTGCTCCAATACTTTTTCATCAATCTGATCATCTGAAAGTACTTCACCCGTATCAATTTCTTTGATGGCCTGACGAACAGCACTACGTGGTGTAATACCATGCTCCTCATTGAACTCGATTTGTTTCGCTCTACGGCGCTCAGTCTCATCAATTGCTTTTTGCATAGAATCGGTAATTCTATCTGCATATAAAATTGCTTTACCTTTCACATTTCGCGCAGCGCGACCAATGGTCTGGATAAGTGAGCGCTCAGAACGTAAAAAGCCCTCTTTATCTGCATCTAAAATAGCAACCAAAGAAACCTCTGGCATATCAAGCCCCTCACGGAGCAAGTTAATACCAACTAAAACGTCGAATACACCTGTACGTAACTCATGAATAATTTTGACACGTTCAACCGTATCAATATCTGAGTGGAGATAAGCAACTTTAACGCCATATTCTTTTAAGTAAGACGTTAAATCTTCCGCCATACGCTTTGTTAAAGTCGTCACCAACACACGCTCGTTTAAGTTCTTACGAATATTAATTTCAGAAAGAACATCATCGACTTGCGTAAGCACTGGACGAACTTCAATTTCAGGATCGATCAAGCCAGTTGGTCGAACAACTTGCTCAACCACTTGTTCTGACTTTTCTAATTCATATTTCGCCGGCGTTGCGCTCACAAAAATAGTCGTCGGAACAATACGCTCCCACTCTTCAAATTTCATTGGGCGGTTATCAAGTGCACTAGGTAAACGGAAACCGTAATTCACCAAATTCTCTTTACGCGAACGGTCGCCTTTATACATTGCGCCAATTTGAGGAACCGTTACATGCGATTCATCAATAATAAGTAAGGCATCGTCTGGCACATAATCAAACAACGTCGGTGGTGCTTCGCCTGCTGGACGGCCCGATAAATGACGAGAGTAGTTTTCAATACCATTGGTATAGCCTAACTGCTGCATCATTTCCAAATCATAACGAGTACGCTGCTCTATACGTTGGGCTTCGAGCAATTTGTCATGTTCACGGAAAAACTTAAGCTGGTCTTGAAGTTCATCCTTAATAGTATCAATAGCACGCGTTAAGTTGTCTTTTGGCGTTACATAATGGCTTTTTGGATAAATCGTAACACGTGGTACTTTTCGTACCATTTTACCGGTAAGCGGATCGAACCAACGAATTGAATCTACTTCATCATCAAAAAGCTCAATACGAATCGCATGTTGATCCGATTCCGCTGGGAAGATGTCAATAATTTCACCACGAATTCGATAAGTACCGCGTAAAAACTCAAGCTCATTACGCGTATATTGCATTTCAACCAAACGACGAATAATTTCGTCTCGACTTACTCGGTCACCCTGAACCACATGCAATAACATTTGCATATAAGCATTTGGGTCACCCAAACCATAAATGGCAGATACCGAAGCAACAATAATTGCATCACGGCGCTCTAACAAAGCGCGTGTTGCAGATAAACGCATCTGGTCAATATGGTCATTAATTGCTGCGTCTTTCTCAATAAAAGTATCTGAAGACGGAACATAAGCCTCGGGTTGATAATAGTCGTAATAACTTACAAAGTATTCAACTGCATTATTTGGGAAGAAGGCTTTAAATTCACCATAAAGCTGAGCGGCCAAGGTCTTATTATGCGCCATCACAATCGTTGGTCGCTGTGTTTGGGCAATAACATTTGCCATGGTGTAGGTCTTACCAGAACCGGTCACGCCTAGCAGTAACTGATTACGAAAACCTTTTTCGACACCATTGACCAGCTTTTCAATTGCCTGTGGCTGATCACCCGCTGGCTGGTAGTGAGTGACCAAATCGAAAGGTTGATTTTCGTTCACAGTTCTCTCTCTTTTATAAAAAATTTAAATTTATCGTCTAGCACATTAATGGGGATTTTTTCTCTAATTTAAAGTGTATAGTCAGATTAATCTATATCGAAAATATTAAGCATCTTGATACTTGACCAATGCCTTAATCGGTTGCAACATGGGCTTATCCATTAGATAAAAAGCATAACCATGACTTACCAATACCATGATGAAAGTATAGTAACTGAACTTCCTGAAGATACAGTGTTTGTCTTCGGTAGTAATATGGCTGGACAACATGGTAGTGGAGCTGCACGAGTTGCCAGTCAGCACTTCGGAGCAGTTGAAGGTGTAGGTCGTGGCTGGGCTGGTCAAAGCTTTGCAATTCCAACTTTAAATGAACATATTCAACAAATGCCGCTTTCGCAAATCGAACATTATGTTGAAGATTTTAAAGTTTATGCAAAAAATCATCCGAAAATGAAGTACTTCGTCACTGCTTTAGGATGTGGTATCGCTGGTTATAAAGTTTCAGAGATTGCCCCACTTTTTAAAGGCATTCATCACAACGTGATTTTTCCTGAATCGTTTAAACCCTACGTTGAAGAAAATGCTGTTTCACAGTTTCCAACACTTACTCAAAAAATGGTTCAAAGTTTCATTAATGATGAAGTCATTTTTTACTTTAATCATGGCAGTGAATCATTTGAAGATGCCTTAGATAAAACAGATTTATCAGAGGCTGAAAAAGCAATAGCCCTGATTGTACTTAATGAAGAATTATATCCTCGTGATCGTTATGGCAGAGGCCGAGATCACGAACTAAGTGATATTTTAGGTAAACTCAATGGCAAGATTTTTAATATTCATGGTAACTCAGAAGGCGCTATGATTTTCGTAAGTGTAATTGTTGCACTTATGGAACTTTATGACTTTGATGAGCAAGACTTTATTAAACTATGGCGCGGCGAAAAAAATATTGACCATCCCATTAATCGCTAATTCATTTGTTATTTTATGAGTAAAGCAGATGAGCTCTGCTTTACTCATTATTAATTATTCTAATAGATTTAAACTATTTATCTTTCCCAATCTTCATTTTTCTCATTATACTTTAAGACAAACTGAATACTTAAAGAAACAAATGGAAACTTTAGATTCTTCAATTTTTGAACTTAGCCCAATTCCAATGTGGATTGAGGATTTCAGTGAAGTTAAACAATTATTCAATTTATGGAGAAATCAAGGGGTTGAAAATCTCTACGAATTTCTAAGTCAAAATGAAAATTTGATTGTCGAATGTGCCCATAAAATTAAAATTATTAAGGTTAATCCAAAAGTATTAGAGCTTTTCGAAGCTAAAAGCCAAGAAGAGTTATGCGAAAATTTAAATCTTATTTTTAAAAAAGAAATGTTTGAAGCCCATATTCATGAACTTGCAGAATTATGGAATGGCAAAACTCATTTCTCAAGCACAACGATAAATTACACTCTTTCTGGTAAACGTATTGATGTACAACTCCGAGGAGCAATTTTACCGGGATCAGAATCTACATTTGATCGCGTTTTAATTACCACCGAAGATATTACCCCCTACCAAAATGCACTTCGTCAGGAAGAGAAAAACCGTCGCTTAGCAGAATCAATGTTTATCTATTCTCCGACTTCCTTGTGGGCCGAAGATTTTAGTCGTATTAAAAATAGAATTGATCAACTTAGGCTATTAGGTATTGAAGACTTTACAACCTTTTTAGATGTACATCCTGAATTTGTTCGTCAATGTATAGAAGACATACTAGTTTTAGATGTTAATCAGTCAACGCTAGATTTATTTAAAGCCCCTGACAAAACGACTTTATTAAAAAATACCCATAAAATTTTTGCCGAAGAGATGGTGGAAACTTTTCGAGAACAACTCATCGAACTATGGCAAGGAAATATTCATCACAAACGTGAAGCCATCAATTATGCATTAGATGGACAAATTAGAAATGTTTTACTGCAATTTACTGTATTCCCCGGCTATGAAGAGACTTGGGGATT
This sequence comes from Acinetobacter sp. XH1741, assembly GCF_041021895.1. NCBI lineage: Bacteria > Pseudomonadati > Pseudomonadota > Gammaproteobacteria > Moraxellales > Moraxellaceae > Acinetobacter > Acinetobacter chenhuanii. Next base: position 3,317,596 of record NZ_CP157428.1, read on the forward strand.
GGTACAAGTTGCTCTTACCGATATTACTGCACGAAAAAAAGCTGAAAATTATCTCGAATATTTAGGGCAGCATGATGTACTGACCAAGCTCTATAATCGTGCTTTTTTTACAGAAGAAATGAATCGTTTAAATCGCAGTATCATTCGTCCTGTTTCTTCAATTTTTTTAGACATGAATGGTCTAAAAGCAACCAATGATCAACTTGGTCACGACATCGGAGACGGTTTGTTACGTCGTGTTGGTAATGTTTTAAATCAGGTCGTTACAAATACTACTTATACCGCATCTAGAATTGGTGGGGACGAGTTCGTCATTTTAATGCCAGGAGCAGATGAAACGAATGTTTTGATCGTACTTCAAACCATTCAGGAACTTTTTAATATAGATAACCAATATTACTCAAGTCATCCTATTAGTATTGCAATTGGACATGCAACAACCAAAGAAAATGAAAAAGTGGAAGACATGCTAAAACGCGCAGATCATCACATGTATCAAAAGAAAAAAATTTATTATCAAGATGTGTCTTTACGATAAAAAAACAGGCAATGTGCCTGTTTTTTCTTTAGCTTAGCGTTTGCCCATAGAGCGACGAGTACCACGTGGAGGCATCCAGGTTCGATCTGCATATTGCTCTGGTTTCGGACGTACTTGATTATGTACAGCATCGTCTGCTTGATTGCTTTCATTCGGCATTGGAAATGGCAATTTCACCAAAGCCTTTTTCTGTTTTGGCTGTTGCTCAGTCATGATTCAGTCTCGATATTTCGATTGCGAGTTATTATAAAGGATTTTTTGCTTTCTTTCGAAAAAAGCTTCAATTGAATAAAACAGCAACAAGATCTTTCCTAAATTAAACTTTTTTACATCTAAAAATACCCACATCCGCAAATTGCTTAATTTTTGCGATAAGATAGTGTGCTTTTTATTTTTAATCCCATAAGAGGAATATTGCCGTGGACGTACGTCTTTCTGATCGTGTCAATGCTATCAAACCGTCCCCTACACTAGCTGTAACTAACAAAGCTGCTGAGCTTAAAGCTGCTGGTAAGAACGTGATTGGTTTAGGTGCTGGCGAGCCAGATTTTGATACCCCTCAACACATCAAAGATGCTGCAATTGAAGCAATTAATAATGGTTTCACCAAATATACGGCTGTAGATGGTACTCCTGGGTTAAAAAAAGCAATTATTGCTAAATTAAAGCGTGATAATAATCTTGATTATCAAGCGAACCAGATTTTGGTTTCATGTGGTGGTAAGCAAAGCTTCTTTAACTTGGCACTTGCATTATTAAACAAAGGTGATGAGGTGATCATCCCTGCACCATTCTGGGTAAGCTATCCAGATATGGTCATCATTGCCGAAGGTACGCCTGTTATTGTGAAATGTGGTGAAGACCAACGTTTCAAAATCACTCCTGAACAATTAGAAGCAGCGATTACACCTAACACTCGTTTAGTAGTATTAAACAGCCCATCTAACCCAACGGGTATGATTTATAGCAAAGCAGAATTAGAAGCTTTAGCTGAAGTATTACGTCGTCATCCACAAGTATTTGTTGCATCTGACGATATGTATGAACCAATCCGTTGGGAAGATGAGTTCTACAACATTGCAACTGTTGCCCCAGATTTATATGACCGTACGATTGTTTTAAATGGTGTATCTAAAGCGTATGCAATGACAGGTTGGCGTATTGGCTATGCAGCCGGCCCCGCAAAAATCATTGGTGCAATGAAGAAAATCCAGTCTCAGTCAACGTCTAACCCAACTTCAATTTCACAAGTTGCTGCTGAAGCTGCATTGAACGGTCCACAAGATGTATTAAAGCCAATGATCGAAGCATTCAAGCGTCGTCATGATTTAGTAGTGAACGGTTTAAACGACATCAAAGGTATCTCTTGTTTACCTGCTGATGGTGCATTTTATGCTTACGCAAACATTCGCCCTCTTATTCGTGCAAAAGGCTTAAAGTCTTGCACAGAATTCTCTGAATGGTTACTTGAAGAAACTGGTGTAGCAGTTGTTCCTGGTGATGCATTTGGTTTAGGTGGTTTTATGCGTATTTCATATGCAACTGCTGACGAAGTACTTGTTGATGCGTTAGCACGTATCAAAAAAGCTGCTGACTCAATCGAAGGTGTAGATGCTGCTATCGCTTCAATTGAAGCTGAAAAAGCTGCGAAATAATCTACATATTGCAAGAAAAAGGGTTCTCTTAAGAGGACCCTTTTTTATTCATTTATGTTTTAGCTTTTTTAGGTATTTTATAAATAACCAGTAAAATACCAAACAAAACCATCAAACTAGACAAGATCACTCGTCCAGTCACAGTCTCATTTACAAACAGGCTTCCACCTATAATTGCCAAACATGGTACGCTCAACTGTACCGTGCTAGCAGTTACCCGATCAATATGCTTCAAAATCGCGTACCAGAGTACATAAGCACCACTTGAGGTGGCACCACCCGACAAAACTGCTAAAGTCCATCCTTGCCAGTCAATGTAACGTTCTTGATCAAGTAATATATTTGCCAGCAAAACGATTGGCACAGCCAATGTAAAATTTGCCAATGTACTACCAATAGGCTGTGTCATGTTGCGACCAGCAATACTATATGCTGCCCATGCCAAACCAGATACCATCATAAGTAATGCATATTTCCAATCAGGTGCGTGAGCACCAGGTAATAACAAAACAATGATTCCAGCTAAAGCAATACATAAACCGATAGCACGGTACATGCCAATCTGTTCACCATGCCAATAACCGTAAAGCACCATAGTAAGCTGTACAACACCAAATAATAATAAAGCCCCGATTCCGGCATCAATTTGAAGATAAGCACACGAAAATGCCAAAATATAAATTGCTAGAAAAAAAGCGTTTTTTATATTCCATTGAAGGTGAGTTTGCGGCGATCTCGAATAAAAAAGTAAACCCAATAGAACAACAGCACCACTCCCCACTCGTATTAAACTAAAACTCATTGGGTCAATATGGTGGCCAATAAGGGCTAAACGGCACAATACAGAATTTGCAGCGAAAGCCACCATTACCAGTACAATTTTAAAAAGCATGATCCCTATGCCCCTATTATTTTTTTATAGTGTATAAGAAGACTCTTTTATCTATCTAATTCATTATGCAACTAATTTAATTCTATTTTTATAATAAAGAAATTTTATGCCAAATAGCCAAGTTTTTATTATTTAACTCATCAGTTCAATCTTTAGCTATAGAATTGACATATCGATAGCTTAATAATAGGCTCTTAACAAGTTCCATTTTAGAACTAATAACCTTAAAGGACTTAAAAATGAAAAATCCTATGGAAATGACTGGTCTTGAGTTTTTACAAGCAATGGTAGAAGGCCATATTCCAGCAGCAAGTATTAGTAAAACTATACCAATGCAACCGACTGAAATTTCAGAAGGATCTGTAACATTCACGGCACAAGCAGATCATAATCATTTAAACCCTTTAGGTGGCGTACATGGTGGTTTTGCAGCAACTGTTTTAGACTCAGTGACTGGCTGTGCTGTTCACACAATGTTACCCGCAGGTGTGGGTTATGGGACCATCGATCTTAATGTAAAAATGTGTCGCCCCATTCCAAAGAACCATCCTTTAATTGCTATGGGTAAGGTCATTAATTTAAGTAAAAACTTGGGTATTTCCGAAGGAAAAATTATTGATGAAGACGGTAAACTCTATGCCTATGCAACGGCAACCTGCATGATTATTCGTCCATAATGATGAAAGGCAGCTTTAAACGGCTGCCTTTTTTATGGAGTGATCTAACTTATTTGAACATTCACAAGTTTGTGCAACCAAATACGGCGCCCAAATATTTTTAAGTTGAATTTCGATAATTTCTTGATGCTGAACAGACCAAGCTAATACTTTATTTTTACCCAATATTAGTTCACCTTCTAACTGAAAAATATATAAAGGCTGAGAAGAGGTTAATAATTTTGAGCTTTTTAAAATTTTAAATGAAGTATGCACATCCCACTTTGAACTAAACCAGAGCTGTAACAAGTCACCCAAGTACAAAGACTGCTTTTTAAAAGGATAGGCATTTATCCATGCATTTTCGACGACTGTAAAATAAGAATCTGTTTGACTTAAAATATTGAGATAATTACGTTGATAAAAATCAAAATTAGAAAAAATAGAGGCAATTGTAAGTGTTTTCATACTTATCTCCGATTTAGCCATTTTAGTGCTGGCAAGTTGGTTTAAATCCACACTGTTTGGATTTCTCCAAACACATATTCTGTTTTTGAATCTACCAATTGAGTTTTTATAGTGCAAGCAATTTATGATCTTGTTGCACAACTTGATCAAATAAAAAGCATACAACACAAAAATGAAGGAAACATGACGATTTTCACTTGACCCTTATCAAAATCTCCTTATAATCGCATGCAGATTCTCCCATAGCTCAGTCGGTAGAGCGACGGACTGTTAATCCGCAGGTCCCTGGTTCGAGCCCAGGTGGGAGAGCCAAATACTAAAAAGCCCGCAGCATTAAAGCGGGCTTTTTTTTGCCAAGAATTTATTAAGAGCTATAAAAAAATCCCCTACCTGCCTGTAGAGGATTTCCTTTGCGAAATAAGTCTCTTATTTCAGTTTAATAATCCAAACTAAGTTAAAAATATATTCCTTCTTAAATCATTATTCTACTTCTACCACTTTCAAAGGATTGAAAGACTGAGTAGTTGGCATCATTTCTATACGATTAATATTAATATGAGGTGGTTGTGATGCAATCCACGCTACAGTATTTGCAATATCTTCGGGCAAGATTGGATTTTTCTTATCATATAAACTACTGACTTTCTCTTGATCGCCTTTAAAACGTACTAAAGAGAATTCCGTACCGCCGCAGAGTCCAGGTTCAATATTTGTTACTCGCACCCCAGTACCAGCTAAATCAGCACGAAGATTTAAACTAAACTGCTCCACAAATGCTTTTGTTGCACCATACACATTACCGCCTGGATATGGATATGTGCCCGCAATTGAACCCATATTGATAATTAAACCCGATTTTTTCTTGACCATACTTGGTAAAATTAATCGAGTAACGGTAACAAGCCCCTTAACATTAGTATCAATCATCGTGTACCAATCATCTAATTCTGCTTTGTCTGCCGACTCTAGGCCTAATGCCAACCCTGCATTATTCACCAACAAATCAATTTGGTCGATCTGGAACTCGTTTGGTAATTCTTTAAATACTTTATTTATATGGTCTAATGTATCTGTCATATCAAAAACTAGCGGATAGAAATGATCTCCAAGCTCTTGTTGTAATTCTTTTAGCTTTTCTGCCCGTCTTCCGCAACCAATAACTTTATAACCCAACTCAATCAGTTTTTTTGAAATACTATAACCAAAACCTGCCGATGCACCTGTAACTAATGCTAACATTCTTATATCCTTAGAAATAATCAACTGTTTCAGTTGAACTCATGGTGAACATATCAACCTTTATATTTACACAATATTTTTGATTAGGCTAAAAAAATAAGCGTTTTTTAAAAAATTTTAAGAAAAATTCAAATCTATAAAAAATATATTTATTCAATAATTATATGCATTAAAAACTAAAAGCAGCGTATCCCCTTACCTCATAGATAAAGCTTATTCATAAAAAAAGTTTACCTTTTACAGTAAACTTTTTTAACTTGCAGCATCCAAGACTATGCAGGCACGCCACTATGAAAACGGAAAGTATTATCTGGCGTTAAAATCAGGTTCTTTTCAACCTCACGGATATGCTCAATGCGCTGCTGGATATCTTCTTCAGGGTCTTTCATTTTGGCAGTTTTAGCAACATCAAGTGCAAGAGCTAAATAGTCTTCGAAATGACGAGATTCTGACTTAAGCAGATAACGGTAATAACGCCCTAGCTCTTCATCTACACGCGGCGCAAGTGCATAAAAACGTTCGCATGAGCGTGCTTCCACAAAAGCGCCAATAACCAGCACATCAATTAAAGCCTCTGGCTCATAAGTACGAATTTCTTTACGTAAACCACCTGCATAGCGTCCCGCACTTAAACCCTTCCACTCTTGCCCACGCTTGGTCATAAACTCAAGAACCTGTTCATAGTGAAGCATCTCTTCACGTACAAGCTGAGCAAGTTTGACTTGTAGATCTGTAAAAAAACTATAGCGGAACATTAAGTTCATCGCTGTGCCCGCTGCTTTTTTCTCACAGTTGGCATGATCTTGCATCAAGATATCTAAATTATTAACCGCCTCATCTAACCATTCATTTGGAGTTTGGCACCCCAAAAAGGTCAATACAGGCTGCATTAATTCGTCGTAATTGATACTCGACATTCCTAATTATCCTGCTGCCTGAATTGCTGTTTTCATATCTTTAACAGCCTGTACCAGACCCACAAAAACACTTTCCGCAATAATTGAGTGACCAATGTTTAATTCATGAATCTGTGGAATAGCTGCAATTAGTGCAATATTTTTTAGGTTAAGTCCATGACCTGCATTTACAACTAACCCTTTTGCTGCTGCATACTCAACACCTTTTACAATGCGAGCAAGTTCTTCTTGTTGTTCTTGTTCTGTTGTCGCATCTGCATATGCACCTGTATGCAGCTCAATAGTAGGTGCTCCACATGCAATCGCCGCATCAATTTGAGCAAAATCAGCATCAATAAATAGAGAAACGTCACAACCCAAAGCAGCCAATGCCTGAGTTGCAGCTTTCACTTTTTCAAAGTTAGCGACTACATCCAAACCACCTTCCGTTGTTACTTCTTGGCGTTTTTCAGGAACGAAGCACACATGCTGTGGTTGAATTTCTTTGGCAAACTCGACCATTTCATCAGTTACAGCCAATTCAAGGTTCATACGCGTTTTTAACAATGGACGCATACGGCGCACATCATCATCTTGAATATGGCGACGGTCTTCACGCAAATGCAAAGTAATCCCCTCTGCACCTGCTTGTTCACAAATAAGAGCAGCTTCTACAGGGTCTGGGTAAGTAGTACCGCGCGCCTGTCTTAAAGTAGCAACATGGTCTATGTTTACACCAAGCAATGCAGCCATAAAAAAATCCTAATTACGATTGAGTTTGAGTATTTTGAATCCACAATTGTCGACTTTTTAGGGGACGATCTCCCAAAAGCGATGTAATCATTTGACGGTATAGTTTACCTAATAATTGCAATTGTTCGTGAGAAAAATCCTGCCCTTGCTCATAGTCCAGCATCGATAAAATTGCTTTTCCCGACAAAGATGAGCGACTTGCCTGAACAACTGGAGCAAAACCTTCAGTCACTTGAAACTGATAAAACTGATGAGGCAAAATTTCTTTTTGAGAACTATAAATTGAAAAATCAATAGCATAGCCCAGCTCAGGAAGTAAGATATGCTCAAACTGCCTTAATATCTGTCTAAGAAAGAGATCTGGATTTTCGTGAGAGGATAACTGCTGTAATTGAAGCAGTGTTAACTGATATTGCTCAAAGGTTTGTGGCATTGCCTCTTCTAGGGGACAAAGCCTGAGAACAACTTCGTTTAAATAGAATCCAGCAAAAAAAGCATCACCAAAAAAGAAAACCGGCTGATTTAATATTTCAAGCTTAGTAAAGTTCTTGAGTTCACTTTTTCCCGTCGCTTGCAACCGAATTGGTTGATATTGAGGAGGCGGAGTCTGTCTTAAAATACCATCCACTCGCCCATATTCTTGAGTAAAGAGATGCACAATATGGCTTTTTTCACGATATTTACGGTGATGAATCATATATCCGTGTAAGACTTCATTGCGCATCATAAAAAGAAACTATTCCTTAGATTCTTTTTCTTTCTTGTCATCATCACCATCAGGAATTACAGCTCCTACAACCGCAGCTGTACCTTTGACTACACCTTTAGTCGTTTTATAAGCGATGCCTACTGGTACGGTTACAAGTTTATATACACAACCTTGTAACATCAATGTACACCCAACTATAGCTATGATTGATGCAATTGCTTTCATACCAGTATTCCCTATGTTTTAGATATCGCTATATCCCAAGCTTTTCAGAGCACGTTCATCATCAGACCAACCGCCTTTAACTTTAACCCATAAGGTAAGCATGATCTTTTGTTCGAACATTTTTTCCATGTCTTTTCGAGCATCCATACCAATCGTTTTAAGCTTGGCACCTTTTTCACCAATCACAATGGCTTTTTGACCTGCGCGATCTACAAAAATAGTTGCATCGATATAGGTACAAGCTGGCTTTAATCGACCAGTTTTTTCATTAACAGTTTCCTCTTCCGTTTTGAAAGATTCAATTTGTACTGTTAAATCATATGGTAGCTCTTCACCCAACTGACGCATGATTTTTTCACGAATGATTTCACTTGCCAAAAAGCGTTCCGAGCGGTCAGTAATTTGATCGAATGAATATAATGGCGGCTGGTACGGAAGATATTTTTCAATTGTTTCACTTAAATGGTCCAAGTTTGCACCACGAAGTGCAGAAACAGGGACAATCTCAGCAAAATTCATAAGCTTGGTACGCTCTTGAATTAAAGGGAGAATCTCTCTTTTATCTTCGAAAGTATCAGCCTTATTAATAACCAAAATAACTGGCATTTCAGCATTCTTGAGTTTCTCAAGAACTAAATCGTCATTTTGGGTCCACTTATAAGCATCAATAACAAATAAGACCAAGTTGACGTCACGTAATGCAGAATGAGCAGCACGGTTCATCATTTTATTGATTGCACGTACTTCTTTCTTATGCATCCCTGGGGTATCTACATAAACAGCCTGCATTTTTTCACGCGAATCGATACCGATAATTTTATGGCGTGTTGTCTGAGGCTTACGCGACGTAATCGAGAGTTTTTGACCCAACAAATGGTTCATGAGGGTAGATTTACCCACATTTGGACGTCCCACAATCGCCACAAATCCGCTCTTAAAATCCGAAGGAATTGTAACGCCTTTGGAACTAAAAAATTGATCAATCAGATTGTTTGGATCTTGGTTTTCATTTGAATCTGGATTGATTTGATCAGAATGCATCGACATGCAGGTTATTGCTCCAATAACTTTAAAATTTCCGCCGCTGCTGCCTGCTCGGCAAAACGACGACTTGACCCCTCACCATAAATGTTTGGTAAACCATCTACCAAACATTCGACTTTAAAGTGTTGATGAGGTGCATCACCCTGAATATCTACAACCTCGTAAACAGGGAGAGGTTTTTTACGTGCTTGTAGATACTCTTGTAAACGTGATTTTGGATCTTTGAGTTGATCTGTTGGCTCAATATGATCTAAATAAGGTACATACCATTTTAACACAATATCTTTAAGTAGGTTCAGATCACTACTATCAAGATAAATTGCACCAATAATAGCTTCTACTGTATCTGCTAATATTGACTCACGATGATGACCACCAGATTTCAACTCGCCCGTGCTTAATATTAAACACCGACTAAGTTGCAAATCGGTTGCAATTTTACCTAATGCTTCTTGGCGAACTAAAGTCGCACGCATACGCGTTAAACGACCTTCGTTTTCATTTGGATAAGCATGGTATAAATAATTGGCGATAATCATCCCCAACAGTGAATCACCTAAAAATTCCAGACGTTCATAGTTATATTTATGACTCACCGAACGATGAGTCAAAGCCAACTGTAGCAATTCAGGCTGCTTAAATTGATAACCGATTCGACTGAGTAAGCGAGGATCACTTAGTTTGAACTGATGTTTTATCAAAACTCTTCTCAAATGTTAAAACTAAATCAATATTCAGCAAGAATGGTTTTCTCACTTCATATTTCTTTTTGACTGTTAAACCCGACTGATTAAATACCTCAGCAATCTCTTTAAAATGAAGATCACGGATATTGTTCATTTCCAGTCGCTGGTCCATCTGTGTCGTAAACTTTTGGGGTGTGATATCAGAAGAGCTTTGTTGCATAAGCTCTGCAATCTGATTATTAATCACACGATCATCCCAATATGCTGGCCAAACTGCAAGTACGGCTTTCACCGCAATTGCAAATATGACCACCCCAAATAAAATTGCTAAATACGAAGTACCCTGTTGTGCCTTACGCATTTTTATTTTCCTAATGGTTGTTTTTAATCTATTTTTCCATTTCGGTTAAAGCTTGGCAGGTGGAAACCAGGTTCTTTATGCATCCAGACATAGAAAGCTCGGCCTGTTAAATTTTCTTCAGGAACGAAGCCCCAGAAACGACTGTCAGCACTTTGATCACGGTTGTCCCCCATTGCAAAGTAATGTCCTTTCGGAACTGTCACTTCCCAATATAAACCGTCTTGGTTTGAATATTTTCCATTATCAACATAGTTGATAAATGGTGCCTGACGCGCAACATTTACGCCTTCAAGCTCACGCATTGTAAAGGTATGATCACCAATGGTTTCTTTATGATAAATAGACGTTGGTGTATCTAAAGCATCTTTTTCACGGCTAAACTGTGTTGGCACTTTAGGAATTTTTTGACCATTAATAATCAATTGGCCATGATCATAAACGATATGGTCACCTGGTAAGCCAATTACACGTTTAATATAGCTAATGGTAGGTTGAGGTGGATAACGGAATACAATGACATCACCACGTTTCGGTTCACCGACATCAATTACTTTTTTATTGACGATAGGTAAACGCACACCATAGTCAAATTTATTAACCAAAATAAAATCACCAGTCTCTAAAGTCGGGACCATAGAGTCAGATGGAATATTGAATGGTTCATACAGAAATGAGCGAAGTATAAGTACAACAGCTAAAACCGGCCAAAAGTCATAGGCCCATGTAATAACAAAATTTTCGTTCTCTCGCCCTTTATTTGCACGTTGTTTAAAAACAAGTTTATCTAGCAACCACACTGCAAATAAAATCAGCGTAACCGGAACAAGAATTAAATTAAAATCAAAATCCACATGACCTCACTCGCAGCCTAGCTGCTTGCTTTATGGCTGGGAGAAGATAAGTTCATCCCAGCCTTTTCTTTTATCTTTCTACTTTCAAAACAGCTAAGAACGCTTCTTGTGGGATTTCTACACTACCCACTTGTTTCATACGTTTCTTACCTTCTTTTTGTTTAGAAAGTAATTTTTTCTTACGTGACACATCACCGCCATAACATTTTGCTAAAACGTTTTTACGCATCGCCTTAACAGTCGAACGAGCAATAATTTGAGCACCAATGGCAGCTTGAATGGCAACATCAAACATTTGACGTGGGATCAAGTCTTTCATTTTTTCAACTAAAGCAATACCACGATGGCGAGCATCATTACGGTGACAAATCATAGCTAAGGCATCGACCTTCTCGCTATTAATTAACACGTCAACCTTAACTAAAGATGAACTCTCAAAACGGACGAAGTTATAGTCAAGTGAAGCAAAACCACGTGAACATGATTTAAGCTTATCGAAGAAGTCCATGACCACTTCAGCCATTGGTATTTCAAAAGTAATCGACACTTGATTACCTAAAAACTTCATGTCTTTTTGTACACCACGACGCTCAATACATAAGGTCATGACATTACCTAAGTATTCTTGTGGCACAAGAATATGACACTCAGCGATTGGCTCACGTAAATCTTCAACAACTGAACCATCTGGCATTTTAGATGGACTGTCGATATAGATCGTCTCACCTTTTTTAGTAACAGCCTCATAAACTACTGTTGGTGCCGAGCTAATTAAATCGAGATCGTACTCACGCTCTAAACGCTCCTGTACGATTTCCATATGCAACATGCCCAAGAAGCCACAGCGGAAACCGAAACCAAGTGCATCTGAACTTTCAGGTTCAAAGAACAAAGCAGAATCGTTAATTTGTAATTTCTGCAATGCTTCACGGAATGGTTCAAAATCGCTTGAATCGATTGGGAAAAGACCTGCATAAACCTGTGGTTTAACCTTTTTAAAACCAGGTAAAGTTGCAACATCAGGTGTTGTGGCAAGTGTAATGGTATCACCTACTGGCGCACCAAAAATGTCTTTAATACCCGCAATAACAAAGCCTACTTCACCAGCTTCAAGAATATCGGTTTCAGTATGTTTAGGGTTAAATACACCTACAGAAGTTACCGGATGAGTCTGTCCTGTCGATTTAACCAACATTTTGTCGCCCTTACGGATACGACCTTGTTTAATACGAACAAGAGAAACTACACCTAAGTAGTTATCAAACCATGAATCGATAATTAACGCTTGAAGTGGCGCTTCACGATCACCTTCCGGTGCCGGAATAACGTCAACTAAACGCTCTAATACACCTTCAACACCTAAACCTGTTTTTGCTGAACAAGTTGGTGCATCTGTCGCTTCAATCCCGATAATTTCTTCAATTTCATGAATTACACGTTCAGGTTCAGCCTGCGGTAAATCAATTTTATTTAAAATAGGAAGAACTTCGAGACCTTGCTCAATTGCGGTATAACAGTTTGCAACTGATTGAGCTTCTACACCTTGCGCAGCATCAACAACCAATAATGCGCCTTCACAAGCTGCCAGTGAACGAGATACTTCATACGAGAAGTCAACGTGCCCAGGAGTATCAATAAAGTTAAGCTGATATTCCTGCCCATTTGGGTGGGTATAATACAATGTTACAGACGCTGCTTTAATGGTAATCCCACGCTCGCGCTCAAGTTCCATTGAGTCCAAGACCTGAGCTTGCATCTCACGATCTTGTAGGCCACCACACATCTGAATAAAACGGTCAGCTAAAGTAGACTTACCATGATCAATATGAGCGATAATCGAGAAGTTTCGGATATTTTTGATATCAACGGATTTTTTAGCTTGCGCCATGGGCTACCTTGAGAAAATATAAAGTGCTATGTAGCTTGTTTTAATACATAGCCAAAGCGGTTTAACAAATTGCGTGAGATTATAGCAGATGGATATTTTAAAGTATCCAAAATAATCATGAGCTTTGTACTTATGTTTAAAAAAGGACAACCCCAAACATACAGACTGGCTCAAACTATCTAGTATATGAAACCGTAAAATCTAAAGGATTTATACTTGCATCAAGGGGCTTATACGCTTGCGTAAAAGTTGGTGACATGCGCTTTGGTCGACTAGACTCGATTTCAATACATGCCCATTTGGTATTTCCAACAAATAAGACTGCCTGATCAGAGGGTCTAAAAAAAACATACTGGCGAAATGAATAAAGCGCATTGATATCATCTAACCATGTGCGCAGTACAATTTCTTCGCCTTCAAATGCAGCTTTACGGTATTGAACATGATGCTCAACAGCCACCATGGCATGTTTTAGCTCAAGATATTTGGTTACGCCTACCCCTAATGTTTCAACATGAGCAGCTGCGACATCTTGCATCCACTGTACATACATTACATTGTTAACATGGCCCAACGCATCAATATGCTGTGGCTGAACCTGAATATGTAAATCAAAAATACTGCTCACGAAACACTCACTTCAATTATTGCTAAAAATACAATCAGTGCAGCTAGGCCAGAGATTATGCTGAACACCAATAATAAAAAACCACCCATTTTCAGGGTGGCTTATTTTTATATCATTTTACTGAATACGTAAACCAAGCATAGCGCGTTGCCCTTGGCGTATGATGCCAACACGTGCAACGGTATTTTTTTGTAAGTTCGAAACAACTTTCGCAAAATCTTGGCTATTCGAAATTTGCGTATTGTTGACCTGAATAATCACATCACCCGGAATGATATTTGACAATGACGCCAGCCCACCACGGCGGACATCCTGAACATAAATACCGCCTTTTACGCCTAAAGTATTTTTCTCTGGTTCAGCTAAATCACGAATGCTCATACCTAAAACCGGACCTTTAGATGCAGAAGCCTGATTACCTGTAGCTGGTGTTTCATCTGGAGCAGTTGTAAGGGTTGCCGAAATATTACGAGTTTTATCGTCACGTAGCACTTCAAACTGAACGGTTTGATTTGGCTGTACTTTATTTAATGCGTAGAGTAAATCACTTGTACGAGGTACAGATGTGCCATTGAGTTTTAAAATCACATCACCAGCTCTAAGCCCTGCTTTTTGAGCAGGTGAATTTGGTGTCACCTGTGTGATGAGAGCACCTTCTGGTTTAGGCAGTTTGTAAGCATCGGCAAGGTTACGGTCAATATCTTGCATCATAACGCCCAAGTATGAACGAGTAACTTTCCCTTTAGTTTTAAGCTGTTCCGCTACATCCATCGCTACATCGATTGGAATAGAGAAAGACAAGCCCATATAACCACCAGTACCACTAAAGATACGTGAGTTTACTCCGACAACTTCACCATTTTGGTTAAACAATGGACCACCTGAATTACCAGGGTTTAATGCCACATCAGTTTGAATAAACGGTACCGAGGTTTCACCGCTCATGTTACGTGATTTTGCACTGACAATACCTGCTGAAGCTGAATAGTCAAAACCAAATGGCGAACCAATTGCTAGTACAGGCTCTCCCACGCGTAGGCGGTCAACATTACCGACTTTTAAAGCTGGATAATTACTTCCATTCACTTTTAATAAGGCAACATCAGTACGTTCATCACTACCAACAACAGTTGCATCAATCTCACGACGGTCATTTAAAGTGATACTAATGCGGGAAGCATTTTCAATCACATGATGGTTTGTGAGTAAGTAACCATCTTTACTAATAAAAAATGCACTACCGTATGCAGTTTTTTCTTGAGGACCTTGTTGCTGTGGAATGATGACCTGATTACCAAAGAAACGTTTTAAAATTTCAGGAACTTGCTGTTGTAACAGTTCATCCTGAGTCATTTTTTTTACGACGTTTACACTCACCACAGCCGGACTAACTTGTTCAACGAGATTTGAAAAATCAACAGCAGCATTTGCTTGAACAGCGGCAACTGTAAATACCGCTGCATACATCCCTTGTTGTAAATAGCGAGATTTCATTCGGTGCTCACCCACAATTGGTCTACAAAAATAAGAATAAAACTTTTGTATCACAATGCTTTGGAATTGTGCGTAACAATATGTTTATTTGTAAGACACCATCAGCACGTTTATTTTACGCATTGCAATTTTTTAAGCTAATTGCAATTTTTCTGTGACTTAGAGCGCTTAAGCTCTTGCCTTTTTAGGTAAAAAGGGGTGTCATTAGCGGACGTTTTAAATTGATGCGAATGGACATGCCTAATCAACAGACAATTCACCACTTTGACGTGATTATTGTGGGCAGTGGCGGTGCTGGTTTAAGTCTGGCTTTATCGTTACCAAGTCATTTTAATATTGCAGTTTTAGCCAAAGCTGCTTTAACCGAAGCGAGTACCTTCTATGCACAAGGTGGTGTTGCGGCGGTTCTAGATGAAACTGACTCTATTCAACAACACATTAATGACACGATGATTGCAGGCGCTCATTTATGTGAAATAGATGCAGTACAGCATACTGTAGAGGGTGGTCGACCTTCTGTTGATTTTCTTTTAAAGCAAGGCGTTCAATTTACCTTAGATGAAGATGAGCAGCTTCACTTAACTCGTGAAGGTGGTCACTCACAGCGCCGTATTATCCATTCTGCCGATGCTACGGGCAAAGCCATTTCCACCACTTTGGTTGAACGAGCAAAAGAACGTAAAAATATTACAATTTTTGAAAATTATATTGCGATTGATTTAATCACTTCGCATAAATTGGGTCATACAGATCAAGCAAATCGTGCTATTGGTTTATATGCCTTGGATGAAAATACTGAAAAAGTTCATACTTTCCTTGCTCCATTTACCGCACTTGCCTGCGGCGGTGCAATGAAAGCGTACCTTTATACATCTAATCCAGATATTGCTACAGGGGATGGTATTGCCATGGCTTACCGAGCAGGTTGCCGTGTAGCCAATATGGAATTTAACCAGTTCCACCCAACTTGCCTATACCATCCACAAGCACGTTCTTTTTTAATTACTGAAGCGATGCGTGGTGAAGGTGCTTACTTACGTTTGCCAGATGGCGAACGTTTTATGCTGCGTTTTGACGACCGTGCCGAATTGGCTCCTCGTGATATTGTGGCGCGTACCATTGACCATGAAATTAAACGTCTTGGTATTCGACATGTATGGTTAGACATTACACACAAATCACCTGAGTTTATTAAAGAGCACTTCCCTACACTTTATGCACGTTTGCTTGAGTTAGGTATCGACATTACTAAAGACATGATTCCAGTAGTGCCAGCAGCACACTATACATGTGGGGGTGTGGTGGTTGACTCAAATAGCCAGACCGATATTGAAGGTCTCTATGCAATTGGGGAAACCTCTTATACAGGTTTACATGGCGCAAACCGTATGGCGAGTAACTCATTACTTGAGTGCTTCGTTTATGGCATGAGTGCAGCAAAAGACATCGAAAATAAGTTTGATGAGAACTTTAAACTACCGAATGTACCCACTTGGGATGACTCTCAAGTAACCAACCCAGATGAAGATGTTGTGATTTTACAAAACTGGGATGAGTTACGTTCAACCATGTGGAACTATGTCGGTATTGTCAGAACCACGAAACGTTTAGAACGTGCTTTACACCGTATAGAAATGTTAAAGCGTGAAATCACTGAATATTATCAAGACTACCGTGTCAGTAAGAACTTGATTGAGCTACGTAATCTTGTGCTCGTTTCTGAAATGATTGTGCGCTGTGCCATGCAACGTAAAGAATCACGTGGTCTACATTACACGCTTGATTATCCGGAAACTTCAAGCGAGATTCGTAAAACTGTTTTAACGCCTCCAAACTTTGCGGTAGAGCAACCTTTGGTAAATACCAGCGTTTAAATCATCTCATTATAAAAAAGCACGGTTCATTCCGTGCTTTTTTATAACTTTAATATTTATGATCGAGGTGGAATTGAATACGTCGCAGTCACATGTGCCACGGGTTCATCTAGCCCAACCGAATAAATCCAAACCTCACCAACGACTAGGCTCTTTCCTACTTTCATGAGTTTACATTCACTACGTAGGTCTTTATCACCTGCGGGTTTTCTTAAAAAATTAATATTAAAGTTAGTGGTTACGGCTAAACCAATAATTCCGATTTCACCGAGTATTGCAATATACAAAGCAAAGTCTGCCAAAGTCATCATGGTTGGGCCAGATATGGTACCACCCGGACGTTGATGTCTTTGATCGACATGATAGTAAACGACAGCAGCCTTAGGCGTGACTGATTCAATCGTACAATGTTCAAGACTTGGCGGAAATTCCTTTTTAAGAAACTCTACGATTTCTTCTTTTGAACTTTTCATCCTTGTTTTTCTTCGATTTCAAAACAGTATTCAAAATAGCATAAAATACTGACTAATATTTTCTATGACGTTTTAAATCAGTTTTGTCATCATTTTTAACCGCTCCCACAAAATATGAGAGTGGCTTTACGACTACTTATCTTAAATATTGCAATGCTTGCTCAAACACCTGATCTGGGCTTTGCGTAGCATCTAAACGTTTAATACGTTCAGGTTCAGCTTTCCATAAGGTTTCATAACCTTCGCGAACTTTAGCGAAAAAGCTTAACTTTTCTTGTTCAAAACGGTCTAAAGCGCCACGTTCACGTGCACGGTTCATACCAAGTTCAATCGGTGCATCCAACCAGAAAGTCACCTCTGGCATACGTGAAACAAAGTTTTGATTTAAAAGCTGTAACTTATCTTGGCTTAAACCACGACCAGAACATTGGTAAGCAAAGCTTGCATCGGTAAAGCGATCACTTAAAACAATTTTATTAGACTCTAAAGCCGGTAAGATGACTTGTTGTAAATGTTGAGCTCGTGCCGCATAAATTAAAAGTAGTTCAGTATCATGACTCATATTTTCATCATGATTTACTGCCAAAAGCATCGAACGTATTTGTTCTGCTAATGGTGTACCACCCGGTTCACGGGTTAAAACAACTTGTTTACCTTGCTCTTCAAAATGCTGATGAATTTTTCGAATGAGTGTAGTTTTACCTACCCCTTCCGTGCCTTCAAAGCTAATAAACATCTCTTTTCCTTATTTCTTCGATCTCAACACGGATAAATACTCTTGTACCGCTTGGTTATGAGCCTGCAAATCTGCTGTAAATTTATGACCACCATTACCAGTTGCCACAAAATAAACATTATTTGAGTCATCTGGATGTAATGCTGCTTCAATTGCTTTTTGACTTGGTAAAGCAATTGGAGTTGGCGGTAACCCATTAATCGTATAGGTATTATAGGGAGTTGGTGTACGTAAGTCTTCCCGAGTAATCTTACCATTATAGTTATCACCCATCCCATAAATCACGGTTGGGTCAGTTTGTAGACGCATACCAATTTTCAAACGTCGTACAAATACACCAGATACTTGCTCAAGCTCACTATCTAAACTCGTTTCTTTTTCAACAATTGAAGCCATGATTAACGCTTCATACTTATCTTTATAAGGTAAGTTTGGTGCACGATTTGCCCAAGCTGCATCTAAGGCTTTCATTTGATGATGATATAAGTCTGTCAGGATTTTTTTATCAGTCTCACCCTTTGCAAAGAAATAAGTGTTCGGTGCAAACAAACCTTCAGGATGATGATAAGGAATTCCTAGAGCCTTCATGAGCTGATCATCAGGTAAATCTAGTATTGTATTTTTTACATTTTTATCATTTTTGAGTGCAGTAAGAAGCTGTTTAAAAGTTGTACCTTCAATCACTAAAATACGGTTCATTTGAGCATTATCAGCATTAGACAACATTTCTAATACTTGTCTTACACTCATTCCCTGTTCGACTTCATATACACCAGCTTTCATGCTGTCATGAATCATAAACTTTTGATAAAGCTTAAGTACAATGGGGAAATGAATTTTGTTTTCTTTGCCTAAACGATCAATAAAACCAGAATAGGTCTCACCTGATGTGATCGATAACATCTGCTTTTTCCCTTCAATGGGATAAGCTTTAAATAAACTTGACCATAAAATAGCAAAAATAGAAATTAAAACGATAAAACAGCCAAACAGCACCAACTTTTTAGGAAAATGAGATGCTGTTTTCTTGCCCTTTTTTTTAGCATTTTTTGCTTTCGCGTTCACAGGTGGCTTCGGCATATTAATGAATCTGATTCAAGTTAAGAGTATGAAATAAATTTAGGCACGCCTGTGAATCTAGAGTTTGTTCACCGATTTGAGTAACTACTCGCATTGGATGTAAAGCATTACAAAAGAATAGACTTTGTATTTGTGACACTTCATCTAATTCAATTATTCCGACTTCGCAGGCAATTCCATAGTGTTGCATACGCGCTAAAATTTCTGCACGCATCACACCGTGGACGCCATTATAGCGAAGTTCCGGTGTAATCCATCTATCATTTAAACGAATAAAACAATTACTACTTACCCCTTCAACAATATAACCTTGTACATCAGATACTAATGCTTCTGCCCAACCTTGTTGATCTGCTTCTTTTTTTAGCAGTACCTGCTCAAGACGATTTAAAGATTTAAGTCCAACCAAACTTGGCATGGTTAAACCCAAGGCCTGATTTAAGACACCACACTTGATCGTATCTGGTTGGAACTGCTCTAATGCTTTTGGATAGAACCAGATATAAATATCCGCTTCATGTTTTGGCAAACTATAACCGCGGTCGCCTTCACCTCGGCTAATCACGATTTTTAAAGTACCGTTAAGCACAAGGTTCTGCTTTTGTAACTGCTGTAGGCTCTGTTCTATTAATTCAAAGTTCGCAGTCAAAGAGAGTTTTTGACAGGCAAGTTTTAAACGGTCCCAGTGTCTTTCTTTAAGCTCAATCTTATTTTGAAAAACACGAATTGTGGTAAAGCATCCATCGCCATAATGAAATGCTCGGTCTAGTAAAGGTATGGTCTCAACAGGTTGCCCATTTTTAAAACACCACATGCTTAATCCGTCCCTTATTTAAAACCACCAAACAATACAACACCTTTCATTTAATAAATAAATGACTGATTTTAAAAAATTATACCGATTTAATCATTACTTTTGAAACTTGTTATATATCAAGATTTAAGAATAACTTATCCATTTTTATTATTTCTATATTTTTCATATTAAATTCGTTTTTTATTATTTTTTTAGAATAAAGACTAACGCTATTCTGCGTTTATGTTTTGAACATTTCATATTTTTGAGGGGTTATCTCATGCGTTTTTCTCAATTAAAAGTTGGGGTTATTGCTGCGCTTCTTTCTGTTTCATCATTTGCAGCTCAAGAGTTCTTAAACGTTTCTTACGATCCAACTCGTGAGTTATATACAGATTTCAATAAACAGTTCGGTACTTACTGGAAACAACGTACTGGACAAGATATTCAGTTTAAACAATCACACGGCGGTTCTGGTAAACAGGCTCGTGCTGTTATCGATGGTTTAAATGCTGACGTTGTGACATTAGCGCTTGCTGCTGATATTGATGAAATTGCTGAAAAAGCAAAATTGCTTCCAACTGACTGGCAAAAAAAGTTACCGCAGAACTCTACTCCGTACACTTCAACAATCGTGTTTTTGGTACGTAAAGGTAACCCTAAACAAATTAAAGACTGGGGAGATTTAATCAAACCAGGTGTAGAAATTATTACGCCAAACCCGAAAACTTCTGGTGGTGCTCGCTGGAACTACCTTGCTGCTTGGGCTTGGGCAAAACATCAACCAGGTGGTAACGATGCAAAAGCACAAGAATACGTCCGCCAAATTTATAAGCATACTAAAGTTCTAGATTCGGGTGCACGCGGCGCAACCACGACTTTTGCTGAACGTGGCATTGGTGATGTGTTACTCGCTTGGGAAAATGAAGCTCACTTAGCGGTTCGCGAACAACCGGGCAAATTTGAAATTATTACCCCGTCTCTTTCGATTTTAGCTGAACCACCAGTTGCTGTTGTTGAGAAAAATGCTGCCAAAAAAGGCAACCTCACAATCGCTAAAGGTTATCTCAACTACTTGTATTCACCTGCTGGCCAAGAAATTGCAGCACGTAACTTCTACCGCCCTCGTAATGCGGCTGTACTCAAGAAATACAGCAATGTATTTAAGCCATTGAAGCTTGTAACCATTGATAAAGAATTTGGTGGTTGGACAAAAGTGCAAAAACAACACTTTGATAATGGTGGTGTTTTCGATCAAATCGTGAAAATCAACAGTGCAGAGAAGTAATTCTTTGTACTAACGATAAGGAGAACAGACATGACTCACTCTGTAATTGTTCCAGGTGTAGGTGGAAGTGAACATCAACATTGGCAATCTTGGTTGCAGCGTCAACTCGTGTCTAGTTCTCGTGTTGAGCAAAAAAACTGGGATAGACCCGTATTAAGTGAATGGATTGAGCAATTCGTAAAAACAGTTCAAGCAGTACAAGCACCCGTACAAATTGTTGCGCATAGTTTCGGTTGCTTAACAAGTGTTGCTGCTTTGACTGAACATCCTGAGTTACAAGTTCAAGTTAAAAAGTTAATTTTGGTTGCTCCTGCAAATCCGGCACGTTTTGGTGAAGCAGGTTTTGCCCGCCATAGCTTGACTGACTACAAAGATTATTTTCATCAGTTAAAAATTAATGTGCCGACAACACTACTCATTAGTGAAAATGATCCATGGCTCGATTTTTTCGATGCATTACAACTTGCGAAAGCTTGGCAACTAAACCCAATTAATCTTGGACAAGTCGGTCATATTAATGTTGCTTCGGGTTTTGGCCCATTCCCTGACTTACTGAACTATCTACTTCCTGAAGACTCGATGTGTAGCCACTCATCTATTGATCCGGTAAAGACACATTTCTCTTTGAAATTTGCTTAATACCCAGCTTTATACCGCGCCGTTTATCTTTATTTATTCGCTTACTGGTTTCAGCAGGCTTTTCTCTTTGAGGAAATATCATGTCGCAGCGATCCCGAGTGCTGCCTGGGTTTGGTCTATCTTTGGGCTTCACCCTCGCCTATGTATCTTTTATTGTGCTTATTCCATTAGCCGCAGTCTTTATCAAATCATTTGGAATCGGATGGGACGGATTATGGGAAATCTTAACGTCTGAGCGTATTTTAAAATCGCTTCAGCTTAGTTTTAGCTCAGCTTTAATTGCAGCATTTATTAATGTAGTTTTCGGGCTACTTTTAGCTTGGTGCCTAGTTCGTTATAACTTTCCCGGCAAGCGTCTAGTTGATGCTTTAGTAGACTTACCTTTTGCTCTACCCACCGCAGTTGCAGGTATTGCGCTGACTTCGCTCTATGCACCTACTGGCTGGATTGGTCAATATTTAGAACCACTTGGTATTCATGTTGCTTATACGCCAATCGGGATTACGCTAGCCCTAGTGTTTATTGGTATTCCCTTTATTGTTCGAACTGTTCAACCCGTACTCAGCGATATCGAAACCGAGCTGGAAGAAGCAGCTTCCGCACTTGGGGCAAATCGCTGGCAAACCATTACTAAAATTATTTTACCGATATTGTTACCAGCACTTTTCACTGGCTTCGCTTTAGCATTTGCGCGTGGTGTAGGTGAATATGGTTCAGTTATTTTCATTGCAGGTAATCAACCGTTTAAAACTGAAATTGCTCCGCTCATGATCATTTCTCGTCTTGAAGAATATGACTACGCAGGTGCAACAACGATTGCCGCAGTAATGTTGGTTCTCTCTTTCATTATTTTATTTGCCATTAATTTACTGCAAGCCTGGGCAAACCGTCGTACAGGGAGAAATATCACATGAACCTACATACCGACAGCAATGCACTTGCCTTGAAGTTGCAATCTCGTGACGCAACACGTGAACCAACTTGGGTACGCTATATCCTAATTACCATTGCGCTGATTTTCTTTCTTAGTTGCCTAATGCTGCCTCTTATTCTGGTTTTTGTAGAAGCATTTAAACAAGGTCTTGAAGTCTATGTGCAGGCATTAATTGACCCAGATACATTGTCAGCAGTGAAGTTAACATTATTAACCGCAGCTATTGCTGTTCCGATTAACGTGATATTTGGTGTAGCCGCTGCATGGGCTGTTTCTAAGTTTCAGTTTAAAGGCAAAGCTATTTTAACCACCATTATTGATATGCCTTTTTCAGTTTCACCTGTTATTGCAGGTTTAATGATTGTACTGATTTTTGGTGCTCAAGGCTGGTTAGGCGGCTGGTTAATGGACCATGACATTAAGATTTTATATGCCGTGCCCGGAATTGTTTTAGCGACCATCTTTATTACCGTTCCTTTTGTTGCACGTGAGTTAATTCCCCTTATGGAGGCTCAAGGAACAGAGGAAGAGGAAGCCGCGATTGTACTGGGTGCATCGGGTTGGCAAACCTTCTGGAAAGTCACTTTGCCTAACATTAAATGGGGTTTGATTTACGGCGTGATTCTATGTAATGCCCGTGCAATGGGTGAGTTTGGTGCAGTCTCTGTAGTTTCCGGTCATATCCGTGGTGAAACTAATACGCTGCCACTTCATGTCGAGATTTTATATAACGAGTACACCTTTAGTGCAGCCTTTGCCGTGTCCTCATTACTTGCTTTTTTAGCGCTATTAACACTGGTATTGAAAACTTGGTTAGAGATACATCAAGACAAGCCACAATCGCATTCAACTGATTCGTAAGGAATGAAATCATGAGTATTCAAGTTAAGAATATTGAAAAACACTTTGGTGCATTCCATGCGCTTAAAAATATTTCTCTAGATTTTCCAGAAGGTGAACTAGTTGCCCTTCTTGGCCCATCTGGATGCGGTAAAACAACCCTACTTCGTATTATTGCTGGCCTAGAGTCAGCCGATGGCGGTCAAGTATTACTTGAAGGTGAAGATGCAACGAACGTACATGTGCGTGAACGTCAGGTTGGTTTTGTATTTCAACACTATGCTTTATTTCGTCACATGACTGTATTTGACAATATTGCTTTTGGTTTACGTGTTCGCCCTCGTGCCACACGCCCATCTGAAGCTGAAATTAAAAAGCGTGTTACTCGTTTACTTGATCTTGTTCAACTGGGATTTTTAGCAGATCGCTACCCTGCTCAGCTTTCTGGTGGTCAACGCCAACGTATTGCTTTAGCTCGGGCACTCGCGGTAGAGCCTCGCGTATTATTACTCGATGAACCCTTTGGTGCGCTTGATGCCAAAGTTCGTAAAGAATTACGCCGCTGGTTACGCAACTTACATGATGAGTTGCATATCACTTCAATTTTCGTAACCCATGACCAAGAAGAAGCGCTTGAAGTCGCAGATCAAATCATTGTGATGAATAAAGGTAATGTTGAACAAATTGGTTCGCCACGTGAAGTCTACGAAAAACCAGCAACACCATTTGTATTTGATTTCTTGGGTCAAGCAAACCGTTTTGAAGGTGAACATACAGGCGGTATTATCCGTATCGGCAATGATCGTATCGAATTACCAACCACAGTTCAGGCACCACAAGGAAAAGTGATTGCTTTTGCCCGTCCAGATGAGTTACATATTCATTCGCAACCACAGGCAAATACAATTGAAGCGACTTTTGTACGTGAAGTCTGGATTGCTGGAAAAGTAGTGGCGGAATTACAAGATCGTAATGGACGATTAATTGAGATTGCTCTGAGCAGTGAGACTGCAAAACAACATGCATTTCAACCAAATCAAACGGTTTGGGTGAGTGCTTCTCAACTTCATCTATTTGCAGATCAAGTTGCTTAAGGAATTATTTGGTGAGGATCATCTCGTGGAATTTAAAGCCATTCCTCACCTCTTTCGAGGAAAAGTGTAAATGAACTTTCAACAATTAAGAATTATCCGAGAAACAGTACGCCAAAACTTTAACTTAACGGAAGCATCTGCCGCGTTATACACATCTCAATCAGGTGTAAGTAAACATATTAAAGATTTAGAAGATGAGTTAGGTGTACAACTTTTTGTTCGTAAAGGTAAACGCCTTCTTGGTTTAACTGAGCCAGGTCAATCGCTATTAAGTATTGTTGAACGCATGCTTGTGGATGCGGAAAATATTAAGCGCCTTGCCGATGACTTTAATAAAGTCGATGAAGGTACACTTACGATTGCAACAACGCATACTCAAGCACGTTATGTACTACCTCCAATTGTTAATCAATTTAAGAAGTTATTCCCTAAAGTACATTTGATTTTGCAACAAGCAAGCCCGGTCGAAATCTCAGAGATGCTCTTACAAGGTGAAGCGGATATCGGTATTGCGACAGAGTCTTTAACGACTGAGGAAAACTTAGCAAGCATTCCATACTATCAATGGCAGCACAGTATTATTACACCGCAAAATCATCCTTTAGTGCAGGCGGACAAGATTACTCTAGATCTTTTAGCTGAATATCCACTCATTACGTATCATGGTGGTTTTACAGGCCGTTCTAAAATTGATAAAGCCTTTGAAGAAGCTCATCTCGATGCAGATATCGTTATGTCTGCTCTTGATGCTGATGTCATTAAAACCTATGTTGAACTTGGCATGGGCGTCGGAATTGTCAATGACGTGGCTTACGATGCAGAACGTGATTATCGCTTAAAGCAAATTAAAACTGATATTTTTGGCGTTAACACCACATGGATTGCTGTGCGTAAAGGTCATCTATTACGTGGTTACGGATATGAGTTTGTTTCTTTATGCTCACCTGATGCAGACATTAAAGCACTGAAAAAAATTGCTTACCCAGATGAATAAAAAATAAGAACAAAATAAAAGAGCTATTTAGCTCTTTTATTTTTAGAGATAAAAAAAACGAGCCGAAGCTCGTTTTTTTTAGTATTAATTACCAGTAGAAGTTCACACCAACTTTACCAACCGGTAACCATTTGTATTTATCATCGTTACGGATTTTGTTTGCTTCTTTATCAACAGCATCTTGTGGAAGCGTAGTATTACCATTTACAGGAGCAAGATTATATTGCGTTAACTGAACTGTTGGATTACCAGTATAGTAAGCACCTACTTCACCAAATACGCCCCAGTTTTTATTGATTTTAGGTGCAAAACCTAAACCTACATAAGGAGCGATATCATTATCATACTTCATTTTACCGCGTACACCGCCTTCTTGACCGGCAACTGCTTGCTGATAATTATTACCATCGATTGTTAATGTTCCACCATTACCAATACGTTTGGCTAAATCATAATCATTGTCTAAGTAAGCAGCACCAGCGGCGATATATAAACCTTGTGCCCAACGGTTAGTGCTTGCACCCCATGGACGAATCTCAGCATTTAAATAAACGTTGTTATTATCCATATCTAAGTCGTACTTAGTGCCATTCACTGACACATCATCACGCCAAGAAATGTCACCACCGTTGTAACCCAATGCCAAACCAACATATGGGTTTGCTTGCCATAATAAAGCACCACCGTAACCTGTAGTACCTACTTCAGCACGAACACCTACTGGAATTAATTGGTTTTTATCGAATGCATAACTGTCATGAACAACAGCTTCATCTGCCATTGCAGCACCAGCAGCAAGTAAAGCTGTAGTTGTCACTAAAACACGTAATACTTTCATCGTTTTCTCCTCAAGAAAAGGCTCTGTTTTTAATTTTTCAGCTTGTGACAAAAATTATATTCAAGAGCATAGAGTCTTTTTTATACAAAAACTGCTAGCTTTCTGTTATTTTTTGATACAAATTGAGTTAAATTTTTATTTTCAAATCATTTTTGTGTAAAAAACACTTGATTATCCAATAAGCTTTTCCACTTTAACTCTCGCTTTAAACGTAACACGTTTTTTCAAAGATTCTTGTCACAAATTAGTGTAAAATCTTTAAAATTTTTTATGGAAGGAAGATCATGTCTCAGCTTTCTACGATCATTGAGCAAGCATTCGAAAACCGCGCAAACTTTACTGCGGCAGATTGCTCAAGCGAAATTCGCCAAGCTGTTGAAGAAGCAATTGCTGGATTAGATAACGGTACACTTCGTGTTGCAGAAAAAATCAATGGTGAATGGGTTGTTCATCAATGGTTAAAAAAAGCTGTTTTATTATCATTTAAACTAAATGACAATAAACCAATCGAGTCATGTGATCTTCGTTTCTACGACAAAGTTGAAACTAAATTTTCTGGCTGGACTGAAGAGCAATTTAAAGCAGCAGGTGTTCGTGTTGTTCCTCCTGCTGTTGCTCGTCGTGGTAGTTTCCAAGCTAAAAATGTGGTGTTAATGCCATCTTATGTCAACATTGGTGCTTATGTAGATGAAGGCACAATGGTTGATACATGGGCAACTGTAGGTTCATGCGCTCAAATCGGTAAAAACGTTCATTTGTCTGGCGGTGTAGGTATCGGTGGTGTTTTAGAGCCATTACAAGCAAACCCAACTATTATTGAAGACAACTGTTTTATCGGTGCGCGTTCTGAAATCGTTGAAGGCGTTATTGTTGAAGAAGGTTCAGTCATTTCAATGGGCGTTTTCATTGGTCAATCAACTAAGATTTATGACCGTGAGACTGGCGAAATCCATTATGGCCGTGTACCAGCAGGTTCAGTAGTAGTTTCAGGCAGCTTGCCATCTAAATGTGGTACTTACAGCTTATACGCTGCAATTATTGTGAAAAAAGTTGATGCGCAAACACGTTCAAAAACAAGTTTGAACGATTTGTTACGCGCTGACTAATTTGTTATAACTCTTTTGCGGAGTTTTAATCGCTCCTCATCTCTACGATCAAACCGATTGTAGAGATTTTATTTTTTATATAGTGTGGTATTTCTAGAATGGTTTCCTTACGTTCCTCTGCAATTCCTGTCTCTGACCCTGCGTCCGGTTTACGCATTACCGAGATTTTTTACTCGTTGCAGGGTGAAGCAAATGCCTCTGGTCTGCCGACTGTATTTATTCGTCTAACAGGCTGTCCTTTACGTTGTAGTTATTGCGATACCACTTATTCTTTTGAAGGTGGTGAACGTTTATCACTTGAGCACATTATTGAAACGGCTGAAAAATATCAAACGCCTTATATTTGTGTGACGGGTGGCGAACCTCTTGCACAACCAAACTGCTTGATTTTATTACAACGTCTATGTGAAGCAGGTTTTGATGTCTCTTTAGAAACCAGTGGTGCTCTAGATGTATCAAAAGTAGACCCACGTGTTTCTAAAGTCCTCGATTTAAAAACTCCAACTTCTGGTGAAGAACATCGTAATCTCATCAGCAATCTTGACTACCTAACTCCACATGATCAAATCAAATTTGTGATTTGTAACCGTGAAGACTATGAATGGTCAAAGCAACAAGTTGAACAATATCAACTGCAAACCAAAGTTAGTACTGTTTGGTTCTCCCCTGCTTTTGCAGTTGAAAAAGGTGCTGTTGGCCTACCACGTCTAGCACGTGATCTGGCACAGTGGATACTGGATGATAAAATGCCTGTTCGTTTCCAATTACAGTTACATAAACTGCTCTGGAACGATGAATCAGGCCGTTAATCATTCAATAAAATAAATCATTCCGAATATGGAGAAAAATATGCGCCCTCGTGCCATTGTTTTACTTTCAGGCGGCTTAGACTCAACCACTTGCCTAGCTTGGGCACAAGCGCGCTATGAATGTATCGCTATTAGTTTTATGTACGGCCAACGCTCTACAACTGAACTTGATGCTGCAAAAGCATTAGCTCAGCGTGCAGGGGTTGAACACCGTGTAATTAATATCGATCTAGCTAATTTAGGTGGATCTGCACTTACAGACCATAACATTGCTGTACCAGAACAATTACAAGAAGGAATTCCTGTAACTTATGTACCAGCACGTAACACAATTTTCCTCTCTTATGCTTTAGCTGCGGCTGAAGTATTCAATGCTGAGGCGATTGTTATTGGCATCAATGCTGTTGATTATTCAGGATATCCTGATTGTCGTCCTGAATTTATTGATGCTTTTGCCAATATGGCACGTTTAGCAACTAAAGCTGGCGTTGAAGGAAAACCACTTAAATTTGAAACACCCCTGTTACATTTATCCAAAGCGAATATTATACGTTTAGGGATTGAACATGGCGTAGACTATAGTCAAACGGTATCTTGCTATCAAGCAGATGCTCAAGGACGTGCGTGTGGCAAGTGTGACAGTTGCCGTTTGCGTAAAGAAGGCTTTATCGATGCTGGTGTTACCGATCCAACACGCTATATACCGCAATAAGTAGGTAAAATTTATGAACTTGTTAAAATCAAAACTTATTCTTTCATCTTTATTCTCAGCAGCTGCCCTTATGGCTGGTTCAGTTCATGCAGCTGAGAACCCAGTTCAAGCAGCATATAAAAGCACTAACGTTAAAGGTGCATTAATCAATGTTTGTAAAGACCAAACTGCTAAAGGCGGTAAATTAAGCTCAGCTGAAGTTAGCAAATTCTGTAGCTGTCAAGTTGATGCTCAAGGTAAAGTAACTGAAGCACAAAAATGGGAAATCCAAAGCGCAATCAATGCGAAGAAAAGCCCAAGCTCTTTAGCTTTTGTACAGCAACAAAACCGTGATCTTAAAGCGTGTTTTGGTCCTCAGTTAACAACTAAGCTTGAAAAATTAACTGAAGAAGCGATGAAAGCAGCTCAACAACAAGCTCCTAAAAAATAAGCTTTTGTTGACCTAAATTAAGCCTGCATTTATGCAGGCTTTTTTGTAGCTCTGATAAAATAGTACTGACCTAAAACCCCTCTATTTGAAATAAACCATGCAAGAACAGTAGCATTGATCCATGTGGAGAAGGCGGTGAATTTCACACTACCGTGATTGATGGGCCAATTTTTAACAAAGCAATTCCTGTAAGAAAACTCAATATTGTTTATCATGAAGAATATGCTTTTCTACCACTTGAATTAGATCAAATTTAACTTTTAAAGGATAAGAAATGTCTGAAAATATACAACTCCCAAATCAAACTTTTCCAACTACTCACGGCGAAGTTAATTTGGCTGAAATCGATAATGAATGGTTGATTATTTACTTCTACCCGAAAGATTCAACTCCAGGCTGTACAACACAAGCAGTTGGTTTTTCTTGTTTAAAAGATCAATTTGATGCTTTAGGTGCGCGCATTTTGGGTATATCACGTGACTCAGTAAAAGCTCATCAGAACTTTACTGAAAAACAAGCACTAACGATCGATTTAATTAGTGATAAAGAAGAAGTACTTTGTAAACACTTTGATGTGATTAGAGAAAAAAATATGTATGGTAAAAAAGTAATGGGCATTGAACGCTCTACTTTTATTTTCCATAACAAAACTTTAGTTAAAAGCTACCGTAAAGTAAAAGCTGCGGGTCATGCAGAACAAGTTTTAGAAGACCTAAAAGCATTACAAACAGCTTAATAAGCGTAAGTAATGAAAAGCGAGTTTAATACTCGCTTTTTTAGGTATACAAAAATTGCTCAGTTATTTTAATTTGACGTATGATAAAAAATATTAGAATAATTCGAATGAAGACAGGCTATGAATCTACTCAAAGTTTCTATTTTATTGCCTTTCAGCTTTATTTTAGCTGCATATTCTATGAACGCGTCGAGTATGCCTCCCGCCCTTAACGCCTCTACCTTACAAGTGCAGAAATCATCTATTGAAATAAATTGCCAAGATTTACAAAACCCTGCCTACCAACAAGCTATTCTTAATACCATTAATCAAATTCGACAGCAATCACACCAGTGTGGTCAGCAGTATTTCTCTGCGACTAAACCGCTAAGTTGGAGTAATAACTTATATAAAGGTGCGCTTTCTCACAGTGAAGACATGGCTAAGAACAATTTTCTTGGACATGTTGGCTCTACTGGCCTAGATTTAAAATCACGTTTGAAGCTTTACAATACTTTAGGTAAAGCGAATGGTGAAAATGTCGCCAGTGGACAGAAAACTTTAGGTGAAGTTATGTCTAAATGGCTGTCGAGCCCTCTACATTGTAGTAACCTAATGAACCCTAAGTTTACAACTTATGCAATTGCTTGTGCTTCTGATCAATCTGTAAAACAAAAGAGCTACTGGACTCAACAGTTTGGTACATATGAAAAGGAAAAATAATGCAATCAGGTTCCATCACCCCTATTTTAAGAATTTTTGATGTTGATTTAGCTCAATCATTTTATCTTGATTTCTTGGGATTTCAGCTTGATTGGCAACACCAGTTTGAAGATAACTTCCCGCTATATTTACAAATTTCCAAAGATGATTGCATCATTCATTTATCTGAACATTTTGGAGATGCAAGCCCTCATAGTGCCATCCGTATTTATTGGGAGCATATTTATGAGCTACATAGTCAACTCAGTCAAAAGGATTATAAATTTTCAAAACCTCAAATTGAAAAAACAGATTGGGAGACCCTTGAGCTCAGTATTACCGATCCCTTTTCCAACCGAATTATCTTTTGGGCAGATGCTTAAGCTGTATAAATTTATTGAAATTCATCTAGGTTAGAGCGATCATCTTCTTCAAATCTTTGTTGTAATTGCTGATAAATCGCTGTTTTCTTGAATTCATCTAAAAATTGAATAGTTCCTACAGGAAAAAATTCCGTTTGGATTTCACCACGATAATAAGCCTCACGCATTGGTGTCGCTGAAATCGAGTCTTTTAGGCTATCGAGTTCAACCATCGTCCATTCTGGAAATAATCTTAAATAATAAGATGACTCATCCTTAAAATGACCAATTAAACCAACTTTTGAGTTTGGCTCAATCACGCCATTCACTAAAGATTTGACCTGTTTCACCCACTTCTTATCATTATAAACATCGACCACATGCACAAATCGAATACGCTTTTGTTCATCTGGTGAAAAATTAGATAAAATCATTTGTTCTCGTTCAACCGCAAGAAACGGATTCTTAATATTACGTTCCATTTGAGCAGAACCTAATGCCAAAATCACGTAACGACTTTGTTGTAGCGCGATTTCAATCGTTTGCATATGTGCCAAATGAAATGGTTGAAAACGACCTATAAAAACGAGATAGTCAAATGTATGCATAATTAAATTTTCACTTTTTATGAACTCATCAGTTATCCGCATTACAAAAAATATGCGTCATAATGAGAACCTAAAAATCAACAACGTGGTTTAAAGCAAGGATAGTACGATGACACTTAGCTGTATTCAACAACCTCAGCAACATTTAAACGCAAATTTAGAAGGTGGCGTACTCACCTTAGCCATAAATCGCCCAGAAGCAAAAAATGCACTATATGGCGAACTTTACTTATGGATTGCCAAAGCACTTGATGAAGCTGACCAACATAAAGATGTACGAGTAGTCGTTTTACGCGGTGTAGAGCAAGATTTTACTGCGGGCAATGACATGAAAGACTTTATGGGTTTTGTACAAAATCCTAATGCAGGCCCAGCAGGTCAAGTTCCTCCATTTGTACTTCTAAAATCGGCTGCAAGATTATCAAAGCCGCTTATTGTTGCCGTAAAAGGGGTAGCTATTGGTATTGGCGTTACGATTTTATTACAAGCAGATCTGGTCTTTGCAGATAATACAGCCCTATTCCAAATCCCATTTGTAAGTCTTGGCCTTTCACCAGAAGGCGGTGCAAGTCAATTATTGGTTAAGCAAGCAGGTTATCACAAAGCAGCTGAACTACTGTTTACTGCGAAAAAGTTCAATGCAGAAACTGCTCTACAAGCTGGTTTAGTGAATGAAGTGGTTGAAGATTCTTATGCATCCGCTCAGGCAACCGCTCAACACTTAACAGCATTACCGCTTGCCTCACTAAAACAAACAAAAGCATTGATGAAGCATGATCTAGATCAAATTATTGAATGTATTGACCATGAAGCTGAAATCTTTATGCAACGCGTTCAATCACCTGAAATGCTAGAAGCCGTACAAGCATTTATGCAAAAGCGTAAACCTGATTTCTCACAATTTAACTAATATCCAAAATTTGGATAAACTCAAAGGCAGGCTCTTCGTAAGGATGGCTTGCCTTTAATGCTTTCGCAACCGCACTCGCCTTTTCTTCAATCACAATGGTTTCAACTCGCCACTCTTCAACTTTTTCAAGTTCACCCAGCTCTCCAATATAAGGATCAGCCCCTTTAACTGGCTTAAACTGTCCTATTCCTTTGACTTGCCATGCGCAGTGTTCATAGTTACCGATACCACCTGCCCCAGCAGCAAATATAGACTGTTTAGTCGATTCAAGATGTGACTCGGGTACGTAATAAATCAGCTTTAACATGAGTTGAATGACTCAAAACTATTGAACTTGCCTTAAATCATACTCTTTAAGAAGTCTCCGAATCAAAGTCAGCTCATCATTGCTAAATAATTTGCTCCAATAAAAAGTATTTGAATAGCAAGCGCCAAGCCAAATAAGCGCCAGCCCTTATCTTTTGTATACATCGTTCTTATGTCATTTTTGTTTTTCATCATTTTGATCTCCGATTTTTATCGTTGTTACAGAGAAAGCAAAAATTGAACCAACTTCCTTAAAGTATAATTTAATACAAATTTACCTTACCCATCGAAATATTTTTCTTATTAAATTGTTTTTTATGTAACTTATCAAATAACATGTTAATAAATATTTAGGCTAAAAAGAAAATGACTAATTCATTCATAAATCAATGGAAGTTTTTTTATCCTAATAAACTTCCAATTTCACATTATTTTCGACAATATTTTTCACAATTTTGGTTCCGAATTCATAGCCTTCCAGAATCAAAAAGATATGCAGATACACCTCCAGAATATGAATTATTATTAAATCGTCATAATCAAATTATTGATGACTGTTTCGATTCTAATGCTTCTATTTTTATTGTGACCGGTCATTATTTCAGCCAAAGCGATAATAATAAAATATATGATCCAACTTTAAGGCTCAAATACGAATTTCATCCAGAAAAAGAAATAAATCTAACACAAGCTAATCCCGAAGATTATGATGATGACGAAGAAGATGTTTTGTATAGACCATACTCCATCAATGAAATTTGGAAAAAAAATGAACACAATGATTTATTAAAAAAGATCGCCGACGATGAGATTCGAGCCTTTATGATTTCTTTTGAACAAAATATAATTATTGCTCCATATGATGGTGGCATTGATCTTATTATCTTTAATGACGCCAAAAGGAATGAGTTAATAAATAAGTATAAAGATTGGCTTTCACCACGAGCTGATGGATTATAGAACTTTAGGAATATTAAATAACACATCTGTAATCTCTAAAGATTTTGGAGATAGATTTAATGAGAAATTATAATTCCCTATTAGTGGACGATCTTCTATTGGTAATGAATCTATATAATTTCTTTGCTTTATCCAATGAGTATGAGCCACACAATATCCATCATTGTATCTAGAAAAAGTTCTTGTATATGAATCAACAAGAATTACTCTAACCTGGAAGTAATCACCATATAGAGTATCTGCTGATATTTTATGATCTTTATCAAATGCAATTTTTATGACAGCCTCAATCAAATCCTCTCTTTTTTTCTTATGAATTGCTAAATAATCATCTAGATAGCTCGAAAATTTATTATTTACGTTCTTTAAAAATTCATCATTTATGAAAGAGTTACGATTTAATAGATCAAATGTTAAGGAAAACTCACCTAGTGACAAACAATGTGTATACAAAACACCGATTGCCCAGAATCCCTCACAATCATGATAACGATTAACAAATTTATCTAGTAATACAGTTGCGGTATCTAATAATCTTTTCTTCATTTATTTAAAGACAATTATATAAATAAAACTTTTATCATATTTAATCAAAGATTTGGATTATCTACAATCTTTAACTGCCTCTTCTCATATACTGTCATCATAAATGCTAAACCACATAAAATGACAAAACCGCAAGTCATTGGAATTAGTGTGCCGTCATATAATTGCCCAATAATAGAGGCTAAAATAAGAGACAATACAGAAGAAGCTGCACCAATAATAGCCGATGCCATTCCAGCAACATGCCCCATCGGTTCCATTGCAATCGCGTTTAAGTTACCAAATAAAGTTCCAAATAATAAAAACAGAATGCAGGCATAAAGCATGAACATCCAGAATGATATCGCTACACCTAAAAGTTGAATTCCTAAGAAAACCAAAGAAATTAGGCATAAACCGAGAAAACCATAAATACAAATTGGACGCATACCAAACTTCATCACAATTTTAGAGTTGGTAAATGAAGCTATTCCCATTACACCAGCAAGTACAGCAAAGTAAGCACTAAACTCTTGCCCAGTTTTACCAAACTGCTGCATAAAAATTTGTTGAGAAGTTCCCAAATAACCAATAAATCCACCAAAACAAAAACCAGCACATAGCAAATAGCTCATGGTGGTTTTATTACTTACAACTTCCTTAAAACCCTCTTGAAATGCTTGTAAACGCATAGGCAAACGGTTTTCAGGAAGCAGCGTCTCTTCTAGTCGTAATGCCACCCACGCTCCAACGACTGTGGCATAAACCATGTATAAAACAAAAATTTCACGCCAGCCAAAGAAATGAATAATAAGTTGACCTAAACTTGGTGCAATTGCTGGAGCAACCATGAACACCATCATAATTAAGGACATAATGCGGGCCATTTGGGCACCGCTGTATTTATCTCGCACAATCGAGATAGAAGCAACGTAAGGCCCTGAAACCCCAATGCCTTGAATAAAGCGGCCTACTAAAAACCATTCAAAACTTTGTGTAGTAAAGCATAATAAACTTCCCAAAAAGTAAATGATGATCCCAGCAAATAAAATGCGCTTACGCCCGATTGCATCGGATAGCGGTCCAGCAATGAGTTGCCCTATCGTCATACCGGAAAAAATACCAATAATGACCCATTGGGTCTGATTATTATTCTTTAAGTCAAAAATGCGTCCAATCTCACCTAAAGCAGGTAAAACTGCATCTATTGAAAAAGAAACAATAGACATGAGTAGTGCCATCAGAAGTGCAAACTCTCGGAAATGGATTTTTGATTTCATTTTTCTTCTCTACTATTTATTCTATTCACATTGTACTACATACAAATAAGCCACCTTACGGTGGCTTATTTCAATTTTTATATTAACCAATAAACTTACGTGCATTACGGAACATACGTAACCATGCACCATCTTCAGTCCACTCTTCTGGACTCCAAGAGTGCTGAATTGCACGGAAAGTACGCTCTGGGTGTGGCATCATAATCGTTGCACGACCATCTTTAGACGTTACACCAGTAATCGCTTCCGGCGAACCGTTCGGGTTCAATGGATAATGTTGAGTCGGGTTACCGTGGCTATCAACATAACGCAATGCAACTTGGTTAGCTGCATTCAAGCTTGCAATATTAGCTTCGCTTGCAACCACACGGCCTTCACCATGTGCTACAGCAATCGGTAAAATCGAACCTTCCATACCATCAAGTAATACAGAAACAGATTTTTCAACACGAACGTTTACGCTACGTGCTTCAAAAACTTCTGACATATTACGGTGGAAACGTGGCCAGTGTTCAGCACCCGGAATCAGCGGCGCTAATTGTGACAACATTTGGCAACCATTACAGATACCTAAACTAAATGTACCTTCACGCTGGAAGAATTGCTCAAACTGATCACGTAGTTTTGTATTGAACAGAACTGATTTTGCCCAGCCACCGCCCGCACCCATTACGTCACCGTAAGAGAAACCGCCACAAGTCACTAAGCCTTCAAAATCACTTAAGCTTACACGACCAGCAAGTAAATCGCTCATGTGTACGTCAATCGTATTGAAGCCAACTTTGTCAAAAGCTGCTGCCATTTCAATATGACCATTTACACCTTGCTCACGCAAGATTGCCATATTAGGACGACGACTATTGATAAACGGCGCTTCAATAGGTTCATTTAAATCAAATGTAGGTTTTGCAATTAAACCTTGATGTGATTTATCTATAATTAAAGCGAATTCTTGGTCAGCAGTTTCAACGTTATCGCGTAAACGTTGGATCTGATGAGATACTTCCGACCAAGCTTGTTGTAATTCAGCACGATCTAAAGTTAAGCCGTTTACAGATAATTGATCTGTATTGTTTACACGGCCAACTACAGCAATTGCATCTTTTAAGCTAGAAGCTGTAACTTCTGCTTGTAAAGCTTCCCAATCAGCTGATTTGATTTGAACAACCGCACCAATTTCTTCTGCAAATAAGCCAGCAGTAGTTTGGTTTTCTAATGCCACACCTAAACGTGAAGCAAACATCATTTCAGCTACAGTAGCGAGTAAACCGCCATCACCGATGTCATGGTAAGCTTGGATTAAGCCACGGTTATTCCAGTCTTGAATTAAAGCAAAGAACGCTTTGAAATCATCAAAACTATCAACATCTGGAGTGATTGAACCAATTGCTTTATATACTTGAGCAAGAATCGAACCACCTAAACGGAACTGGCCTTTAGATAAATCAATACGTACAAGTACTGAATCTTCTAAATTCTTAAGTTCAGGTGTTAAAGTCTTACGAACATCAGTAACTGGAGCAAATGCAGTAATTACACCAGTCATTGGAGATGTTACAGCTTTATCTTCGCCATTATCGTTCCAAGTGGTACGCATTGAAAGTGAGTCTTTACCTACAGGAATCGCAATTCCTAAAGCAGGACACATTTCCATACCAATCGCTTTCACACCTTCAAACAACGCTTGATCTTCACCTTTTTGACCAGCAGCAGCCATCCAGTTTGCAGAAAGTTTGATATCGCTAATTTGTTCAATGTTTGCACATGCAATGTTGGTAATTGCTTCAGCAACTGCCAAACGAGCAGACGCTGCCGGATTTAACAATGCAACTGGTGGACGTTCACCCATTGCCATTGCTTCACCAGTGAAACCTTGTAAGCTTGTAGTCGTTACTGCTGCATCTGCAACAGGGATCTGCCAACGACCAACCATTTGATCACGCGCAACCATACCTGTAATAGAACGGTCACCAATAGTGATTAAGAATGATTTAGACGCAACTGTAGGATTTTTCAATACGCGGAAAATCGCATCTTTCAAATCAACTTTTGAAGCATCAAAGTCGTTACCTTTACGCTCAATTGTTTCGTAAGAACGTTGCATACGCGGTGTACCACCAAGCATCACTTGCATTGGGATATCAACTGCATTGTTTTCGAACAATGGATCTTCAACAGTTAAATGACGAGCTTCAGTAGCTTCACCCAACACAGCAAACGGACAACGTTCACGCGCACAGATTGCTTCGAACTGCTCTAAAGACTCTGGGCGAATTGCAAGAACATAACGCTCTTGTGCTTCATTTGACCAGATTTCCATTGGGCTCATGCCCGGCTCTAATGAAGGAATCTTACGAAGATTAAGAACTGCACCTAATTCGTGGTCATTTACAAGTTCAGGCATCGCATTTGATAAACCACCCGCACCCACATCATGTACAGAAACGATTGGGTTGAAGTCTTCTAAGCGCCAGCATGTATCGATCACTTCTTGACAACGGCGCTCCATTTCTGGGTTTTCGCGTTGTACAGAAGCAAAGTCAAGGCTTTCACCCATTGTACCGCTGTCTACTGAAGACGCCGCACCACCACCAAGACCAATTAACATTGCAGGACCACCCAATACAATGAGTAAGTCACCTGGTTGAATCGCATCTTTTTCTACATGGTCAGGACGAATGTTGCCGTAACCACCAGCGATCATGATTGGCTTATGGAAGCCCTTCACTTCACCATTTACATTCTGTTCAAAAGTACGGAAATAACCATTTAACGCAGGACGGCCAAATTCATTGTTAAATGCCGCGCCACCTAATGGGCCTTCAATCATAATTTGTAATGGCGATGCCATACGTGAAGGTTTACCGTAGTTTTCTTCCCAAGGTTGTTCAAAACCAGGAATATTTAAGTTAGAAACTGTAAAGCCTGTTAAACCAGCTTTTGGTTTACCACCACGACCTGTAGCACCTTCATCACGGATTTCACCGCCTGAACCAGTAGCAGCACCAGCAAATGGAGAAATTGCTGTTGGGTGGTTGTGAGTTTCAACCTTCATTAAAATATGAGCAGCTTGGCTCTTATATTTATAAACAAAGTGACCGTTTTCATCTGCTTTTGGATAAAAACGCATCGTGTCATAACCAACGATTACAGAGGCATTATCTTTATATGCTGATAACACATCAGTTGGTGATTCTTTATAAGTATTTTTAATCATTTGGAACAATGATAATGGTTGTTTTTCACCATCAATTGTCCATTCAGAACCAAAGATTTTATGACGACAGTGTTCAGAGTTTGCTTGTGCAAACATCATTAACTCGATGTCATTTGGATTACGGCCAAGTCGAGTGAACGCTTCTGTTAAATAATCAATTTCTTGTTCAGATAAAGCGAAACCAAATTCATTGTTGGCTTTTACTAAAGCTTCTTTACCTTGGCCTAAAATATCAATTGAATTTAATGGCTTTGGAGCTGTTTCTGAAAATAGTGCTTTTGCATCATCAATTTGTGCAAAAACATTTTCAGTCATACGGTCATGCAATACTTGTTTTACTTCATTAGATAGTTCAGAAACACCTTTTAACGTAAATAAAAGACCGCGTTCTAAACGGTGAACTGGCGTATTACAGTTCTTGAAGATATCAGTTGCTTTAGAAGACCAAGGTGAAATAGTACCCACACGTGGCGTTACTAAAATCTGAATCTCATCACTTGCAGGTTGACGAAGTTCAAAAGACTCACCGTCATTTAATAATTGCAAAGCAGATTGATGTTGCTGCTCGTTGAGCGCTTGATCAAACAAATAGACCCATTGGCTGTCAAAAGATTGAACAGAACTAATTGACGATAAACGTGTTAATAGTTGAGCTTTCTTAAAAGAAGAATGTGCTGCTGCACCGGCCACGATAAACATGTTGATTTTGGCTCCACGGGCAGGTCTTGTGAACCTTACCGCAATGTGACTTTAGAGAGAGCGCATATTCTACTGTGTCTTGCTAAAATCAGCTAGATGTAGAATCAGTATTCTGTAACCTAATTCTGCAAGAACTGACTAGTTTTTTGTTCAAAATCATTTTTTTAACTAATATAGGTAAAAATAAATTGTTTCATGTTTATTCAATAACATAATAAAACCTGAACCAAGACAAACTATGTCGCACCACGCTAGTGCTTTTAAGTTTTTTTTGGCATGATCAGGCTTTATAGTTTTGAATAATGATAAATGGAACAAATGCGTTGGTTAGAACTGCTTTCTGCAGTTCGTTTAGGTAGCAAAAAAAGTAGTACAGAGTTGGCTCGTAGCCCATTTCATAAAGATTATGATCGCATTATATTTTCGCAAAGTTTTCGTCAGTTAAACCGTAAAACACAAGTGCACCCTTTAGCACAGCATGACGGCATCCATACCCGCTTAACACACTCGCTTGAAGTTTCCTGTATTGGTCGTTCAATGGGTATGCTTGCAGCCGAAAAAATTAAAGATGAATTGCCCGTCTGGATTTCTCCTGCCGATGTTGGCGCAATTATTCAAGCGGCCTGTCTTGCACATGACATTGGTAACCCACCTTTTGGGCATGCAGGTGAATATGCGATTCGTGAATGGTTTGACGATGCCTCACATAATGATTTTCTAAAAAAATTAACTCCCGAAGAAGAAGCCGATGTCCGCCAGTTTGAAGGTAATGCTCAAGGATTACGCCTTTTAACACGTATTGACTATCACCCAGACGATGGTGGTATGCGCTTAACTTACGCGACCCTAGGCGCATATTTAAAATATCCTTGGCTCTCAAAAACAATAGCTTCTCAAGGTGATCGCCCATCCCATGAACGGGCTAAATTTGGTTGTTATCAGTCTGAAAAAGAAATTTTAAAGCAAATAGCAGAACAGCTTGGACTCATTCAATTAGGTGAATATCACTATTGTCGCCACCCACTCACCTATCTTTTAGAAGCCGCAGACGATATTTGCTACGCCTTAATTGATTTAGAAGACGGCATTATTCTAAATATGCTGAACTACCAAGAAGTTGAACCAATTTTTCTCAATTTAATTGCAGATTATGGTCAGCCAGAAGAGTTGTCACAGCCCAGCAGTACATGGCAACAAAAAATTTCTGCATTACGTGGCCGTGTCATGAAACGCCTAGTCGATGAAGTCACTACCGCTTTCGCCAAGCATCAGTATGAAATTATTACAGGTCAGCTCCAAGGTAGCCTTTTACAATACTGCTCACCTGATATTGCTAAAGGTATTGAAACAGCAAAAAACCTAGCGCGTGAAAAAATCTTTGAACACCCGCAAAAGTCTGGTTTAGAAATTATTGCTCACCAAAGTTTGCAAACAATACTAGATGCATTTGTACCCTTAACAATGCCACATAAATCTTTGAGCTTTAAAGAACAACGTTTAATGTCGATCCTTCATTTGTACGGTGCCCGCTTTAGTAATAATCACTACAGCAATATCATGCAGGTACTCGATATTATTAGTAAGTTTTCAGATCATCAGGCTTATAGCTTGGCGCAAGAGCTACAAGGTAATAAAATAGGTCTGTTTTAATGATAAGTCGACATGTTGATAGAGGGCTTTATCCATCATCTTTTATGTATTCAGATCAGTGGGTAAAATGCCCTAAATGTTCTCATCTGAGTATCTTAAAATATGACAGTCCTTTGTCACCAGTAAATGCGCCTTATCAAGGAACTTTTTCTTTTAGTTGTCTAGATTGTTGTTATCAGATTAAAGCTGAAGATAGTTCAATATCGAGTCGTCACAATGGTCGTTTTTATGCCACAGCTTACCAGCGTTGCCAAAGTTGTGGTGGGTCATGGGTCAAAGCAAATCAAAAGCTGAATAATTCAGGAACATATCCTCCATATATTCAAGCTAAATGTCATCTATGCCAAAATTTTTCAAAATTTGAAAAATATAATATAGCTTTTGTTTTAGACCAGAAATATGGTTATACAAACTATGGTCTTGAACTTTATTTGAAAACTTCAATTAGGCATGGAGACATATACGTTTATAACCCTACACATTTAAAAGAACTAAAAATATTCGTTGAGGCTAATTTAAGAGAAAGGACTAAACAGACTGGTAATAGCAGTTATTTTTCACGTCTACCTGCATGGATAAAATCCACACGAAATCGAAAAGAAATTTTAAAAGCCATTTTGCGTTTAGAACAAATGGCATCTACTATTCAACCATTAACAAATAAGTGAAAGATTCAATGATCGGATGTTTAATTGGCGAAGTGTTTGCCCTAGAAGCCCCTACTGTCTTACTGAATGTAAATGGTGTGGGCTATGAAATTGATACACCACTTTCAACATTTTGCCAATTACAAAAAGGCCAGAAAGTCACGCTATGGACGCATTTAGTTGTTCGTGAAGACGCTCAGCAGCTTTACGGTTTTAGCGATGCTCAAGAGAAAACTATTTTCCGTACTTTATTAAAAGTAAATGGTGTAGGCCCTAAAATGGCACTGGGTATCTTGTCTACATTAAGTGTCGAATTATTGGTACATACAATTGAACACGACGATGTAAACACTTTGGTCAAAGTTCCGGGCGTTGGTAAAAAAACAGCTGAACGTTTAATGATTGAACTTCGTGATCGTTTTAAAACCTTGGCTCAAGGCACTTCTACTGCGGCGACCATGCCTCAAATTCAATTTGCTGCAAACTCCCCTGTTGCAGAAGCAGAAGCAGCATTACAGTCTTTAGGTTATAAGCCACTTGAAGCACAAAAAGCTGTTGCTGCGGTTAAAGCCGATTACACTGAATCAGCCGATATTATTCGTGCTGCTCTTAAATCAATGATGAAGTAAACACACCTATGCAAGACCGTCTAATCAGTGGAACAGAAAAACCTGAAGATCATTTTGATCGGGCTATCCGACCAACTTCGCTTGCCGATTATATTGGGCAGCCAGTGGTACGCGAGCAAATGGAAATCTTCATTGGCGCTGCTCGCGGTCGTGGTGAAGCACTCGATCACACACTGATTTTTGGTCCACCAGGTTTAGGTAAAACCACACTTGCTAATATCATTGCACGTGAAATGGGTGGTAACCTCAAATCAACTTCAGGGCCTGTTTTGGAGCGCGCGGGTGATTTGGCGGCAATGCTGACTAACCTTGAAGAAGGTGATGTTTTATTTATTGATGAAATTCATCGCCTTTCCCCCGTGATTGAAGAAATTCTGTATCCCGCAATGGAAGATTACCAGTTAGATATCATGATTGGTGAAGGACCTGCTGCCCGTTCAATTAAATTAGATTTACCCCCTTTTACATTAGTCGCTGCGACCACACGTGCAGGCTTACTCACCTCACCTCTACGCGACCGTTTTGGTATTGTGCAACGTCTTGAGTTTTACTCTGTAGAAGATTTAACACATATCGTGTCGCGCTCTGCAAACCTTATGGATGTGCCAATTACAGTTGAGGGTGCCGAGGAAGTTGCACGCCGTGCACGTGGCACACCACGTATTGCCAATCGTTTATTACGCCGTGTTCGTGACTATGCACAAGTAAAAGGTACAGGTGAAGTTAACCATGACATGGCACAACGTGCTCTTGATATGCTCAATGTTGATAAAGCAGGCCTAGACACTTTAGACCGCCGTTATTTGAGTATGTTACTCGAGCGTTTTGATGGCGGGCCTGCTGGAGTTGAAGCGCTTGCTGCAGCTATGGCTGAAGATAGTGGCACACTTGAAGACGTGATTGAACCTTATTTAATTCAACAAGGTTATGTCATGCGTACTGCACGAGGACGTATAGCAACCAATCAATCTTATTTACAGTTTGGAATGACACCACCTGAGCCTAAAAACTAGCCAAAGGAAGAGAATTTTCTCTTCCTTTTTTAATTTATCTGTTCTTTTTAATTTAAATAATAACTGTCTTATCAATAAATTAACCACTCCATACCTTTTAAGTCTTTCTTTATACCTTATTGATTTTTTAATATTTTTAAAAACTGAATTATAAGAAATCTAGATATTAAATCTTATAAACAATAATATTTTTTAGGATAAGGACATGTATAAGAAAGCCGCTTTATTATTCCCACTTGCTCTAGTGAGTCAATTGACTCTAGCAGATTGGGTAAACGATGCTGCACAACAAAATGAAAATCAGATCATTCAACTAAGACAACACATTCATGAGAACCCAGAACTTGGCAATATGGAATTTAAAACCTCTGCACTGGTTCAAAAAGAATTAAAGTCTTATGGCATTCAAGTCAAAACAGGTTATGCAAAAACAGGAGTTATTGGCATCTTAAAAGGTAATAAACCCCGCCCTATTATTGCACTTAGAGCCGATATGGATGCGCTACCTATGGAAGAAAAAAGTGGTGTTTCGTTTGCGAGTAAACAAAAAGCAATTTATCAAGGTAAAGAAAC
The DNA here is from genome assembly GCF_041021895.1 of Acinetobacter sp. XH1741. NCBI lineage: Bacteria > Pseudomonadati > Pseudomonadota > Gammaproteobacteria > Moraxellales > Moraxellaceae > Acinetobacter > Acinetobacter chenhuanii. The sequence goes on from NZ_CP157428.1 coordinate 3,362,018, forward strand.
TTATGTCATGCATGCTTGTGGGCATGATGCACATACTGCAATGCTATTAGGTGCAGCAAAAATTCTAGCTGCCAATAAAGATAAAATAGCAGGTACAGTTGTTTTTGTTTTCCAACCTGCAGAAGAAGGCGGAGCTGATGTAGACAATTTCACACAAGGTGATCAAATCGGTTCACGCAAAATGATCGCAGATGGAGCCTTTAAAGACTATAAACCTGAAGCCATTTTTGGAATACATGTTATAGCTGGTATGCAAAGTGGTCATCTTTATTATAAAGATGGTGCCATTTTAAATAGTGCAGACCATTTACGTATTCAGGTCAACGGCAAACAAGTTCATGGCTCTACCCCTTGGTTAGGCAGAGATCCAATTTATGCTTCTGCACAAATGATTAATAATCTACAAAGCCTGATTAGCCGAAGAACTGACCTCACGCAAGGTATGGGCGTAGTCAGTATTGGCAATATTCAAGGTGGTGCAGCAGGCAATGTGATTCCTGAACAGGTTAACCTGGTCGGGACTATCCGCTCTAATAACGAACAGATAAGAGCGAATATCTTAAAAAGTTTACCAATCATGATAGAACATAACGCTCAAGCCAATGATGTGACTGCTAAAGTTGAAATTGCGCCTTATGCGCCAGTCACTATGAATGATAAGGCATTGACTCAGCTTATTCAGCCAACATTAGCCAAGGCTGTGGGAGACTCAAAACTTCATGTTTTAGATCATAATGCAAGCGCAAGTGAAGATTTTGCCTACTATGGCAAATTAATGCCCTCATTCTTTGTTTTCTTAGGTGCAACACCAGAAAATCAGGACTTAAGTCTGGCCGCACCAAATCATAGTCCTTATTTTATTGTAGATGACAAGGCCTTAAAAACAGGAACCGAACTGCATGTAAGATTCGTATTAGATTATCCGAATATATCAAAACAAGTGCAGGCTTCATGGAAGCCCTCTTAAGTTAAAAGCATGCTAGCCATAAGATGTACCGTTTTTAGATTATAAATACAGCAATCGCAATTGAAAGGTTGTGCCATAGGACTTAGTATGCAATCTGCTAAACTGCCCCGTATTTAAAAGCAGATGTATGACCTTGATTAGAACTGATGTTTTTTTCAGCAGTCATATTTTGAATACAAAGCTCTATAGTGAACTAAACGGAATACTCTCATGGCGAATCATTTTGAATTCAATATTCGTGTTTATATCGAAGATACGGACGCAGGTGGTATTGTTTACCATGCCAACCACATTCGCTACATGGAACGTACCCGTACAGAATGGCTCCGTGCTTCTGGCGTTGATCATTACTGGCATCAAAAAGACTACAACTTTGTTGTTCACAAAATTGACGTAAAATACATGCGTCCTATCTTAATGGATGACTTAATTACTGTTACAGCACGTGTAGTTTCATGTAAAGCTGCGTCATTTGTGTTGCAACAAAATATTTATCGTGGTGAAATCTTGCTTGCTTCTGGCGAGGTTGAATTGGCATGTTTAAGTAAAGAACTTGTAGCTCGTCGTCTTCCAGAAGAAATACGTGATCTTATTCGTAAAGAATTGGAACAAGACTAAAAAAGCAACCGGCATATGTAACTATGGCAACAAACATTGAATCAACCCTGCATATTTCTGACCTTATCTTACAAGCAAGTCCAGTCGTCCAATTGGTCATGCTAATTTTATTGTTAGCATCAATTTTTAGTTGGTATTTGATTGCCAAGTTACATATGGGTTATAAAAAAGCACGTCAAGGTGATGAACATTTCCAAAAAATGTTCTGGTCTGGTGCTGAACTCAATACGCTCTATAACAACGCACAACTCAACTCAAAACGATCAGGCCTTGAAGATATTTTTTATCAAGGACTGAGTGAGTTTTTTAAACTTAAAAAGCGTAACGCATCTACCTCTCAAACCATTGAAGGCACTGAGCGTATTTTACGCGTAGGTTTAAGTCGTGATCAGAGTACTCTTGAATACGGCTTAGGTACTCTAGCAAGTATCGGTTCTGTTGCTCCATACATCGGTTTATTCGGTACAGTTTGGGGAATCATGAATGCCTTTATCGGTTTGGCTGCCGTTGACCAAGTGACTTTAGCTACAGTTGCACCGGGTATTGCCGAAGCACTTATTGCGACCGCAATTGGTTTATTTGCTGCCATTCCCGCTGTATTAGCTTTTAACCACTTTACGGCTAAAGGTGAAAGCGTCTACTCTGATCGTGCATTATTTGCCGAAGAGATGATTGCTTTATTGCAACGTCAATCTGTGGGTTCATCACAGGAAGATGTATAATGGCCATTCAACGTTCAGGGCGCTTTGAGCGCATAAAAAAACCATTAAAAAGTGACATGAACGTCGTGCCTTATATCGATGTAATGCTGGTACTTTTGGTTATTTTCATGGTGACTGCTCCCATGATTACCAGCGGTATTAAAGTCGATTTACCTCAGGCAAATAATCGTCCAATTGAATCTAAAGATATGCCAGCCATGGTAACGATTGGTAAAGATGGCAATATTTATCTTCAATATCAAGACTACAAAGACAACGAGCCACTTTCTCGTGAAAAACTTGAATCAGTTTTGAGTGAAGCTCAAAAACAAGCTGAGCAGGAAAAGAAACAACTTACAGTTTTAGTGAACGGTGATAAGTCTCGTCCTTACGGTGAAGTCGTGTCATTGATGGCAAGTTTACAAGAAGCAGGTTTAACTCAAGTTGGCCTTCTGACAGAGCCTTTAAAATAAGCTATGAACAAAAATCAAAAGCCTCCCTTTAAACAAAATGCAATTGCATTGGGCTTCACACTTGGAGTTCATGCAATTGCCATTGTTGGCTTGCTTTTTTTAGGCTTGAGTAAACCACCTGAACAGCCAAAAAAGCTGACTACTATTTTAGTTAAGCCAGAAGATTTGCCACCACCTTTAGCCAAAGAAGTTGAGCAACAAACTACAGCAGAAAATCAGGCTGAAGAAGTTTTAAGTCCAATTGTAGATAAAACTCTTCCGCAAAATCTTCCTGCAATACCTCCTTCTCTTCCAACAGCGCAACAGCTTGTTGCTCCAAAGCAAAAAACTGAGCAGGCGCAGCAAGCAAAATTAGCTGAGGAAAAACGCAAAGCTGAAGAAGCCGCTAAAGCGAAGCAAGCTGCAGAGCAGCAACGTTTAGAGGAAGTTCAAAAACAGCAAGCTGAAGCTAAGCGTCAAGCTGAAGCAAAAGCTGCAAAAGTCGAAGCTGAACAAAAGCGTAAAGCTGAAGCTGAGGCAAAAACTAAACATGAACAAAATGAAGCTCGTAAAGCTGAAGAAGCTGCTAAACGTAAAGCTGAGACTGATGCAAAACTGAAACGTGAAGCTGAAAATGCTAAACTTCAAGCACAGCAAGAAGCTAAACGTAAAGCTGAAGCTGATGCGAAAGCTAAACATGAAAAAAATGAAGCCCGTAAAGCTGCTGAGGATGCTAAACGCAAAGCAGAAGCTGATGCAAAGGCTAAACACGAAAAAAATGAAGCCCGTAAAGCTGCTGAGGATGCTAAACGTAAAGCTGAGGCTGATGCGAAGGTTAAACAGGAAAAAAGTGAAGCTCGTAAAGCTGCTGAAGATGCTAAACGTAAAGCTGAAGCTGATGCGAAAGCCAAGCAGCAAAAAGCTGCTGAAGATGCCAAGCATAAAGCTGAAGCTGATGCGAAAGCCAAACATCAAAAAGCAGCTGAGGATGCTAAGCGTAAAGCTGAGGCTGATGCAAAAGCTAAAAAGCAGAAAGCTGCTGAAGATGCTAAACACAAGGCTGATGCTGACGCAAAAGCTAAACAGCAAAAAGCAGCTGAGGATGCTAGACGTAAAGCTGAAGCTGAGGCAGAACAAAAAGCTGCATCTGCTAAAAAAGCTCAGGAAGAAGCTGCTCAGAAAAAAGGAGAAGCCAAAAAAATTGCATCTTCAGCAAAACGTGATTTCGAGCAGAAAATTAGAAATGCTTGGGATATTCCAGCTGGAACATCGGGTCAAAAAGCAACTGCCCGTGTGACACTCAGTGATAGTGGAGCTGTATTATCTGTTATTGTTAGCTCTAGCAACCCAGATGTCAAAGCTAGTGTTGAGGCAGCTATTCGTTCTGCTGCACCTTACCCAATGCCATCTGATCCAGATGCGCGTCGTGAGGCTAGATCTTTCAGCTCAACATTTACTGCTAAATAATTATATTGTTACATGCTTTAAATAGTTTAAGGCATGTAACTATGTTACAAAATCCACAGTCACAAAATGCCTTCAATGACTTTAAATCTATGAAAACGAGCCGCAAACACCTTCTATCCTTAGCGCTACTTACAGCATTAAGTCCCCTTGTGCCTACAACTGCCTTTGCTCAATTACACTTAGAAATTGCAAAAGCACCTGATCAAGCGCCTAAAATCGCTATTGTTCCTTTTAATAACGACAATGGACTTTATCCTATTGTTGAAAATGACTTAAATCGTTCAGGTCGTTTCACAAGTTCATCTAAAAACCTACCTGCCAATGCTGCGATTAACCAAATTCAAGCATCCGATTGGCAAGCTGCTGGTATTCCTTATGTAGTGACTGGACAAATCAAGCAAACAGCTGATGGTTTTGAAATTCATTACCAGCTTTATGATGTACAAAAACAACAATATCTTCTTAATGAGTTATTAAATGTTCCTGCGTCACGCATACGTCAAGCAGGTCATATAATAAGTGATGCTATTTATCAGGCACTCACAGGGATTCCGGGCGACTTTAGCGGTCGTATTGCTTATGTATTACGTAACGCGGCAACCCCAGCAGAACGTTACACATTACAAATTGCCGATACCGACGGTGAACAGCCAAAAACTGTTCTCGCTTCACGCGACCCGATTCTTTCTCCGGCATGGACTCCTGATGCTAAAAAAATTGCTTATGTTTCTTTTGAAACCAAGCGACCAGCAATTTATTTACAAGATCTTTCTACCGGAACACGCGAAGTACTCACCAGCTTTAAAGGCTTAAATGGTGCACCAAGCTTTTCACCAGATGGCAAATCAATGCTGTTTACAGCATCGATGAATGGTAACCCTGAAATTTATCAAATGGATTTATCAACTCGCCAAGTCAAACGTATGACAAATGACTCGGGAATTGATACCGAAGCACGTTACACGCCAGATGGAAAAGCTTTTATTTTCACCTCTGATCGTGGCGGTTCCCCTCAAATTTATCGCTATGATTTTGGGGATGGTTCTGTAAAACGCTTAACATTTAAAGGGTCATTTAATGCTCGTGGTACTTTAAGTGCCGACGGTAAAAAAATCGCACTTGTGCATCGACCAAGTGGTAGTGATTATAAAGTTGCTATTCAAGATTTCAGTACAGGCATTATCAATATTCTTACTCCAACCAGTTTAGATGAATCACCAAGCTTCTCCCCGAATGGACAAATGGTGGTCTATGCAACTCGTGAAGGGAACCGTGGTTTACTGTCTATCATGTCCACTGATGGTCGTTTCCGTATGAATTTACCAAGTGAACAAGGTGAAGTACGTGAACCAGCCTGGGCGCCTAAATAACTTTTTATTCCATTGATGGAGATGATGATGAAATCAATCAAATATTTGGCTTTTCCTCTACTGAGTGTAGCGCTTGTTATGACAGGCTGTGCCAGCCGTAAGCCAGCAACAACAGCAACTGCTGGTACTACAACAAATCCGAGCACAGTAAATACAACAGGCTTAAGTGAAGATGCTGCATTAAATGCCCAAAATTTGGCAGGTGCTTCATCAAAAGGTGTAACGGAAGCAAATAAAGCAGCTTTAGCTAAACGTGTTGTTCATTTTAACTATGACAGCAGTGATTTATCTAATGAAGACTATCAAACTCTTCAGGCACATGCTCAGTTCCTTATGGCAAATGCAAATTCAAAAGTTGCATTAACTGGCCACACAGATGAACGTGGTACACGTGAGTACAACATGGCTTTAGGTGAACGTCGTGCGAAAGCAGTTCAAAGTTATCTCATTACAAGTGGTGTAAACCCACAGCAACTTGAAGCTGTAAGCTATGGTAAAGAATCTCCAGTTAACCCGGGTCATGACGAATCAGCTTGGAAAGAAAACCGCCGCGTTGAAATTAACTATGAGGCAGTTCCCCCTCTATTAAAATAAAACAGGCTTAAAAAAATAAACGCCCATACAGTTGGGCGTTTATTTTAACTACTTTTTATTTAAGAAGATTTGTTTTCATCTTCTTCTGAATGCTGCATTGACTCAATCAAATCATGCTTATTAAAAGCTTTATATTCAGGCTTTGCCTCATAATCTTTCCAAGCTTCCTGAATATTCTCTTTCGAAATTTTTTCTAAATTGATTGGTTCGCCTGCCGTGGGGGTCGCATCAAACTTCTTAGTTGTCATTTCGATTCTCCTAAATATACATTCCTTTGCTATGCAAACAACATACCATGTAAAGTGGGGCTTGTAAGCAGAAATGCAACACAAATAAAGTAAGATAATTTTTATTTTCCGGCATTCTCATCTAGAATATGCCACGTATTTATTTGACTCATTTTGATGCTTGCGCACAGGAGCTTTGTTTTATGTCCAACCTCACATTGTCCCAGTTTTTACAACAAGAAAAAGGGAACCTTACACCTGAGTTGGCTCAAGTCATCGACACAATTGCCACGACTTGTAAAACCATTGATCAAGCCCTGCAAAAAGGTGCATTGGCTGGAATTTTGGGTAGCGCAGGCAACGAAAATGTTCAAGGTGAAACACAGAAAAAACTTGATGTGATTTCTAATGATTATTTAATCGATGCACTAAAAGTTCACCCTCATGTAGGTGGCCTTGCATCTGAAGAACTTGATGATTTCACACCAGCGCAAGAAAACGGCGAATATTTGGTTCTATTCGACCCATTAGATGGTTCAAGTAACATTGATATCAACATGTGCGTAGGAACAATCTTCTCTATTCTTCCTGCAAAAAATGCAGTCACACAAGCAGAAGATTTCATGCAAGCAGGCACTCAACAAGTTGCTGCGGGTTATGTTCTATATGGCCCTTCAACAATGATGGCTTTAACTGTTGGAAATGGTGTGGCATTCTTCACTTTAGATCCAGTAACTCAAACCTTCTTACTAACTGCCAATAACATTCAAGTTTCAGCAGATACTCAAGAATTTGCGATTAATGCATCTAATCAGCGCCATTGGGAACAACCAGTAAAGCAATATATTGAAGAGTTGCTTGCAGGTAAAACCTCTGTACGTGAAAAAGATTTCAATATGCGTTGGGTTGCATGTATGGTGGGTGATATTCACCGTATTTTATGCCGTGGTGGTATTTTCCTTTACCCTTATGACTTAAAAGACCCGAAAAAAGCTGGTCGTTTACGTTTAATGTATGAAGCTAACCCAATGAGTATGCTCATTGAACAAGCTGGCGGTGCATCAACTACTGGCCGTGTACGCATTCTAGAGATTGAACCTACAGAACTTCACCAACGTGTTCCTGTAATTATCGGTTCTAAGAATGAAGTTGAACGCGTAACGAACTATCATTAATAATTTAAATTACAGAGGGCATCATAGATAGTATGATGGTGCCCTTTTGGACATTATCCTTATGGCGGTTATTTTTTTAGAATCAAAAGACAATGCAAAAATTAAACATTTGCGTGGTTTAATTGAACTCAATAGCGCCCGAAAAAAGCATCAACAAACAGTTCTTGAAGGCACCCACCTTTGTTTAGCATGGTTACAACAGCAGAAAAAACTCTTTTCTTTGTTTACAACCGAACAAGCATTAGAACATGACGATTTAAAAAAAATAATCGAACTCCATCAGGGTCATGTTTTTATTATTAGTGAAGTTCTATACAAAGACTTAAGTACCTTAGGTAATACCCTACCTTGCTTGGCAATTATTGATTTGCCTAAGACCGCTGCCACAATTGATTATAGCTTAGATACTTTAATCTTAGAAAATGTACAAGATCCGGGTAACGTAGGAACCCTATTACGTTCAGCAGCAGCAGCAAATATTAAGCAAATTATTTGTACACAAGGTTCTGCCTCACTCTGGTCTCCACGAGTTTTAAGAGCTGGTATGGGCGCTCATTTTAGCCTATCTTGTTTTGAAAACTTCCAACTGACCGACATCCTCCCTAAATTTGATATTCCTGTTTTTGTAACCAGCTCTCATCGCTCAACTAGTCTTTATTCAAAAGATCTTTCAAAGCCATGTGTCTGGATTTTAGGTAACGAAGGACAAGGTGCAAGTGACTATGCTTTAGCGCATGCACAGTCAGTGACAATTCCTCAACCAGGTGGTCAAGAGTCATTAAATGTAGCAATTGCCGGATCTGTTTGCTTTTTTGAAATGGTTCGCCAACGCCAATAAAACGTTAATTTATTTTACATCGCTCATATTTGTGAAAAAAATCATTTACACTACTAAAAAATAGCCGATTGTTGTCAACCTCCCACCTCTTTTCAACGTTATATAAGAGATATATTGAAGATAAGGTGGGTACGTCCAATGACAGGATTTTCCATCTCCATGGATTTAGCACCGAAAAAGTCTCGATCGGAAGCATCTAGTGCTCATGCCAGCACGGCTGAACAACGCCTAAAGGTTTTCATGCAAGATGTTACTGGTCGTGCTTTAGTGATGATGGAAAGTGCTACCCAAGGTCAACAAGGCATTGCCATGGACTTGGTTCAAGAAGCATTTATTGCTTTACACAAGTCTTACGCCGATCGAAGTACTGAAGAATGGTATCCGTTGTTTTATACGATTCTCAATAACAAACTTCAGGACTGGCGACGCAAAGAAGCCCGTCGTGCAAATCCATTTTCATTCTTCAAAAAAGTTAGTCTAGACAATGATGATGAAGAAATCATTGATATTGTCGATGAAAAAGCAATCAATCCAGCAGATTTTCTAGATCAAGCAGTAACGATAGAAGAGATTCAGGAAGCGATTGCAAAACTACCTGTTCGTCAACAACAAGCTTTCATGTTACGTGCTTGGGAGGGGTTTGATACCCATACTACGGCACAAATTATGAACTGCACTGAAGGTAGTGTGAAAACCCATTATCATCGAGCAATTCAGGGACTTAGAGAGTACTTAGCACATTTAAATCCCATGGGAGGTTCTAATGAATCATGATGATTTCACTAAAAAGGTGACGTCTAAACTCGATAGTTTGGCTCATCACCATAAAAATAAAACAGTGGTAATGAATCATGTGCTTGACCGTATCCAGCAAAAACCAGCCTCTTATTATAGTGTCTGGAAAATGACTGGTTTTGCACTTGCTGCAGCGATTACCGGCTTTGTCATTTTACCCAACTCGGCAGAGATGATTGAGAAGCCACAAAATCAAGTAATTGTTAATCCTAAATTATCACCACAAATGGTTGAAGATTTAGAAATGCTGATGGTGTTGGGTGAGGATAAAGTTCAACATGGTAGCTAAAAAGTTAGCACTTATCCTTTGTTCATTAAGTTTCTTGCAAACAAGTTTTGCAGGTTTTGAACGTTTCTGGATTTTTTCTAAAGATGCCAATACGCAAGTAGACGATACTTGGAATGCTATGTCTGAAGAAGAGCAACGCGCTGTAATTAAACGCTATCAAAGCTTAAAAGAGCTACCCGCAAACCAAAGTGCTAACTTGCAGCAACGCATGGATTGGTTCAACCAACTTCCAGATGCAGAAAAGCAAAAAATGCGTGAAGCTTGGCAAAAAATGAGTACACAAGAACGTAATGACTTACGTCAACGCATGCTAAAAGCCAGTGCAGATGAAAAAACGGCTATACGTGAAGAATATATCAATAAATATCTAGAGCACTAATTCATTTTTTAATGAAAAATATGTGTATTTAAAAAAACTTATAATGAATAAAAAAGCCTCCGATAGGAGGCTTTTTTATGTCTGCTTATTTACGATAACGTCTATAAGCAATTAAACCAAGCAGTGAAGCAATAGAAAATAACCCAATACTTCCCCCACCACTTCGTGAATCATCCGTTGTGGTTGCGGTACTGGCTAAATTAATCGTTCCAGCCTTAGATGAAATTGTTCCATCAGCATCATAAACGTAATAAGTCAAAGTATCATTGAATGTATTGAATACATTACTTGCTTGAATATAGATGTTGCCACCATAGCAGATATTACCACTATCATCTTTAGGACATGGACCTTCGCGATCTGCTTTAACTACTTTGAAAATACCATCCTTAGAAGTTTTACTTGGTATATAAATCGGTAACTCCACACCCTGATCATTTACCCAAAATTTAGGTTTATTAGGTTTTGTCTTAAGTGTACTTGTCGGACCATCGCCATCATCATTCGCATACTGTAATACATTTAAAGGAATGACTTCATTTGCTAGATATTTAAACGTTACCGTTGCATCACCAGCTACTGGTGGAATGTTATCAAATCGAGCTTCTAACAACCCAGATGATTGCGTAGAGCCATCTTTACTACTAATAGTATATTTACAGTAGTTGTAATCACCCGCTTGGGTAATGATGTCATCTGAACGATAGAATACAATTTGCTGTAAAGCATCATTCCATTCACAGAAAAGTCCATCATCTTTTTTGATATTCGTAACTTTATCGTCGATTAACCCTGTCCCGACAGTTTCAAGATTAATATTATAGTCAGTTGTATTAAAGAACTTTAAAGAGTGATTACTATCTTCATTTGGTAAAGGTAAACCGCTTGCTTTTAAATCAATATAGATCGCTCGATATTTTGCATTTGCTTTGGTTTGATCAAGAAGATTTTTATAATTCGCAGAATCAATTTTTAGCACATTTAATAAATATGCATAATCTGGATTCAACATATTCTTCTGAACAGTATCATATTGAGACTGATATTTCGCAAGCAGATCTGTAAGAGACGTATTACCTAAGCCTTTTAGATCACCAGCGGTAAGTTTCATTAATTCAATTGAACCAATATCACAACTATTGCGGCTATTTGGCTGATAATAGAGTTTGCTATCAGCAAGTCGCGATAGACCTCTTTGGTCAATAGAAGTACATGAATCTTTAGCTTCTGGATCTACGTCTACTAAGCTCTTACCACTTACATTATTTTTAGGATAGTAAATTGGTAAAAATCCAGTTTCAGGTCCAGCTGCATGTAAAGGTTCGAGTAATGAGTCAAGAGATTGACCTGCTATATCAACAGTTCGATGTGTAGATGTAAGTGCTTCTGTTGGTAGGTCACATTTTTCAGTATCATTCGTCAAATTTAATGCGTTGAAAGAGAGAATGAAACCAGCATTTTTTAAATCAGTCGCAGGCCCTATAAAATAATGACACGCATAAGTTCCTAAATTAAAACCAATTAAATTAAATCTTAACTCTTTACTGCCTAACGTATCATATAAAAAGGTGCTATAGGCATTGTTTTCAACAATCGTATTATTTTTTAAAGATAAACTACTATTAGCGCTAAGTATCGTTGAAGGATTAGGAGTACCGTTAGGGGTAGCATCACCAGTAAATTTCAAAATACTGCCATTTACAGTGTTCGCAATATTTTGGGCAATGGTATTAATTGTAAATGTTGCTTTCGGCTCCCCGCAGAACTCAAAAGTATTATTAGAACTATTTGAGCCATTATTCATAATACTAGAAGAGGTAAATGTTACTTCCCGTTTTGCATAAGCTGTACCATTCCAACAGCTCATTGAAAGCACACTTCCGGCAGTTGCAGTATTACCTTGAATCAAAGAGTGAGTTGCTGACAAATTGACATTATCACCACCCAGAAAAATAGCACCTCCTTTCTGAGCTTGTGAGTTCAATATTTGAGTATTAAGTAATGTAACATTGCCTCCAGCATAAATAGCACCTCCGAAATCTGGTGCTACCCCATTTTCCAAAATAACGTTTTGAATAAATAAGGGTTGTTTATTTATTGCTGTATTGAATATACGTGATTTACCACCAGCATTAATTCTAGTCTGTAAAGGCTGCAGTGCTGGATAATCATTGGTTAAAACACTTTTCTCTGACCAGTTTTTATCTTGATCCTTTTCACCAGCTCCATAAATTGCGATATCCGCATTTGGAACCAACTCTTTATTTAATGTATAAGTTCCTGCTTTGAGTTGAATGACCTGACTTTTAGACGTGTTATAAACTGTACATCCATAATCAGATCTTCGTGTCTCAGCAACTTTTATCGCTTCTCTTAACGAGCAAGCATTTGGATTTTCGCCATCTTCATCCGCAAAAGTTGTAACTTCAATTCTTTGATTAGCTGTATCGGCAAAAAGAGGCATAGCCGCGAGTACAGTGAGTGCTAATACTGCTTTTTTATAGTTTTTCATCGTCCTCATCCCTGATTATGACTTGAAACGGCGTAAGGCAATTAATCCAAATAGCCCTAAAATTAAACCGCCACCTACACTTCCCCCACCACCTGTACTCACAGACTTATCTTCGATACCAGATAAAGGCTCTTGGACTACAGTTGCCGGAATCGATACATATTGGAAATCGGTACCATCATTGAATCTAGATACACTCGTAACAACTTGAATACTAAATATATCTGCGCCATGCCAGTTTCCATTTGGTGTGTAAACAACATTTCCGTTTTGATCTATGGTTACACTACCTTTAGAAATTGGCGTATCTGTACTTTGCTTAATTTTCAAACAGCCAGGTTGCCAATCTTTGCCATCTGGACGGTCACCAAATAAACGCTTACATGTGGCTGGGGTAACCAAGTCTGCTTCACTTAAGGAGTTCAAAATATTAAATTTTGCTACCTGTCCATATTTAATATCCTGTCCAACAGTCGCAATTTCATTATTTAAAATATATTCAATTGCGCCCAAGTCGCACAGCTCATCATAACCACTACGGTTTTTTCCACGCTGGTCAAGTCTTTCACAACTTGCCAAACCAATTGAAGAACCATCACTATATAGACGGCCTTTATTAATAATTAAAGAATCCGCTAAAGTGTTGTAGCTCTCAAGTAACCGAGGCTTAAAGAAACCTAAGAAGCTATCTTTTGGCGTATTAAATGGACATAACAAGCCATCTTTTGCGGTTACATCACATACGCCTTCATCGCTATCACCAGCAATTAACTTTTCATTAGCAGGAAGGAGGATATTAGGAAGTTTTACAGAAGCATTTCGATTACAGTCAGCGGTCACCAAATTACTTTGTACAATGGTTTGATCATTTGTATTGGCAGTACAGTTAACAGTATTACCAACTAAAATACTGTTAGAAATAGAAGCATTTCCTTGAGGAGCATCAAGGAATAATCCGGCTGCATTTTTAACCATTGTAATATTATTAACAAACATCCCATCTTTAATGTTTGCAATAAAGCCTATCTTGTTATGGAAGAATGTACTGTTACTAAAACCTATGGCACGTATACTTAAGTAGCCACCAGTACTTTCATCATCAAATTTTGTTGCACCATAAAATAGCGCACCATCTGCCGAGGAAACTTCATTATCGCGTACTACAGATTGCGTCACGAGATATAAAGGCTGCTCACTATAAATCACACCGCCTTGGGTAGCTTTATTATTTTGAATCAAGCTATTTATAATATTTACAAAACCAGCAGTTTGCCCCGTTTTAGATAAAAGTCCCTGATTGTAAATTGCCCCACCCTGATTTGCATAACCGCCGATCAATCGCGAGTTCTGAATCGTGAGTTTTTCATGGTTTAAAATTAAGCCACCTGTTAACACATTAGAGTTTGAACCTGCACCTTGTAGATTAAGGTCACTCAAGGTCACAGCAAAGGATGGTTTTTCAACACTCCCATCATCAATTTTAAAGAGCTGATCTGTACCCACCATTTTGATTGTCGCGTTATGAGAACCAGGCTGATCAGTATCAACTATAGTAGAATCATTTTTTGCGGTACTAATAGTAAGAGGAGCAGTAATCGTTATTTTGCTATTTAATGTATATTCTTGATCACGCTGCAAAATAATATTTGATGAAGCATCTTTATTTCCACAGCCATGATAACCATTTGCATATTTTTCTACATCAGCAGCATTTGATGAACCACGATAATTCAGAAACTGTACTGCTTCCCTGAGCGTACATACCGTATCATCTTTATCTTCATCAGCTAAGCTCGTGACCTGAATATCAGCAGAATAAGCGTGCCCAGCAGCAGCCAATAATGCAAAAGCAATGCTCCGTTTGAGCATACCCTTCTCCTTACCTATTTTTTTCATTTTTCTTTGTCAATATTGCAAATTTTTTACTTTTGCAAACGCATCCTTTGTGCGTACTTTGTCACAGGAAACAGAATTTCTCAAGATGTTTTGATCGGTCTATAGCGTCATTTTGAGTGGGTGAGTTTGTAAACATTTGAACAATTAAATATCTATAGATATATAGAAAATTTAATGATGAGAAAATGAGAGATAAGCCTTTTAAGATTAAAAGTATAAATATTTAATTTTCAATATTTTTTATAATAAAGTGTCTAACTTAGACCAATAAATTAAAACTAAAAGTTTAAGAAATTTTAATGTTGATATTCATCAATTAAGGCATAGATTTGTCTTAAAGTTGCGTTTGAAAGTTTAGTCTTCTCACCTTTAAGAAGTTTCTCTAATTGAGCCACAGTCTGCAATAAGACAGAAGCTTGATGAGGCCCATGTAAAAGTAAATAATCTACAATCTGCTGATCAAAATGAATACCACGTCTACTCATTACAGAAGTCACCAAAGCATATCGATCAGCATATAAACTTCCACTTGGCACTTTTACACTCACCGCTTGTGTGAGACGGGATTGTAAATCTGGCAATTCCAGTTTTAATTCAATCGGTGCAACGCGTGAAGAAAACACGAGTTGCCCTTCATGGTTATTCATTAAATGAAAAACGGCTTTTTGCCAGTGAGGCACACCACTAATTGATTCAATATCATCTAAAGCAACAAGATCATAATGTTCTAGGCAAGTAATTGCCTCAATGGGTGCATCAAGAAGCTCAAGTAGTGAAACTTTAATTGCAGACTTACCAACTTCCAAATAAGAGTCACAAATTGCCGAAAGCAAATGACTCTTCCCTGTTCCAGCTCCACCATAGATATAAAACCTATTTACCAGACCCGCATGTAGTTGACGCACTGCATCGACTACATGCCCCCAACCTGGTCCCGAAAAATCACTGATTCGGGCATCAAGTTGAGGTTCTATATCCAGTTGGAGTTGACGCATATAATGAATTGGCCTTGAAATTATTTCTGATCTGAACGATTCGGGATACCTGTATCTTGCTGTTTTTTAACTTCAAGATCAAGTTTAGTATCTTCAGTTTCTACATGAAGTTGCTCAATATTGCCGTCTTGGATCACTAATGTAGAAGATGGAGCATATAATGAGCTCCTTTCATAGTTTTCTCTTAAATGTTTTAAGAGCACTACAATCACAGCTGCTACAGGTAATGCAATGAGCATTCCTAAAAAACCAGCAAGTTGTGCACCTGCCAACACCGCAAATACTACTGCAACTGGTGAAAGACCAATTTTATCGCCGAGTAGAAATGGCTGTAGAATATAACCCTCTACCGCTTGGCCAATCATAAATACTACACCGACCAGTAATAAATGCATCCAGTCCATTCCGAACTGAAATAAGCTTGCAATAATCGCTGCAATAATCCCTACCGCAAATCCTAGATAAGGGATGATACTGGCAAGACCAGCTACCATACCAATAATCAGTCCAACCTCTAGTCCAATTAATTGTAGTCCTACGGCATAAACCACACCGAGTAAAAGCATAACAAGGAATTGACCTTTGACGAATGCACCTAAAACACTATGGCATTCACGAACGATTTGTAATGTATTTGCTTCATATGGTCTTGGAATGAGACGACGTAAGTTTTCTAACATACGCTCCCAATCTAATAAGAAATAAAAAGCAATAATTGGAATTAAAACAATTGTCCCACCGATCTGAATAAAGTTCAGACCTGATTGCGCAAGCTTTAATAAGACAGCTTGAATACTATCGGCACTATAATTTGTCTGAACATAATCCATAACCGCTTTGGACATTTGATCAGTATCAATTTCCATCTGCTGGACATGAAATGTCGAAGAAACCCATGGTAATAATTCGCCATTAATCCAATGAATTCCAGCCGGAATACTATCTCGAGCGTAAACGAGTTGTTTCCAGATAAGCGGCACCAAATACCATAATGCAACGGTTAAAGTCACACCGATCCCGATAAAAACAATGCCAATTGCTAACCAACGCGGCAGTCTCATTTTTACCAGAACTTCAACGAGTGGACTAAATAAATAAGCCAGGAAAAAAGCACCAAGGAATGGAATGACCACAGGCTTGAGCAAGTATAATACCCATACCAGCAATACAATACCTGCGAGTAAGAAAATACGGCGCAGTATACGATCTTGCATAAAATCTAGCCTTTTTTGATTTAATCGTTATAAATAGAAAAATATTTTTATTAAAGATAGCATTTTCGAGCATAAATACCATAAGAGTTTCGTATATTCAGGTTATAATCTGCCGCCAATGCGGAGACTTCATTTATGAGCAACTCAACTTCTACCCCAAATACCGGTTTAAGCTACAAAGATGCGGGTGTTGACATTGAAGCGGGCGACGCACTGGTCGATCGTATCAAGTCAGTCGCTAAACGTACAACTCGTCCAGAAGTCATGGGCGGACTTGGTGGCTTTGGTGCACTATGCAAAATTCCTAAAGGTTACGAAGAACCTGTTTTGGTTTCTGGTACTGACGGCGTAGGCACTAAATTACGTTTAGCACTTAACCTTAATCGTCATGACACAATCGGCCAAGATCTTGTCGCTATGTGTGTAAACGATCTTTTAGTTTGTGGTGCAGAACCATTATTCTTCCTCGATTATTATGCTACTGGCCACTTAAATGTAGAAGTAGCTGCCAATGTAGTTAGCGGTATCGGTAAAGGTTGTGAACTTGCAGGTTGTGCACTTGTAGGTGGTGAAACAGCTGAAATGCCAGGCATGTATGAAGGCGAAGATTACGATCTTGCTGGTTTTGCCGTAGGTGTGGTTGAGCAAAGCAAAATTATTGATGGCTCTAAAGTAAAATCTGGTGACGTACTTATTGGTGTTGCATCAAGCGGTGCTCACTCAAATGGCTATTCATTATTACGTAAAATCTTAGACGTTAAGAATGTAGACTTAACTCAAGTGATTGACGGCCGCCCTCTTGCAGATGTTGCAATGGAACCAACACGTATTTATGTAAAACCAGTTCTTGAACTTTGCAAACAAGTTGATGTACATGCTATGGCACACATCACTGGTGGCGGTTTACCGGGTAACTTACCACGCGTATTACCAAATGGCGCTCAAGGTGTAATTAATGAAGCTTCTTGGGAATGGCCAGAATTGTTCAAACTTCTACAACGTGAAGGCAATGTAGAACGTTTTGAAATGTACCGTACCTTTAACTGTGGTGTAGGTATGGTTATTGCGGTTGATGCAAATGATGCAGAAAAAGCAATTGAAGTGCTTAATGCTCAAGGTGAAAAAGCTTGGAAAATCGGACATATCCAAGAAAATGCTGAATCAGTGGAAGGTGCAGACGAAAAAATTCGTGTGATCTTTGAATGATGAAAATTGCTGTTCTAGTCTCTGGGAACGGCAGTAACTTACAAGCCTTGATAGATGCACGTCTATCAGGGCAAATTGTAGGTGTATTGTCCAATAAAGCTGATGCTTATGCTTTAGAGCGCGCTCAAAATGCCAATATTGCTACAGCAGTAATCTCTCATAAAGACTTTCCTAGTCGCGAAGATTTTGATGAAGCAATGCATCAACAACTTATCGCATGGCAAGCTGATATTGTTATTTTAGCCGGCTTTATGCGTATTTTAACTGCAAACTTTGTCGATAAATGGCAAGGTAAAATGCTTAATATCCATCCATCGTTATTACCTGCTTATAAAGGTGTTAATACACATCAACGTGTATTAAATACAGGTGATCGACTACATGGTTGTACAGTTCACTTTGTGACTTCTGAACTTGATGCAGGACAAGCAATTGCCCAATCAGCAATTCAAGTTAAAGAACATGATAATGTTGCTTCTTTGGCTGAACGTGTACATAAACTTGAGCATTTTATTTACCCACAAGTTGCAGAATGGTTATGCAATGGTCAGCTCACATGGAAAAATGGACAAGCCTATTTCCGCAATCAAATTCTTGAACACCCTATTCGTTTTGCTGCTTGGTAAGAGTTTGCTCAACGTAAATTAAAAAAGGACATGCATGCATGTCCTTTTTTATTAAAAAATTATTAGTGTGAATTGCTATGAATAAGCTTCTTAATATAATTCACTGTTTCAATTGGATGCTCTAGAGGGAACATATGCCCTCCTTCAACCACGCTAAATGGAATTCCCATTTTACGCTTGGCCATTTGAGGAAAACCTCTTTTTAAAAAAGCACTCTCTTTCCCCACAACGAGATGTACGGGCATTTTGGGTTTTGGCATGGGTAGCCACCACCAAGAAGGATTTTTACGGAAAATCGCAACTTCGTCTTCACGAGAAATAGTTAAAGTCACGCCACCACGAACTGAGTCTTCTTTCAAAGCATAATCAATATAGGCTTGAAAACAGTCCTCATCAAAGTCTTTATAAAAACCTTTTGGACGTAATAAAGAAGCTGCTTGCTCACGTGACTCCCAATGCTCACGACGACGTGCAGATAAACCTGCTGGGGTCATGTCATCAACTATTTTGGGTTTAAACACTTTTGCCATATGAAAAGCAAATGAATATCTACCCAAAATAAGGGGCGGATCTAACATAATCACTTGTGAGAAAAGCTCGGGACGTTTAAAGGATGCCATTAAGGTTAAAACTGAACCCAATGAATGGCCAAGCCCAATCACCTTACGACCTTTCGCTTTTTGTACAATGCTATCAATTACCTGATCAACCAAAAAAGGCCAATGATTGGTAATCGGATAACGTTTGTCAGGTCCAATGAGTGGAACATAAATTACTTCATACTCATCTTTTAATTGATCAAACAACTTTTGATACACCATAGAAGGCACGCCATTGGCATGCGCAAAGTGTATAAGCGGTTTTACTGACATACCGTTATCCTAATTTAAATTATTGTAGCTTGGCGTCCTGACTCGTCTCTAAACGTTGAGCAACTGACTCACTTAAACCTTTACCCATTTCTGCTCCCATTCGACCTAGAATGGACTGTAATGGATTACGGCCAATTGTGTAGTCAACTTTATTATCAAGCTTCAGTTCACGCATCAAGCTCGTAATGTTACCTGAACGGTCAGCAACACCTAACTGGATTGCTTGTTCGCCTGTCCAGAACAGACCAGAGAAAATAGCAGGATCATTAGATTTCAAGCGTTTACCACGTCCTTCTTTCACGGCATTGATAAAGTGAGTATGGACATTATCGAGTACAGATTGAACATGCTCTCTTTGTGCAGGATTAACTGGTTTTGTCATACTTAAAATGTCTTTATTGGTTCCCGCTGTTAAAGTACGGTCTTCAATTCCAAGTTTCTGAGCTAAACCAGTGATGCCATAATTCGGCATAATGACACCAATTGAACCGACCAAACTTGAAGGATTCACAATAATTTCATCGGCAGCAGAAGCAATATAATAAGCACCTGAAGCACCCATATCGCCAATTACTGCATAGACTTTCTTATCAGGATGTTCTTTTTTCAGATAGCGAATTTCTTGCCAAATTTCATCAGATTGAACAGGAGAACCACCTGGCGAGTTAATATTAAGTGCAATTGCTTTACTATTTGATGCTTCAAAAGCACGTTTAAGCGCTTTATTGGTATCTTCACTATTTACAGCCTGATTACTTGAAGCATCAATAGTTCCAACAATATCAACCACTGCGAGATGAGCACTGCTGCTACTCGCTTTAGAGTCATCTTTACTGGTCGAACAACCTTTACCCATTAATACAAGAATGAATAATAGATAAATAAAAGTAAGTGTTTTAAAGAATATACCCCAGCGACGGCTACGGCGTTGTTCTTCTACAGAAGCAAGTACAGCCTTCTCAAGGATCTGCCATTCTGGTCCGTTCTGTTTTGAGGTTATAGGTTCATTTTGTGGTTTTGGTGGCCAATCGGACATAAAATTCCAATCCAAATCAATCGAAATGATGTCATTATATACGTTGATTTGATAAAAACTGTCTAAATAATATGATTTCATTTATAATATTTTTGTCTTTTTTTACTTGTTGTTTCCTCCTTACTGCTATAGATGCCTAGACCAGATTCAAAAAGCATGAACTATCAATTACTCAAAACATTTAGCCGTTTACCTATTCAATTTGGGCGTTCCATTGCTCGTCTATTGGCAGGAATCGTCAATACTTTAAAAATTACCAGAACATCAAAAAGTATAGAACTTAACTTAAGGATTGCGCTGCCGCATTTAACACCGCAACAACGTATAGCAATTACAGAAAAGGCGATACGAAATGAATTAACCTCATATTTTGAGTTTTTAAGTATTTGGGGTTCATCGAATCAAGAAAACATCGCTCGTATTCATCGTATAGAAGGTGAGCAATATTTTCATGATGCATTAGCTGAAAAAAAAGGCGTTGTGCTTGTTGTTCCGCATTTTGGGACATGGGAAGTCATGAACGCATGGTGTGCCCAGTTCACCGCAATGACAATTTTATATAAACCAGTGAAAAATGCTGATGCCGACCGTTTTGTGCGTGAAGCCCGCAGCCGTGAACAAGCGAATCTAGTTCCAACCGATGAAAGTGGCGTAAGACAGATTTTTAAAGCCTTAAAACAAGGCCAAACTACAGTTATTTTACCGGATCACACCCCTACTGTTGGCGGGGATATGGTGAACTATTTTGGTGTTCCGCTTGCTTCAAGTAATTTAAGTGCAAAACTCATCCAAAAAACTAAAGCTAAAGCCTTATTTCTATATGCAATTCGTAATGAAAATGAAGGCTTTACCATGCATATTGAGCCTATGGATGAGAAAATCTATGAAGGCACAGCTGATGATGGTACCTATGTCATTCATCAAGCAATCGAGCAGCTCATTCATAAATATCCAGAGCACTATCACTGGAGCTATAAACGCTTTAAAGCAAACCCTGCTTTAGATAATGTTTATAACATTGATCCTACGGAAGCGATTAAAACTGTCAAAAGACTCAAAGCAGAAGCTTTAGAGAACTCTACTCAACCAGAGTCGCTCAAAACGTCGCTCATATAAAACCATTTTGTGATTTTCCAAAGTGAAGCTTAAAGTACCTTGTTCTACGGTACTTTTAAGCGGGATGTGAAGTGCTTTTAAACGATTGATAACCTCTTGGCTAGGATGACCATAACGGTTGTCAAACCCAGCAGATGCAATTGCAAGTTTAGGTTTTAAAGTTGCCAAGAAGTCATAGGCCGAACTATGTTTACTTCCATGATGACCTAGCACTAAAACATCTACCTTTAAGTTAGGGTAGTCTTTTAATAACTGGTATTCGGCTTCCCAGCCTGCGTCTCCCATAATCAGAAAATTTTGGTAACTACTGACTCCTTTGAAGTGAAGATATATAACGCAGGAATATTGATTTTGCTGAGAAGAAACAAAAGCTAAGTCTTTTTCTTTAGGCCATAAAATTTGAACATCTAACTCAGGATATTGCCATTGTTGTCCTTGATGACAATATTGAAATGACTGCTTTAAAATATTTGTAGATTGCTCATTTGAAATAACTTGCTTGACTGGAATAGCCTGCTGAATGGCAGGAAAAGCACCACTATGATCTTGGTCCAGATGAGATAAAACAACACGATCTAATTGTTTTACACCTTGTTGACGCAAGAAAGGCACTACGACATTTTGACCAATACTGAATTTCTTTTCATCGTAAGAGCCACCTGTATCAATCAACCAATTTTGCGTCGGATGTTGTAAAAAAATAGCCTGCCCCTGCCCAACGTCTAAAATATGAAGCTGAATTTGCTGACTTGTTTTATTCACAATGATTAAAGGTAAACAACAGAGTATCCCCCACGTTTTTGGCAAAATACCTTTAGGCAAAAATAAAATAATAATGCCTAAACTAACCGCTAATAAAGCCAGTGGCGTCAAACTTACGCCTTGCAAAGGTAAAGAAAGCTTTTCTAATAAACTCAAACAACTCAGCAATATGCTGAGCAAGATATCATTGAACTGAAAAAGCATATTTCCAAATGGTTTAAATAGAAACCATGCACAAGCGGCCATAATGTTTAAGGGGACGATAACTCCACCGACAATAGGCACAGCAATAATATTGGTTAATGGAGCAATCCAAGAGATTTGTTGAAAGAAAAGTAAGGTTAAAGGACTCAGCGCGATAAATATTTTGCCTTGTGATTCAATTAATACCTTACTCATAAAAATCATTTTTGAACCCAAGCTTAAAAAATGTTGCTTAGGTAACTGCGCTATTGTTTGATAAATTCTTAATAAAATAAAACAGGCTCCGTAAGATAACCAGAAACCTGCTGATAAAACACTAAAGGGATCAAAGAGCAATAGCAGACTTGCGCTATATACGAGTAAGGCAAATGGTTTAAGCGGTTGTTTAAATAATAGAAAAGAAATAATGATGAAGGCAGATAAGATTGTACGTAGAGCAGGAATTTCAAACCCAACAAAAGCCGTATAAATTAAAATCCCGAAACTGAATGGTATAGCCAATAAAATCTGTTTAGGTTTCCATAAATATATTTGGGGATAATAACGGCAGATGAGTTGATGACAAACCCAAGACAACATGATGGCAAAAATGAGTACATGTGGGCCCGAGATCGCCAATAAGTGGGCTATTCCTAATGCTTTAAATTGTACTTGAGTCTCTTCTGATAAAAGACTTTCATCACCCGTTAGTAAAGCTAGAATTAAGCCTTTTTGTTGTAACGAGGAGATCTTTAGCATTTGCCTAAAAGTTTGACGAAGTTTTTCTATTTTTAGATGAAATCTATTAAAAAAGGACTGCTGTTCTCTTAAATGCTGTTGATATCCCAATTGATATATTTCATTAGTGCTTAATGGTTCAATATGCTGAACAATAAAGCCAGACATGATATTTCGTTGAATAAACCATTTTTCTTGATCAAAAGCTCCGGTGGTCGCATAACTATGGGCGGGTTTTGTTTTTCCCCATACTCGATAGTAATGACCTAATTCAATGTCTTGATTACTCATCAATCCTTTTTGATTATTATTCAAATACAAAAGCCAATTTACTGGAGCTTTAAATACGCTTAATACCTGAGCTGTTTGTTGTACCTTGTTTTCTTTTTCTTCACTGAGTTGGTTTATATAAATAATAATATTGAGACTTCTTGAATCTGTTTCTCTTTGTTCTAATCGTTCAACTAGTGCTTTCTCGGCATATTGATAACCAACAACAAAAAGACTTGCTGTACACAATAAACAATACATTGCCTTTAAGACTGGCCGACCAACTAATATTTGTCGTTTAAAAAGATAGAATATAAAAGCAATTAAAAGCAGCACTTTGCCTATCTTTCCATATTGCATAAGCAAAGGGATATTTACCCCCATTAATGCAATGCCACTCACCCACCCCAATAGAATAATTTTAAACATTTAAAATCTTGTCATTATCATTTTAGGGGCAAAATTAAAGCCCAACTGAGTGGGCTTTAACAATGTGATTTAATGACAATTTTTTAAGAACCGCTTACCCACAGTCCATCTTCCATATGCAAGATTGAATCTGCTGCCTGCGCCAACTGTTCGTCATGGGTCACAATGAGCATAGCCATATTCAGCTCTTTCTTAAGATCAGTGAGTAACTCAAAAATACCAACAGCCGTTTTACGGTCTAAATTACCCGTTGGCTCATCTGCTAGAACCACAGCAGGCTTGGTCACTAAAGCACGAGCCAAAGCAACACGTTGGCGTTCACCACCTGAAAGCTCACCTGGTTTATGGTCCATACGATGAGATAGCCCAACTCGATCTAACAAATATTCAGCTTGTGCTTTCACAGACTTAAATTGGCTGTCTGGTCGAAGCATAAGAGGCATTGCTACATTTTCAAGTGCAGAAAACTCAGGTAATAAATGGTGAAATTGGTAAACGAAACCAAGGTATTTATTTCGTTGAAAACCACGTTCGGCTTCGCCCAAGTTATCAAAACGCTGACCATTTAAAAATACTTGCCCTTGCGTTGGCTGCTCTAGACCGCCTAAAGCATGAAGCAAAGTACTTTTACCTGAACCACTCGCACCGACAATAGACACAAACTGCCCTGCTTCAACTTGTAAAGAAAGACCTTTGATGACTTCAACTTTAGATTTACCATCATCAAAATGCTTGTAAATTTCTTTTGCTTCTAAAACGACTTTACTCATAACGCAATGCCTCGGCAGGTTGAACTTTGGCTGCACGAAGCGCCGGATAAATAGTTGCCAAGAAACTTAAGAGTAAAGAAACAATTACAATGATTGTCACGTCTTGCCATCTTAAGTACGAAGGTAAGTAATGGACAAAATAAGCATCGAACAGATTGAGTCCGAGAACATTATTAAACCACGAAATAATATCGCTAATTGTAAGCGCTAAAATTACACCTAAAACCGTACCCGCAACTGTACCAATTACGCCAATAACTGTACCTTGCACCATAAAGATTTTAGTAATCATTGATGGTGATGCACCTAAAGTACGTAAAATTGCAATATCCGATTTTTTGTCAGTCACGACCATCACTAAAGATGAGACAATGTTAAATGCAGCAACCACAATAATCAGTACAAGTAATAAACCAACTAATGTTTTTTCCATTTGAATGGCATTAAACAAATTACCGTGTGTATAGGTCCAATTGGTTGCGTAGAAATTACTTGGCAAGTTTTTCACAATATCATCAGCAACTTGAGGTGCAGCAAAGATGTCGTCCATTTTTAAACGAACGCCTTGGGCACCATCAGGTAAACGCAATAAAGTCGATGCATCATATAAAGCAATGTAGCCGACCATTGAGTCAACCTCAGCACCTACACTGAAAATACCCACGACTTTAAAACGTTTAAAACGCGGTACAACACCCGCTGGAGATGGAGTTGCTTCAGGTAAAACCAATGTCACGCTGTCATTTAGACGTAAGCCCAGTGAATCGGCCATATCTTTACCAAGGACAATACCGAATTCACCCTTTTTAAGTGAATCAAGGCTACCGGCAACAATATGGTTTTGAATGATAGACACATTCTTTTCATATTTAGGGTCAATACCCGTCACCATAATGCCAGCCACTTGCCCTTGAGCAGTTAACATACCTTGCAATTGGGTAAAAGGTGCAACTCCAGTCACATGGGGATGATTTTCAACTCGTTTAACCAGTTCAGGCCAATCCGTAAGGATTTGCGTAGATGAAACTGTCGCTTGCGGCACCATTCCCAAAACACGATTTTTTAACTCGCGGTCGAAACCATTCATTACAGACAGTACCGTAATCAGTACAGCGACACCCAGTGTCAAACCGATCATGGAAACCAATGCAATAAAAGAAATAAAATGATTACTGCGTCGTGCGCGAGTATATCTCAACCCTATATACAGTGAGATTGGTTTAAACATACCTTCTAAATCCAAGGTCATTGATGGAAAAATAGAGAAGTGAATGCCACAACTCTTATTAACCATACCGTTAGATGCTGTATTAAGGTTTAAAAATCAGTAAGTTCTGACCTATCCTTAACAATCCTAATATTATATTGCTGCGCTATTTTCTACTACTTAAGATATGAGATCAATTTGATCATGCATTTAGCTACGAATTAGAACAATTTAATGAATAAGCTCAACAAATTACCCTCATCTTCTCCTACTTAGATTTAATATGCTGAGCAAAATTACGGTTTGCCTGAATGTCTTTATAGAAATAGAGAAATAGACCAAACAAAATAATAAATGCTCCAACAAAAACCATCACCGAAAGATGTTCGTGGTTCAGGACCGCACCATTTACCATGGCTAGCATAGGCGTAATTACAGTTGTAAGCGATAAAGTAGTCGCTTTGATATTTTGTACAAGCTTAAAATAACAGAACATGGCGACAAGCGAAGCCATAAGCACGGTATAAATTAAGGCAAATAGAGATTTAGCTTGAGGTATATGGGTCGGGGCATATTGCCAGATAAATGGAATAAGACAGCTTGCCAAAATTGAAGAAACCAAAATTGAACCCGTTGCCTGAGCCATAGGCTGAATTTGGGCATTTACTTTTTTTACCCAGAAAATGGAAAATGAATAAACAAAAACACTAATCAACATGAGCACAATACCCACTGGGTGTACGTGTTGACCTGATCCATTTAAACAAATAATAGCTAGGCCACAAACAGCAATCGCCATACCGAGCCATTGCAATTTATAAAGATGCTGACCAAATCCAAAGCGACCAATTAAACCAGCCATAATAGGCGCCAGACCAAACATCAATGCAATCATGCCTGAACTTAAATATTGAGTCGCAGCATAGGTAAAAATTTGAGAGCCAATTAAGCTAAAAGACCCGGCGAAATAACTATGTAGTGCTTGTTTATGAATCGGAAAAGCTGTTTTTAAAACCAGTAAAACAATAACCGAAAGAGGTAATGCAATATAAAAACGTAAAAGCAAAGCCCACATGACATGTAAGTCAGACACGCTCCATACAATGGCTAAAGGCGTCGTTGCCCAAATAAATACAAGCAAGACATAAGTTGAAGCCAAGTTGGTTTGGGATGGCATAAGAGGCTCACTAAGCTGTTTTACGTTTTTGCTTTAAAATCGTTTGATCGAGTGAACTCGAAAATTCACGTTTATCACGTTCAGAAATTGGAGGTGGGCCACCCGTCTGTACTCCGGCGCCGCGAAGCGTGTCCATAAAATCACGTAAGTGCAAACGTGCTTTTACGTTCGCAGTCGTGTAAATCTCACCACGTGGATGAATCGCAATACCACCCTTTTCAATAACTTGAGCAGCGAGTGGAATATCTTGTGTAATGACAATGTCATTTTCAGACATACGATCTACAATTTCCTGATCAGCCTGATCGGCTCCACTTAAAACCTGTATTGATTTAATCCGTACCGAAGGGGTAATTCCGACATTTTGATTCGCTACAAAAATCACTTCTAATTGATAACGATCCGATGCTCGTAAAATGACTTCACGCAAAATTTTAGGTAAAGCATCTGCGTCTACCCACAGCTTAAATGGCAGCACGTTATTCTCTATTTCCACTAAAAATCTAAGTCTAACAGATGCCTTTCATTAGAGAGTAGCGATAAATATAAAACTTGTTTTCTCAATTTAATTTTAAAAATACCTTAACAACTCGCCAGACTCCCTCTCAAAACTAAGTTTTTTACCCCCTAAAAGGCCTTTTAATAACTAAATATGTGCTTTTACAAGAGAATTTACATATGTTGACTTGAAATATAGCGAATACCCTCGATTTAATATAACAAGTGATATAAACCCAACATCAATCGTACTTATGAAAAATCAAAACAGTCCAGAAGTTATTACGGTAAACGACCAAAATTTTGGTAGTCATGGAGAACATTGGAATCTACTGACCTCCCATCCAGAGACAGATGTACCAAAATGGCTTGGACTGGCGCTTGATGCTCCTGTAATGCCAATGGGTTTATGCCAAAATGAAGATGAAATGGATCAATCTTTTTGGCTGATACAAGGTCCCCAAGGGCAGAATGTCACCATCAACCAAATTATTGCGGTTGAAAATCAAAAACCTCGCGCTCTAAAAACAGCGTTTCCTAGTTTTGAAAGCCCGTATCAATATAATGCGCAAATTGAGCGAATCATTACTTGTGACTCGGCAACTCAAGCGGTATTAAGTTTAAAACTAAATAAAAATACAACTGTTTATGCATTTGATAATTTATTTAGTGTTAATCGCTGCCAATATGACAAAACCCAAACTTACCAAGTTCAATTTAATGCATGGGCTTATGAATTAGAACCAGTACCTGCTGGTGAAACAATTGTTGTAGATGATCCGGCTTCAATTAAACATCACCGTGCGCTAAATGCAATTTTAACTGAACATAATGGTATTGCACCTGAAAACCTACAAGAGCTCATTAATGAATGGCAGCCAAAAACTGAGGAAGATCAAGAGCCTGTAACGGTTGATTTTTCTAAAATGGTTGCATATTTATATGGAGAAAATCTTGGTCAGGAAGATGAAGCATGGTTCCAAGGAAATATTGTCGGTAAAACTTCTATGTCATTTATGGGTGCAGAATATACCCTTTATGACGTCACTTTAGTTTTAGAAGATGATCTTCCTGCCATATTAGTGCGCATTGCAACCCAAAATGATTTGTACAAAAACTTTAATATTGGTGAATATATTCGCGGTAATATCTGGATTCAGGCGAATATTTATGCTAAAAATAGTGAAACTAATTGAATTTCACTAATATTTTAAAAATTAGGCTATTGAATGAAGATTATACCTGAACAAACGACCAGCCTCATTCAAACTAGTAACCCACGTATAAGGGTCGATACTGGTGCGTTTTGCTTTTTTGTTTTAGGTATGTTCTTGGCCGCAATGATGCTCCATCAATTTGGTTTTGTGCCTTTTAATTAATAGATTACATAAAAATAAAGCCCTCATTTGAGGGCTTTATTTATTTGATTTAATTAACCATTACGCTTTGCAAAATCATCCATAAAACGAATAAGCGCTTGTACACCTTCTAATGGTACAGCGTTATAAATACTTGCACGCATACCACCTACTGAACGGTGACCTGCCAAGTTTAATAAATGATTCGCTTCTGCTTCTTTTAGGAATTGCTTTTCTAAAGCTTCATCCGCCAAAGTAAACGGTACATTCATAATTGAACGGTTTGGAATGGCAATCGGGTTATTATAAAAATCGCTAGCGTCGATATAACCATAGAGTAACTGAGCTTTTTCAAGGTTAACTTTATGGATAGCCTCTACCCCACCCTGCTCAAGTAACCACTCAAATACTAAACCAGACAAGTACCAAGCATAAGTCGATGGTGTATTTACCATAGAACCATTTTTCGCTTGATCACCATATTTCAAGATGCTTGGAATTTCTGGTTTAGCTTGGTCAAGTAAGTCATCACGAACAATAACGATTGTTAAACCAGCAGGACCAATATTTTTTTGCGCACCCGCATAGATCAAACCGAACTTTGTCACATCTAATGGCGCAGATAAAATACTTGATGAATAGTCACAAACAAGTGGAGCTTTTACATCTGGAATTCCTGCGAACTGTAAACCGCCGATTGTTTCATTATCTGCGTAATGTACATATGCAGCATCATCAGATAAGTTCCATTCGCTTTGTTCAGAAATTGCAAATTTACCATCTACTTTAATGCCTGCTTCTACAGTATTAATGTCGCCATAACGTTTTGCTTCTTTTAACGCTTTTTCAGACCAGATGCCAGTATGAATATAATCAGCTTTACTGTTCTTACCTAAAAGGTTTAAAGGAATTGCTGAAAATTGTAATGACGCGCCACCTTGTAAAAATAGCACTTTATAATTTTCAGGAATATTCATGAGTTTACGCAAGTCTGCTTCAGCTTTTTCAGCAACAGCAACATAGTCAGCACTACGGTGACTCATTTCCATGATGGATAGACCTTTACCTTGCCAATCCAACAATTCTTGTTGAGCTTTTTCTAAAACGGCAGTAGGTAATGCAGCAGGACCAGCACAGAAATTGTACGCGCGCATGATTTTTCCCTTGTAAAAGTGAAACACAATAAAAAAAGGCATTTAACCACAGATTGCTTAAGCTTGCAGCAGCTTCTCTAGTAAATATTTCAATGCAAGGCCGTATTTAAGTTTATTTTTTCAATAACTATTTTATTTATTTCTTTGCTTTCACTTATTTTTTTATTAGTTTTACTAAATAAAGTTCAACTTGACTTGTGAATATAGTTTCCCATACTGTGATGATCATATAAAAATTTATTGTATGATTTTCCATCAAGTAAAAGAAACTCAAAATCATTTTGTACTTTTATACAATTGTATAATAAACAATATGATAATTGAATTTAATAACAAGAAATTTAAACTATAAGGGATGACCAAAAATTGTTATATAAAATGCCAACACATCAGTATCGACAGTCTAAACGCCCTTTTTTATTCAAACCCAATTATCTCGCGTTGGTATTGGGATTATTTATTACAACGCCGATTTATGCACAAAGTTTAAGTTATGCTGAAGCAGAACAACAAGCTTTAAAAAGTTCATATAGTACCCAAGCCAATCAAGCATTACAGCAAGCTTCTCAATTAGAAGCCGAAGCAGTGAAAGGTTTAGGGCTACCTAGAGTTGATCTAAATGTTAGAGCTTACGCTTTTCACAGCGAAACAGATGTACCTCTTGGCGGTTTTAAACAAAAGCTTGAAAATGATTTAAGCCAAGGACTCAATGATAAATTGTCACAGTGGAACAATGTCATTCCATCTGATGTTTTAGGACAAGTTCAAGAAGGTTCTAACCAAATCATACATGACGGTATTAATCGCTTTCCCAATTACGCGAATTTAACTGTAGAAGATCAGGTAGTGCGCCCTTCTATTTCAGTGGTTATGCCACTCTATACTGGCGGCCTAACCACTAGTGCAAAAAAAATCGCAAATATTCAGGCTCAACGTGCAGAGCTTTCAAGCCAACAACAACAAGATATACAGCGCTTTGAATTGGTACAAAACTATTTTAATGTGCAATTACAACAACAATTGGTCGCCAGCAGCTTATTTAACTTTAATGCAATGCAAAAACATTACAGCAATGCACTAAAGTTAGAACAGCAAGGTTTTATTAGTAAAGGGCAACGTATGCAATTTGAAGTTGCTCGTAACAATGCCGAAAGAACTTTGCAAAATGCACAAGCAAACCTAAATGCGAGTCAATTTAGTTTAAACAATCTTCTACATCAGCAAAATTATAGTGATTTAAGTACCCCTCTTTTTGTAAATACAGTTCGAAGTCAATCTTTAGAATCACTCCTAACGAGCTATTCTCAAAAATCGAACCTAGTACAAAAGATGCGCTTAGATACTCAACTGGCAAATGCAAATATTCAAGCTCAACAAGCCGCAAAAAAACCAAGTCTCTTTGCGTTTGGTGAATATTCACTAGATGAGAAGGAAAACTGGATTGTAGGTGTAATGGCAAAGTACAACCTGTTTTCGGGTGTAGATAAAAATAAGAATATTCATGCTGCCGAGTTAAAACGTTATGCCTCTGAGCTCATGACTGAACGCACAAAACAAGAAATTGAAGCTCTATTGAATAAATCATATAACGAGCTTAATTCAGCACAGCAAAGCCATAGCTTATTGCAAAGAAATATCAATGCAGCACAAGAAAACTTACGTATACAGGAGCTTTCTTTCCGAGAAGGTATGGGAACAGCGACACAAGTGATCGATGCGCAAAATGCATTAAGTGCTCTAAAAACTGAAATGGCTTTAAATGCATATAAATATGTCATGTCACTCGCAACATTATTGCAAAGCCATGGTTCTATGGACCAGTTTAAAGCTTATGTGACTCAACCACACACTGACTATATCCGCTAATAGGGGCATAAAATGAATCAAGAATCATCTTCTTCTCAGCAAGATTCACCTGTTACGGATACAGAGCAAATGAGTCAGGATCAACACGCTACTCAAACTGAAAATACTCAAGAAGTAAAATCGAGTAAAAAAGATGCTCAACCACCTAAAAATTCGAAAATTAAACTAATTATTGGTGTGGTTATTATTGCTCTATTAGGAGTAATTATTTTTGGTTTATGGAAAAGCTATCAACCTAAACCTATTGAATTACAAGGTCGAGTTGAAGCTGAAACGCTGCATGTCAGTACTAAAGTTCCGAGTCGTATTGAAGAAATTTATGTGCAAGAAGGTCAGAAAGTTTCCAAAGGACAACCTCTGGTTCGTTTAGTCAGCCCTGAGATAGAAGCCAAAAAGCAGCAAGCTCTAGCAACATTACAATCAGCTTTAGCATTTCAATCGACTGTAGACCGTGGTTCTCAACAGGAAAATATCGATACTCTTTATGCCAATTGGCAAAGTACCAAAGCTCAAGCAAACCTAGCAAAAACCACTTATCAACGTGGAGAAAATTTATATAGACAAGGTGTTATTTCGCGTCAAAGACGAGATGAGATGTTAGCAGCACAAACCTCTGCCCAAGAATTAAGTGAAGCCTCTTATCAACAATATGCACGAGCAAAACGAGGAAGTACCAGCCAACAGAAATCTACGGCAGATGCACAAGTTGATATTGCCAAAGCAGCGGTCAGCGAAGCTCAAGCACTTGAAGCAGAAACCCGTTTACTTGCTCCTATTTCAGGTACAGTTTCAAAAACTTATGGCAAGCCTTCTGAACTGGTTGCGATGGGTGTACCCGTTGTTAGCATTTTAGAAGATGATGATTTGTGGGTAAGTTTAAACGTGGGTGAAAATCAATATGCCTCTGTTTATAAAAATAAAACCCTTGAAGGATTCATTCCAGCACTTAATCAGAATGTGAATTTTAAAATTAAGAATATAGATGCAGAAGGTGAATTTGCCACCATAAAAACGACTCGCCAAACTGGTGGGTACGATATTCGCAGCTTTAAATTGCATCTTGTGCCTGAGCGTCCAGTACAAGATTTAAAAGTTGGGATGAGTGTTCTATTTAAAATTAAAGAAGAAAAATAAAGCATGTTTGCCAGTATATTACGTGAACTAAACTATCTAAAAAGCAACAAATGGGATTTGTGTATGGTGACACTCATCCCCGCTTTTATCATTTTTATGTTTAGCAGCATGTTTTACGCAGGTAAAGCTGAACACTTACCGATTGCGATTATTGATCAGGACCAAAGTGAACTTAGCCGTAATATTGAAAAGTATCTTTCTTTAAATCATACGGTAGATATTAAAACAGTTACGGCAAGCTCCACAGAAGCTGAGAAACTACTGAATGAGACCAAAATTTGGGGCTATGTTTTTATTCCAGACGGCGCTGAAAAACGTTTTGTAAAAGCACAAGATGCCCAAATTAGCATCGCTTTTAACCAATCTTTTTTTAGCGTAGGAAATACAATTTCCTCGGCCATGTTAGTCAGTACACTCAATGCTTTAGCAGACTATGCAGGTCAGAGTTATCTTGCAAATAATATTCCCTATCTAGATATTCCTACAGCTCACGTCAAAATTTCAACGCTCTACAACCCTAGTATGAGCTATGAGTTTTATTTAGAACCTTTCATGGTTCCAGCCGTTTTGCATTTGTTACTGTGCTGTTGTGTCGCTTTTGCAATTGGGCAAGAACTTAAACGCGGTACATTAATGCAGTGGGTCAACCGTGAAAGTTTTATTCAAGGCTTATTGGCTAAAAATTTACTTTATAGCCTTATATTTTGTGCATGGACATGGGTATGGATGTTCTGGCTCGTTGAGATCCGAGGTTGGTTTGTCGCAGGTTCTCTCAGTTTATTATTAGTTGCCCAATTCTTGCTTTACTTTGCTTACGCTTTGATTAGTAGCACAGTCATTCTTGCAACTAAAAATTTAAGTAAAACTTTCGGTTTTATTGCAGTCTATGGTGGATCTTCTTTAAGCTTTGCAGGTGTTACTCTGCCTTTAAATAATGCACCGATTTTCACTAAATTTTGGTCATTGATTATTCCATATACTCCTTATGCAAAGCTCCAAACCGAACAATGGGTCATTGGAAGTCCGCTTTTCATTTCAATGACTCCCTTTTTAATTCTGATTGGCTACTGCCTTATTTATTTCTTTTTAAGTTGTGTGTTGCTTAAAAAATTAGTTCAGGGGGCAACACAATGAAAGAGTTTTTTAAGGCTTATGCACAAACATTTAAAGATATTGTCCGTAATAGCTCAGTTTTTACGACACTGATTTTATCGGTCATTCTTTATAGTTTCTTTTATCCAACTGCTTATAAAGCAGAACGGGCTGAATCTATTCCGATTGCGATCGTCGATGAAGAACAAAGTCTGTTAACTTCACAATTAATTGGTCAAACTACCAATAGTCCAAATGTGAAAATTGTTGATGTCACTGCTAATTTTCTCGAAGCTGAACAAATGGTACGCGAGCAAAAAGCCGATGGTATTTTGCTTTTACCGCACAACCTAACACAAAGCCTACGCCGCGGAGAAACTGGTGGTATTGGCTTATATTTAAGTACAACCAACTTTTTAAAAACCAAAGAAATTGGGTTGGGCCTAGCCACTTCTATAGAGGCAACATTAAAAGAATATATTGAAAAATTTGGAGAGCGTACACATTTCCAGCCTGCGCTTTCTATTCATCAGGTTCCTTTATTTAATCCACTTTCAGGCTATGGTAGTTATATTTTTCCAGCGGTTGCTTCACTTATTATTCACCAAACAATTGTGCTCGGTTTAGCCATGCTTATTGCAAGCTACCGCGAACAATACGAAAAGATTACTCCTATTCGTTTTGCAGGAATTTTTGCGAGCCTCTTTACCATTGGTTGTTTTGGAAGTTTTTATCTTTATGGTTTTACCTTGTGGTTTAACGACTATCCACACGGTGGAAACTTTATTGGTTTACTCGTCGCGGTTCCAATTTTTATTAGTTGTGTGATTGGATTAGGTATGTTGATTGGTTCGCTTTTAGATATGCCAGAACGTGCCGGACATATTATTGTATTTAGTTCAGTTCCCCTTTTCTTATTAACCGGTACCGCATGGCCCCATCACGCCATGCCTGAATGGTTACAGTGGTTTGCCTGGTGCTTACCTTCTACACATGGCGTACAAATGTTTGTACAACTTAATCAAATGGGTGTTCCTTTAAATGTTGTGGTTCCGAAATTAATTTTTCTTGCAACAATTGGAATTATTTTTTTAATTACGGCGTATTCACGCTTAACAGAAAATAAGTGAAGATATAAATAGAGATTGAATACAAATTATATTTTTATTTACTATAAAATCTTATAGTTAAAAACATTTTTTAAGAAATTGACCAAAAATTTCAAAAAAAATAAATAAATTCAAAGCATTAATTTGTATTAATTGTCATGAAACCTTAAGAAAACTTTAAGTTGAAATTAAGAAAATTTCTCCATAGTAATTAGTATAGTTTTTCAGCAGCTACGCAGAGTATTCTGTAATCCTGCCCTATGACGGAATCTGGATATGGCAAAAGTGTGTTATTGCGCAGATGACTTTGCAATGAATGCAGAAATATCTGATGCAATTATTCATTTAATTGAACAAGGTGCACTTCAAGCAACTTCATGTATGACCCAATCTGAGTTATGGGAAACTGCTGCTGCCAAATTAAAACCTTTTAGCGATCAAGTTGATATCGGTTTACATTTAAATCTTACCCATGCTTTCGCTTCAGGTAACACTGTTTTTTCCTTACCTATGCTTATTTTACGTGCATGGTCCTCCAGCCTTAATCGTGAATCAATCACTCAATGTATTGAAGAGCAATGGGACTTATTTGTTTCAGTCATGGGAAAACAACCTGACTTTATTGATGGACATCAACATATTCATCAATTTCCATTTATACGTGATATTTTGCTGCAATTGTTAAAAGAGAAAAATTTCACGGGTTGGATTCGAAATTTACAACACCCAATAGATCTACCCCATTATCGTTTTAAGACCCGTGTACTCTCTGCACTGGGCTCTAACTCTTTGGCAAAAGCATGCCAAACCTATCAATTTAATCAAAATGACCAATTTGCTGGTATTTATGATTTTAAGCAAACTGATTATGGCGAACTCAATCAATATTGGCTTGCAAATGCAAAAGACCATTTACTGATTATGTGCCATCCAGCACTTGCAGAATCGAATGATCAAGATCCGATTCAACATGCCCGAATACAAGAATATGAATATTTCAGTTCGGATCAGTTTCAACTTGATTGTCAGCAATATGGTATCCAACTCTCTAGACTAGGGGCAATGCAATGAACACAAAACCCTTTTTATCCTGCGTTGTTCCAGCCTATAACGAAGCAGAAAATTTAAAAACCTTTATTCCTGCTTTGGCAAATAGTCTAAAACAACAAAATCTTAGCTATGAAATTATTGTGGTAGATGACGGTAGTAAAGACGATACCATTCCTATTTTACAAACAATGATTGATGACTATCCATTAGTTGTACTTGAACTTTCACGCAACTTTGGTAAAGAAGCAGCACTAAGCGCTGGTTTAGATCATGTGACAGGTGAAGTTACGTTACTAATTGATGCTGACTTTCAACATCCGTTTGAAGCAATTCCAACCATGATTAACCTTTGGAAAAATGGTTATGACATGGTATACGGCATTCGTAATCGTACGACGGAATCTTGGCTCAAACGTGTTCTCACCCAAGGTTATTATCGTGTATTAAACTTAAGCTCTCCAATTGATATTCCTGAAAGTGCCGGAGACTTCCGTTTATTAGATGCAAAAGTTGTTGAAGCAATTAAACAATTGCCAGAAAAAAACCGCTATATGAAAGGCCTATATGCTTGGGTTGGCTTTAAAAGTATAGGGGTTAATTTTTCTGAACAAGAACGCCAACATGGTCGCTCTAGCTTCAACGTAAAATCTCTCTTTAACTTGGCTATGTCAGGTTTAACAGGTTTTTCAGACTTACCTTTACGCTTATGTATTTATTTGGGTGCCATCTTAGCTTTAGGTGCTATGGGCTATGGTATATGGATTATCTTAAATACATTGATTGAGGGAGTTTCTGTTCCAGGTTGGGCAACACTTGCAGCGGGTATGACATTACTGGGTGGTATACAGTTGTTATTCCTAGGTATTGTGGGTGAATATGTAGGCCGAATTTATGCGGAAGTAAAAAACAGACCAAAATATATTGTTTCAACCGAACATTCTCGTATTAAACAAGAAAAATCTATCACAAAGCCGGAAAATACATTCTCTAATTTCTAACATGTTTGCTCATATTCTTCAGCTCATGCGGTTTACCACTACTGGGGCCGCAGCCGCACTTACTCACTATAGTGTCGTCATGCTTCTTTTTCAGAAGCATGTTGCACTGCAATATGCCAATTTACTCGCATTTTTAGTCGCCTATTGGGTGAGCTATTTCGGGCATCGTATTTTTACTTTTAAAGCACAACATCTCGACCATCGTCAGACTCTACCAAAATTCACTTTGGTTGCAGGCTTAGGTTTTTTATTTAATGAAAGTTTTCTTTTACTTTCAAACCTTTATTTTAATGTACCTGTTTCAACCTTAGTATGTATTGCAATTGTTCTGACCTCTGTCCTGACTTTTTTGCTTAACCGTTTTTTTGCATTTCAACATTAAGGACTGTGTATGCAGCAATGGCTTCGTAATTCCAAATTTTTATTATTTTTTTTACCGTGTTGGTTACTTCTTCTTTCTTGGATAAGACCTCTATCTGTACCTGATGAAGGTCGTTATGGGGACATTAGCCGAGCGATGGTCGAATCTGGAGATTGGTTAACTCCGAGAATCGATGGTTTGCCATTTATGCATAAGCCCCCTTTACTCCATTGGTTAAGTTCTATTTTTATGGAGCTTTTCGGTGTGCATGTGTGGGTGTTACGTTTAGTACCTGTTCTGGCGGGTACTATGATGTTAGTCGGCCTATTCTTGTTTGTAAAAAAGCATATTTCAGAAGGTGTAGCACAGCTTACGGTTATTATTTTAGCCACCAATCTGCTTTTCTTTGGTAGTAGCCAGTATATTAACCATGATTTACTCGTAGCATCTTGGATTACGATTAGTGTTTTATGCTTTGCTGATTTCACTATTTCTGCACGTAAACCTATTCTATTTTTAGGTTATGTCGCTGGTGCAGCCGCGTTTTTAAGTAAAGGCCTCATCGGCGTTCTCATTCCAGGTATGATCTTATTACCTTGGCTACTCTACACAAAACAATGGAAGAAAATTCCCTCTCTTTTAAATCCATTAGGGATTCTGTTATTTTTACTTCTTATTAGTCCGTGGCTTTACGCAGTACAAAGTAAATATCCTCAATTTTTACATTACTTCTTCATCGACCAACAATTTAGTCGATTTAGTTCAAAGGAATTCAACAATAAGCAGCCGTGGTCCTTCTATCTACTTATTTTAGTTGTAGGTGCTTTACCATGGTTTTTTGCAAGTAGATTTGAGTCTATTAAGGCCGTATTTAAAGATTATAAGCAATCGGGTGTATTTGTCCTGCTTGTATGGTGGTTTATTTCTGTCACAGTTTTCTTCTCTATTCCACCTTCTAAACTAGCTGGCTATATTTTACCAGCTGTGCCGCCCCTTACTATTTTCTTGGCACTTGTGATTAACAAAGCTCTTGAAAGTAGCTATAAAACCAAATTACAGGTATGGGGTACTCCTGTATTTATTATGATTCTTGGAATTGCTATTGCTGCAACGCCACATTTTATTCGTACAAATCAGCCCTTTTTCCAACACGAAGCCATATTCATTTATACAATTGGAACCTTGTTAGTTGTGGTCCCACTGGTTTTATTATGGCTATATAAAAACCAGAAAATGAGCTATTTAAACTATATTTTTATAAGTTTAATTGTTCTATGTAGCGCTGTTCCTTTCGCCGTTCGTATTTTAGATACCAAAAATAATGTAGGCCAAACGGATTTTGCTCAGTATGTCACCCCATCTACAAAAATAGTTTTCTACAATTACTATTTCTATGATGTTCCTTTCCTTTTACAGCTTAAACAGCCTGTCTATATTGTGAATGAATGGGATGGTGTTCATTCTGATAGTGCTTCTTTAGAAATCAAAGATGGTTTGTTATTTGAACCTGAGCTTAAAAAGTATTTGTGGAGCGAACAACAGCTTCAAGACGCGTTATCTCAAAAGCAAGATTTGATTGTGGTCAGTCAACCTAATAATTTCGCGACCAAAGATCCATCTGTGAAAACTTTGCATTATCGCAATTATGATGTGTTTATTTTCCATTCAGCAAAATAAATGACTCAATAAAAAAGGAAGCCTAGGCTTCCTTTTTTTATTTTAAAACGATTTACTCTTCAGAAGTATCTTCATTATTAGATACAGCTTCTTCGCCATCTGTTTCAATCGTATCTAATTCGCCTTCAAGAAGCTCTTCGTCATCTTCTACAGCTTCAATTGAAACTACACCAACTAGCGTTTCTTCTTCGCTTAAACGAATCAGACGAACACCTTGAGCATTACGACCTGTCATTGCAACTTCTGCTGCACGCGTACGAACAAGCGTACCGCCATCAGAAATCAACAATAACTCTTTAGTTTCATCAATAGAAACTGCACCGACTAGCTCACCGTTACGTTCACTTGTCTTGATCGCAATAACACCCTTACCACCACGTTTCTTGGTCGGGAAGTCATTTACTGGAGTACGTTTACCATAACCATTGGCACTCGCACACAATACTTCACCTGTTTCAGGTACAACAACAAGCGATACGATACGACTAACTAGATTTGAATCTGCTGAATCGTCATTATCGTCTGATTCATCATTTTCTACATCTGCATCTTCTTCGCTTAAAGTACTGCTTGCAAAGCTCACGCGCATACCACGTACACCTTTTGCTGTACGGCCCATTGCACGTACGTCAGTTTCAGCAAAACGAATTGCTTTACCTTCGTTTGAGAACAGCATGATTTGCTGATTACCATCGGTAATCGCAACACCAATTAAGGTATCTTCTTCATTAAGTTCAATTGCACGTAGGCCATTTGAACGAATGTTAGCGAATTGCTCTAAATCAACACGTTTAACCGTACCTGAAGCTGTCGCCATAAATACATAATGGTTTTCAGGGAACTCTGTTAACGGCAAGATAGCAGTTACTGTTTCATTCGCATCTAAAGGCAACAAGTTCACAATCGGACGGCCTTTTGCACCACGTGATGCTTGAGGCACTTCAAACACGCGAAGACGATATACTTTACCTACGTTAGTAAAGCACAGCACAGTCGCATGGTTTGAAGCTACAATGAGATGTTGAATAAAGTCATCATCTTTCATTGAAGTTGCAGACTTACCACGTCCACCACGGCGCTGAGCTTGGTAGTCTGACAGTGGTTGAGTTTTTGCATAACCTGTTTGTGAAACCGTTAATACAACTTGCTCTTCTGGGATTAAATCTTCACGGCTAAAATCGATACGTGATTCGATAATTTCCGTACGACGTGCATCACCATACTGTTGCAGTACTTGCGCTAACTCTTCACGAATTACAGCCATCAATAAATTGAAATCATTTAAAATCGCTGTAAGTTCAGCAATTTGACCTAAGATTTCAGTATATTCTGCATGTAACTTGTCTTGTTCAAGACCTGTTAAACGGTGTAAACGTAATTCTAAAATTGCGCCAACTTGTGTTGGTGATAAACGATAAATTGAATCGCTTAGACCAAATGGACGATTTGGATCTTCACCTTCAATTTCATCTGGACGAACAGAAATTGCGCCAGCTTTTTCAAGCAATGAAACAACACCACCACCTGCCCACTCACCTGCTAGTAAACGCTCACGCGCTTCAGCTGGGTTAGCAGAAGTTTTAATCGTTTCAATAATTTCATCAATATTGGCTAATGCAACTGTCAAACCTTCCAAGATATGACCACGTTCACGTGCTTTACGCAATTCGAACATGGTACGGCGTGTTACAACTTCTTGGCGGTGACGAATAAATGCCGCAATAATATCTTTCAGATTCATCAATTTTGGTTGTCCATTGTCTAGACAAACCATGTTGATGCTGAATGAGTTTTCAAGCTGAGTATTTAAGAATAGGTTGTTTACAACGACTTCTGCGTTTTCACCGCGTTTCAAGTCAATTGCAATACGCATACCTTCTTTGTCAGACTCATCACGAAGCTCTGAAATACCTTCAAGTTTTTTCTCTTTAACTAACTCGGCAATACGTTCAATAACTCGTGCCTTGTTCACTTGATAAGGAATTTCGGTAAAGACGATGGTTGTACGACCTGTTTTTTCGTCTTCTTCGAAATGGTATTTACCACGAATGTGTAAACGACCTTTACCTGTACGGTAGGCATCAACAATACCTGATTTACCGTAAATAATACCGCCTGTAGGGAAGTCAGGACCGGTAATATATTCCATCAATCCTTCAATCGAGATATTCGGATTATCGGCATATGCCAAACATGCATTCACAACTTCTGTCATGTTGTGCGGCGCCATGTTGGTTGCCATACCTACAGCAATACCGGCAGCACCATTAATTAACAAGTTTGGAACACGTGTCGGAAGCACTTCAGGAATGCGTTCAGAACCGTCGTAGTTATCTTCCCAGTCAACTGTGTCTTTTTCTAAATCTGCAAGAAGCTCATGTGCCAGCTTAGTCATACGGACTTCGGTATAACGCATTGCCGCGGCGCTATCACCATCGATCGAACCGAAGTTACCCTGACCATCAACCAATAAATAACGTAAGCTAAAGTCTTGTGCCATACGAACAATAGTTTCGTAAACAGCTGAGTCACCATGCGGGTGATATTTACCGATTACGTCCCCAACGACACGAGCAGATTTCTTGTAGGCTTTGTTATAGTCATTGCCCAATTCGTGCATGGCAAAAAGCACGCGACGGTGAACAGGTTTAAGACCGTCTCTCACATCCGGCAATGCACGAGATACGATTACACTCATCGCGTAATCTAAATATGAATGCTTGAGTTCGTCCTCAATGGCAATCGGTCGGATTTCCGATACGCTCATGCATACTCCTTCTTACAGATAGATATTTCTATCCGTTTATATGTCTTGATCTTGCAAAAAATTTAGTTCCGGAAAGTGAACTAAAATCGAAAAAAATATAGCTGTATACTATAGCATAAACTGCTTGTTAACTGGGAGTTTAGCGATCTTAAAATAGCATTTTTTTACAATAAAAATTCTATTAGAATTAATAAGTTAAAATTATAGATTTCTGCTTTTAAATGTATTTCTTAAAACTCAATTATTCGAGCAAAATATAAACAACATGAAAGTGCCCTTTTTAGGACACATTTCATCTATTTAAATCATAGAACTTTTCGTTTTAGCTTTAACCAACAGTATTTAAGTTCAAAATTGCAAGTTCACTTCAAATTTCCGATTCTTTTCATTTCTTTCAAGCATTAGTTTACAGCACGATATTGAGCTGGTATCCATTGATAGCCTTTAGGACCTTTGCCAATGTGTCCAATGCCAGGGAAAGCCACATGTGCAGCACCTATCCACCATTGGTTTTTATAGGCTTGTTCAAAAATATTTTTACGAACAGCTATTGCACTTTTCGAGTCAGTATCGGGCTTATAGCTTG
Source organism: Acinetobacter sp. XH1741 (assembly GCF_041021895.1). Taxonomy (NCBI): domain Bacteria; kingdom Pseudomonadati; phylum Pseudomonadota; class Gammaproteobacteria; order Moraxellales; family Moraxellaceae; genus Acinetobacter; species Acinetobacter chenhuanii. The sequence goes on from NZ_CP157428.1 coordinate 3,404,549, forward strand.
CATCCGGATAAGGAAACTGTACTGCACCATAGTGCACAACATCCCCTAAGCCTAAGAACTTTTGACCATTTTTGCCATCTACTAAATATGAAGAATGGCCTTCCGTATGACCATGAGTCACGATGAGTTGAACATTTGGTACGTTAAAAGAAGATTTGGTAAAAGCAACTAGCTGTCCTGCTTTTTGGTATGGCTGTAATGCATCTCGTGTCATTTTAAAAATTGGCTTAAAAAAGTCAGTGGCTTTTGCTTCATTTGCAGAAGAGGTCCAAAAGTCGATATCTTCTTTAGCTAGATAAACTTTCGCATTTGGATAAACCATTTTGCCATTAAGGGTAATACCGCATAAATGATCTGGATGGGCATGTGTAATTAAGATCGTATCTATTTGTTCAGGCTGTATGCCTGCTTTCTTTAAATTTTCAGGTACATGGCCCAAGGTAGGCCCAAAACATTTTGCGGTCCCTGCATCAATTAAAATATTTTGTGTTGGTGTTTGCACAAGATAAGCAGAGAAATCTGTGACAATATGATTATGCTCGTCTACAGGGACAAAATTTTCTGCAAACAGTTGATTGGCTTTTTCAGCTGAAATACCCAGTAAATCACTCCGAGGCAGTCCCAGTTCGCCATCAAACAATGCCGTTACTTTAAGGTTTCCTATTGGCTGCAAAAAGTAACCATCAACCTGATGTACGGTTGGCGTTTGTTCAGCATGGATAACTGTACTCGCGCCCAAGAGCAATAATATGGCAAGTGATGTTAATGATTTCATCATAGAGTCCTTCGTATTTTAATACTTAAACTCTACTAGCCTTTATCTATTTAAATCGCTCAATAAGCGATAAGAAACGCTCAAATTAGCTTAGTCAGCAGCTAAAACAGCAGGATCTACCCCATAACGCTGCATAAAGCGTTCACGAAAAATAGCAACCGATTGATATCCTGATTTGGCTGCAATGGTCTTCATAGGAAGTTTCTTCGAATATAACAACTCAAGTGCATAAGCAAGGCGTGCCTGAGTAATCGTTTCTCTTAAAGATGTTTCTTCATGGCTCAGCTTACGGCGCAGTGTTGCACTGCTTAAGCCTAAACGCATTTCAATCTCGCTAGATTGCCAAGCGTGCTGTGGATCTTCTACGACCCAATCATGAATGATTTTTGTCAATTTAGGGGGTGGTACAATTAGCACATCTGAATAACGCTGCTGGCATAACTGTACCAGTATGGAAGTAATACATAAGCGGGCTTTCACCACATCCTGATTAAACAGAGCCATTTGCCATTCAGCTAAAGATGTTGCGAAATCATCAATGGTAAACTTTAAGATTGCTTCAGTTTTGTCAACTACGGGCTTCGCCCAAATCATCTGTGCAGCTTGTATTACCTCTTCACACATAGGTACAAGAATAGTGAGATATTCACCCGTTATAGGGTCAGGTAAGTTCACTGCATCGATAATCGTATCGGGTTTTATAATATAGAGGTCGCCCGAATTAAGACTGATTTGCTTTGTTTGAATATTTAATTGTTGTTGGCCATACAAAATAAAAACCATGTGTAACTGGTTTACTTTAATATTTGAAAGTCCATGCTGGTTTGTCGATCGAATACATAAATAATCTCGTGCCATATCCGCTCTTGCCAATCTTACAAGCGATTGATGCAGTTGATGAGCTTCTATGGAAGAAGAATAGTTAATATTCATAGTAATGATCTAAATAAAAAACGCCCTTGGCTAGTTATAGCACAAGGGCATTTTTCGAATAAGTGACAAGCTGTAAATTACAACTTGCTTACTAACTCAGGTACCACAGTGTTCAAATCACCAACTAACCAGTAGTCAGCAACACTGTTGATTGGCGCTTCTTCGTCTTTGTTGATTGCAACAATAACTTTAGAATCTTTCATACCAGCCAAATGCTGGATCGCACCAGAAATACCTACAGCAACATAAAGCTCAGGTGCAACGATTTTACCAGTTTGACCAACTTGGAAATCGTTAGGTACGAAACCTGCATCAACTGCTGCACGTGAAGCACCTTGTGCTGCACCAAGCTTGTCAGCTAATGGATCAAGTACTTTGTGGTAGTTCTCACCAGAACCTACACCACGACCACCAGATACAACAATACGAGCAGCTGTTAATTCTGGACGATCAAGTTTAACGATTTCTTCAGATACAAACTTAGAAATGCCTGCATCTTTTACTTCGCCAACTGTTTCAACAGCAGCAGAACCACCTTCTGCAGCAACTGGATCAAATGCTGTACCACGAACAGTACCAACAATAATTGCTTCGTCAGACTGAACAGTTGCAATCGCGTTACCAGCATAGATTGGACGCTTGAATGTGTTAGCAGATTCAACAGAAATAATGTCTGTGATCATGCTTACATCAAGAAGCGCAGCAACACGTGGAAGAATGTTCTTACCAGTTGTTGTAGAAGCAGCTAAAACGTATTTGTAACCTTTAGCCAAGTCAGCAACTAAGCCAGCTACGTTTTCAGCTAATTGGTTTGCATAAGCCGCGTTGTCAGCAAGCAATACTTTGCTCACGCCAGCAACTTTAGCAGCAGCGTCCGCAACTGCCTGAGCGCCTGAACCAGCAACTAATACAGTAATATCACCACCGATTTTTTGAGCTGCAGCAACAACGTTTAAAGTAGCACCATTAAGTGTCTGGTTGTTGTGATCAGCGATAACTAAAATACTCATGATTTTATCCTTCCGTATTAGATCACTTTCGCTTCATTTTTCAATTTTTCAACAAGCTCATCTACAGATTTCACTTGTACACCAGCTTTACGTTCTGCTGGAGCTTCAACTTTAACAGTTTTAAGCTTAGTACCAGCTGTAACGCCATAATCAGCAGGAGATTTTGTATCAAGCGGTTTTTTACGAGCTTTCATAATGTTAGGCAATGCAGCATAACGTGGCTCGTTTAAACGCAAGTCAGTTGTAATGATTGCAGGAAGTGCAAGCTCAACAGTTTGTAAACCACCGTCGATTTCACGAGTTACTTGTACTTTACCGCCATCCACTTTCACTTCAGAAGCAAACGTACCTTGACCAGCACCTAATAATGCACCAAGCATTTGGCCTACTTGGTTAGAGTCATCATCAATTGCTTGTTTACCAAGAAGGATAAGTTCTGGTTTTTCAGCGTCAACAACACCTTTTAAGATTTTAGCAACTTCTAGAGCGCCAATTTCGTCAGTGGTTTCAACTAAAATACCGCGGTCTGCACCCAAAGCCATTGCAGAACGGATTTGTTCTTGAGCTTCTTTAGGGCCAACAGAAACAACAACGATTTCTGATACTGTTCCTTTTTCTTTTAAGCGAACCGCTTCTTCCACTGCGATTTCACAAAATGGGTTAATTGACATTTTAACGTTGGTAAGGTCAACCCCACTATTGTCCGGCTTAACACGAACTTTAACGTTGGCATCAACCACACGTTTTACAGCAACAAGAGCCTTCATGTAATCCTCGGCTGTTCTAGCAAAAGTAAATGTTGAGAAAAGTATATTAACTCTTCGATTAAAATTTTTTAGGTACCCTATCTTGCAATGTGTTTGGCATTTCGGTCAAGTCACAATTTCCGCTACCGCTATAAAAAAGATGAAATGCCCAGTTCATAAAAAAATTTTTACCTATTAATGCCCGCTATTTTATTCTTTTTATAGTCTATTTTATACTTTGATTTTTATTATCTTTTTATCTTATTTACCTTATGAGTAAGAAGTATAAGTCTTTTGAAAATGAGTCAAAATTTGTAGTTTTGAAACCATATATGTCGACAAAATGTACAAAGATCAAAATGGTCAATTGGGTAATTTCACTGATTTTGTTTAAACAAATATGTAAAAAAATACAAATGATCTCTACATTCATCTATCTTCATTCAATAAAAGTAACTTTTTCATAAAACATTTGCCTGAAATGACTTAATGCTTAGTCGCTCGCGGATGAGCCTGATCGTAAACTTGTGCCAAATGATCGAAATCAATATGGGTATAAATTTGAGTAGTCGACAAATTGCTATGACCCAACATTTCTTGTACCGATCTTAAATCACCACTACTTGATAACATATGGCTGGCAAAACAATGCCTTAATAAATGCGGATGTAAGTCGACATTTACACCTGCTCTTTGTGCCTGAAGTTTTACACGCTTCTCGATTTGCCTAGGAGTGAGTACACCACCACGCTGCGAAATAAAAACAAAAGCATTTTGATCAAAATGACCTTTCCAGATTTTGTAAATTTTGAGCCAATTCAATAAGCTTTCTTTCGCCTTTTTCCCAAAAGGTACAATACGGGTTTTATTTCCTTTACCCGTAATACGAACAAGATGGCGATTAAAATCGATATCTTTAATCGTTAAGCCTTGTAGTTCTGCGAGTCGTAAACCGCTTGAATACAGTAGTTCCAACATGGCTTTATCTCGTAGCCAAAGCTGCTGATCAATTGGTTTTTCCGGCATCGGTTGATCTAAAATTTGATTAACTGTTTCTATATCGATCATGCCCGGCAAAGGTCTAGGCTGACGTTTTAACTTAAAGTCATCAGTGGGATTAATTTCTAGATATTTGCCTTGTTCTGCCCACTTCATAAATTGACGAATAGAAGTGAGATGACGTTGCATACTACTTGAGCTTAACTGGTCTTGTTCAACACGCTGGGCTAAATATTCGCGTAAATCGGAAGCTTCAACATTTCTTAACTCAACTTTTTTATGCTCGCAGAACTCAAGAAAGCTTTTAACATCTCGCTCATAAGCCGTGATTGTATGCTCAGACTGGTTTTGAATTTTTCTTTCTTTTAACCACATCGAGAGCAGTTGTAATGCAAAATCCAAATTGCTCTCCATTTATTTGCCCATTTTTTTGAGTGTACCAAAAACTGTTAGATCAGGAAAATTTCATCTCGCATACTATAACGACTAACTGACTTATCTATTACAATTCATCTCAAGTATTTATCGGAAATCTGAGCCATGACCACCATACTCATTCCTTACTTCATTGCCATAATTTTACTGACGCTTACACCTGGTTTAGATACAACTTTAATTATTCGCACCGCTACACTTGAAGGTAAAACTAAAGCGTTTCAAGCCGCGCTTGGAATTAGTCTCGGCTGTATCGCATGGGGAGTTGTGGTTGCTTGTGGTCTGGGCGCCCTACTTATGGCATCTGATTTAGCTTTCAATATATTGAAATGGATGGGAGCAGCTTATCTCGCATGGCTGGGTTTAAATATGATTTTAAAACCGCGTAGTCAGCTCGCAGGTATACAGGAAAATCATTCAAATCGCCCTACTTCAGAGAATTGGTTCATTAAAGGTTTCTTTGGCAATTTACTCAATCCCAAAGTTGGGATTTTTTATATTTCATTTCTTCCGCAGTTTATTCCAGCGCAAGCCTCAGCTGTGACTTGGGTAATGGGGCTTGTAATGATTCATGTAGTGATTGGAATAGTGTGGTCAAGTCTATTAATTTTAGCTATGCAACAGCTGTCACGTTATCTAAAACAACCTAAGTTTGTGAAATATATGGACCGAATTACAGGCAGTATTTTTGTATTGTTTGCTTTGAAATTGGCGTTAAGTAAAAGATAAATTTTAAAGAGCGTGCTGATATATAGCACGCTTTACAACTTAACGGTCTACATTGAGTTTTCTTAAATAACTTTCTATTTGTTCTGCAACTTCATCGGCATGTTTTTCTGCTAATTGATGGTCCCCACCTTTCACAATATATAAAGTCGACTTTTCAAACTTTTTATTTAAATATTCGCCCACCTGAACTGGACTCACAGGATCGCTATCACCCCAGATTAATAAAGTTTCAATGCTTATATCTGACAAAAACTTTTCGTAGTTAGCATTAGTGGTAACAAACCAATTTGGATATTTTAAAAATGTTTGGCGGTATGCTTCACGCCAGTCTTGTACATTAAATGGTTCAAGGTTGATTCCACCCGAAGTTGCAATCAAGACCAAACCTTTTACCAATTGAGGTTTTTGTAGCGCTGCGGCAACGGCAAAAATCCCACCCATAGATTGCGCAACAATGACAGATTCTTCATTAATTTGGTCGACCACATAATTTGTTAGGTCTTCAAAACTCTTCACTTCAAGAGATTCGGGTGTATCTCCAAAACCGGGATAACCAATAATTTTTGTACGGTACTGCTGAGGTAGTTTTTCAATTAAGGGATGCCAAAAACGAATACTTCCAGAGGCGCCGGGTAAGAAAATTAAATTATTCATATTTTTATAAAGTCATGAAATTAAAAATTATTGTACATATAAAAGAAAGCCTCTTTTATCACTTTAACTGATGAAAGAGGCTTCTAGTTAGGTCATGCGATTAACCTTGGAAATAACGTAAATCCAAACGTCCATCATATACATGGGTTGTTGGACCAGTCATCCAGACCACATCACCTTCTTGCCATTCAATTTGTAGCTTACCGCCGGCAAGTTCAACTTCAACTGAGTTAGCAAGCAAACCACGGCGCATACCACTTACCGCAGCAGCACATGCCCCTGTACCACAAGCTAGTGTTTCACCCACGCCGCGTTCAAATACACGTAAGCGAACATGTTTTTCATCAATCACTTGCATAAAACCAGCATTCACACGTTCTGGGAAACGTTTATGTGATTCGACTTGTGGACCAATACCAGCAACATCAGCAGTTAACACATCTGGAACAATAGTGACTGCATGAGGATTACCCATGTTGACTACATCAATACTAATGTTTTGGTCATTTGCCAACTCAAGGGTATATAAAGCTTCTGGCTCTTCGGCAACAAATGGAATTTCATTTGGTAGAAACTTTGGGTAGCCCATATTTACGCGTACCCAACCATTTTGCCCAAGCTCTGGCTTTACAATACCTGCTTTGGTTTGTACGGTAATGTTGGTTTTATTGGTTAAATGACGTTCATGTACAAAACGCGCGAAACAACGAACGCCATTACCGCATTGTTCAACCTCAGAACCATCTGCATTGAAAATACGGTATTTAAAGTCAGCTTCTGGTAAATCTGGTGGTTCAACTATTAAAAGCTGGTCAAACCCCACACCGAAGTGTCGATCTGCCAAACGTTGAATGGTTGCTGTATCTAAATAAGCTCTTTGGCTAATTAGATCAACCACCATGAAATCATTGCCCAAACCATGCATTTTGGTAAATTCTAATAGCATCTTATTTACTCCTCAGGCAATAAACGTTCTTTTTCCCAAAGCGACTCAACCGTTTCACGTTCACGAATTAAATAGCTCTTTTCACCTGATACCATGACTTCTGCGGCACGGCCACGCGTGTTGTAATTTGAACTCATCACAAAGCCATAAGCCCCTGCGCCGAGCACAGCCAACAAATCATGTTCTTGTAATGCGAGTGAACGGTCTTTACCAATAAAGTCACCTGTCTCACAAATCGCACCCACCAAATCCCATACTTTTTCTTCGGTATCGGTACGTGGCACAACAGGCTGAATATCCATCCAAGCTTCATATAAAGCAGGGCGAATCAAATCATTCATTGCTGCATCAATAATGGCAAAGTTACGATGTGTCGTTGGTTTAAGCAAATCAACTTTAGTTAAAAGTACACCTGCATTTGCACTGATGCTACGTCCCGGCTCCATATAAACTTTCAAGCCTAATTTTTCTAAAGCAGGTTTCATCGAGTTTGCATATTCTTCAACACTTGGCGGTGTTTCATCTTTATAACAAACCCCTAAACCACCACCAATATCGATATGCTTAAGATTGATGCCAAGTTTTTTCAGCTCATAAATCATCACAATAACGCGGTCTAAAGCATCGACAAATGGTTTAGTTTCAGTAAGCTGCGAACCAATGTGGCAGTCAATACCTACAATTTCAAGGTTAGGTAAAGAAGCTGCATATTGATAGGTTTCATAAACCGCATCACTTGGAATACCAAACTTGTTTTCTTTTAAGCCTGTAGAAATATAAGGATGAGTTTTTGCATCGACATCCGGATTTACACGTAAAGAAATCGGCGCTTTTTTACCTAAGCGAGCAGCTACTTTTTGAATGCGATCTAACTCTGCATAAGATTCAACATTAAAACAGGCAATTCCTACATTTAATGATGTTTCGATATCAACTTCAGTTTTGCCTAAACCTGAAAATACAATTTTAGAAGCATCCCCACCCGCTTTTAAAACACGTGCCAGCTCACCACCAGACACAATGTCAAAACCCGCACCAAGTTTTGCCAAGACACTAAGAACAGCCAAATTTGAGTTAGACTTCACCGCAAAACAGATTTGATGATCAATAAAGTCAAAGGCACGGTCCATATCTAAATAATGTTTTTCAAAAGCTGTTTTTGAATAAACATATAACGGTGTGCCAAATTGCTGCGCAAGCTGCTCTAGAGAACATTGCTCTGCATGCAATACTCCATTAATGCGGGTGAAACTCATGAATGTGTCCTTATTTCAAAGCTTAAGGTGAAGTTGTTTGGGTTGGAGCTGATGATGACTCGACTGGCTGTTCAGCCTGTTCATCCTTTTGCACAACTTGTTTTGATTCTTTATTACGATAGAGCAAGTATTTTGCACGGTGGTCATAATTTGGATCAGAAGGTAGCTGTAATGCTCCTGACTGACCGCAAGCTGTAAGCAAAATACCGCTGCTCAATAAACTGATGAGGCAAATGACACGACGCATCTGAGCACCTGATTTAAACAATTCGATGCAGTATACCGTGATCATGCAGGCGGCTAAAGAGTAAACTTAAAGAGAAAAACAATATGCATAAAAAACGCCAGCTTTTCAGCCAGCGTTTCGTCATAAGCACATCAATTTAATTACTTTTTATGACGTGGTTTATAGAAGAAGAAATAACCAATGATCAAGATAACAAACCAGATTGGACTGACTTTAAGTGCTTTAAACGTGTCTGGCTCTAAAGACAACACGTAAATCATACCCACAAAGAAAATAATCGTGATCCAACAGGTAAATAAACCACCCGGCAATTTAAATGTTGATTTTGCATGGAGTTCAGGACGTGTTGTGTAATAACGGATGTAACTCCAGATAATCAGTAACCACACGCAAATGAACAGAATGGTTGAAAGCGTTGTTGCAAGTGTGAAGGCTTCAACTGTGTTTGGTACAAAATACTGTAATGCTGCACCTAACAACAAACACGCAGCAGAGAAATATAATGCATTTGCTGGTACTGCACGTCTATTTAGTTTACCAAAAGCTTTTGGCCCTTGATCTTCACGAGATAAACCAAACAACATACGACTTGTTGAAAATACACCACTGTTCATTGATGACATTACCGATGACAACACCACTAAGTTCATCAAGATGGCTGCTGCGGCAATACCCGCTTGGCTAAACAAGTTCACAAACGGACTGATGGCCGGATCAATTCTGTTCCACGGTGTTACCGACATAACAATAAGCAATGCCAACACATAGAAAATAATGATACGAATTGGAATTGAGTTAATCGCCTTAGGCAAATTACGTTGAGGGTCTTTTGTTTCAGCAGCCGTGGTTCCTACCAGCTCTACCCCTACAAAAGCAAAGATTGCGATCTGGAAGCCTGCCAAGAAACCATGCACCCCAGTTGGGAAGAAACCTCCATTTGCCCAAAGATGAGTAAATGAAGCAACTTCACCCGTACTAGAAGTAAAACCAGTAAAGATCATCCACAGACCGACAGCAATTAAAATGATAATTGCAAGAATCTTAATAAGTGCAAACCAGAACTCTAACTCACCAAACAGACGTACAGTTAACAAGTTCAAGCCCATAATAAATACAATAGCGGAAACACTAATCATGGCTCCTTCAACAGGAGAGAAAGGCTGTCCGTTATTGAAAAATTGCAGGTAATAGATAATTGCAGAAAGGTCGGCAATACCAATCGTGATCCAGCACAACCAATAGGTCCATCCAACAAAATAACCCGCCCATGGGCCGATGAGATCTGTGGTGAAGTCGATAAATGATTTATAGGCCAAATTTGAAAGCAGTAATTCGCCAAGCGCACGCATGACGAAGAACACCATTACACCAATAATCAGATAAATAAATAAGATAGATGGGCCGGCAAGACTAATTGTTTTACCTGATCCCATAAATAATCCGGTACCAATGGCACCACCAATCGCAATCAGCTGTAAATGCCGATTAGAAAGACTACGATGGAGCTCACCTTGTTCATGAGGGTCGCTCAGATTTTGATTCGACATTTTATGAATACACTCCAGTAATTTTTTTAGTCCGTTAGCTAAATTCAAATCAAAAAGACGATATCGCACCATTTGCAGGTATCTTTTAAATGTATATTTTTTGACAACTTTTCAGCTAACCAATTTTTGTCTGTATTGCTGATAATTTCAAGCCACATACAATTAAATCCGATAATACGCACAAGAACATAGCAATACAACGCACCTTCCAGTCTACAAATAAGACTTGAACCACTTTGATTTTTCAATTAAAAAAAGGCAATCTGATTGATTGCCTTGTTATATTTCACTTTTAAGTTTTTTATTCTTCGATAAAATTACGTTTTATTTTTGACTTATAAAAACCAAAGTAACCAATTGCAAGAACAAGGAACCAGATTGGGCTGACCATAAGCGACTTCGCCGTGTCTGCTTCAAGGCTTAAAATCGCAATGGTAAATAAGAAGAAAGCAATAACCACATAACTCATCGCTACCCCACCCGGCATTTTAAAGTTCGATTTTTCATGCAGTTCAGGAGATAACTTACGGTAGCGGATATAGCACACCAAAATCAAAATCCATACCGTCAGGAATAAAATGGTGCATAACGTGGTTGCCAAGGTAAATGCTTCAATCGTATTTGGCACAAAATATTGTAATAAAGCGCCGCCCATAATACAGGCACAGGAAAAAATTAAACCATTTGCCGGAACTGCGCTTTTAGTCAACTGTCCCAAAGTTTCAGGTGCCTGACCATCACGCGATAAGCCATACATCATTCGACTAGTTGAAAAAATACCGCTGTTCATCGAAGACATCACCGATGACAACACCACAAGGTTCATAATAATTGCAGCAGTTGGAATACCTGCCATTAAGAATAATTCAACAAATGGACTACGATCTGCTTTCACCTGATCCCAAGGGGTTACAGACATCACTACCATTAGTGCCAATACATAGAACAAAATGACACGAATCGGAATCGCGTTAATTGCTTTAGGTAAATGTTTGTGTGGGTCTTTAGTTTCTGCGGCTGTTGTTCCAACTAATTCCACGCCAATAAAAGCAAAGATAGCAATCTGGAAGCCCGCAAGGAAACCATTAACCCCATGAGGGAACATACCGCCATGATTCCAAATGTTAGATAGAGCTGCCACAGAACCAGAGGGTGATTGGAACTTGGTCACGACCATGTAGATACCGGCAAGAACTAAAGCAACAATGGCAACAATTTTGATAATCGCAAACCAGAACTCAACTTCACCAAATAGACGAACCGTTAATAAGTTTAAAACTAATAAAAAGAGAACACAGCCCGCACTAATCATCGCTTGTTCTATTGGACTAAAACTGACTCCATTGGGTAACCAAAAACTCAAATAGCTCGTCACCGCGGTTAAATCTGCCATACCTACGAGCACCCAGCTTACCCAGTAGGTCCACCCGACATAAAAGCCAGCCCAAGGACCAATCAGATCATAAGCCATATCAACAAATGACTTATAATTTAGGTTGGACAGTAAAACTTCTCCCAAAGCACGCATAAGAAAAAAAATCATGGTGCCAATAATTAAATAGATAAATAAAATTGATGGCCCTGCCAATGAAATAGTTTTGCCCGACCCCATAAACAGGCCTGTTCCAATGGCCCCTCCAATAGCGATCAATTGTAAATGACGATTGGTCAGCTTACGCTGTAAGTCGCCCGCATGATCATGATGCTGAAGATTAGACATAGGTAAATATCCTAAAAATTTCCCAACCTAGCTAAAGCAAAATGCATTCCAATATTTTTTAACACTGCTTGAAAAGTAGGCCTTTAAAAATGATCGGGTTCTGCCTACGTTCAGGGTGTCGTTTTGCTATACTCTGTTTTTTACTGATTATGAAGTTATCTAACTGAAGTCGAATATGAGCAAAGTCAAAACTGTTTACCGTTGCGAACAATGTGGTGCCGATCATCTTAAATGGGCTGGTCAATGTTCAGAGTGTGGTGAATGGAATTCTCTGACTGAAGTCAAACTCGAACCCACTACTGCCCATCGCGCTCGTCCAAAAATTGGCGGTTATGCTGGTCAAGTTGCCAATATTACAACGCTAAATAAAGTCTCAGTTTCTCATGAAACCCGCTTACCAACAGGTATTAGCGAATTTGACCGCGTGCTTGGTGGTGGCTTGGTGACAGGCTCTGTTGTTCTAATTGGTGGTGACCCGGGTATTGGTAAATCAACAATTCTTTTGCAAACCGCAACCCATATGGCGAGCGCAAAAAGCTCTGCACTTTATATTACAGGTGAAGAGTCACTGTCTCAGGTTGCCTTACGTGCACAGCGTCTTGACCTACCGACAGACCAGTTAAAAGTCATGGCTGAAACCTGTGTTGAGCGGATTTGTGAAGTTTTAGAGCAAGAAAAACCTGTTGTCGCCATTTTGGACTCGATTCAAACGCTTTATACAGAAACGCTCCAATCTGCACCGGGTGGTGTTTCACAAATCCGTGAATCTGCTGCTTTATTAACCCGCTATGCAAAAAATAGTGGCACGGCGCTATTTATTGTTGGTCACGTGACCAAAGAAGGTGCACTTGCAGGTCCACGTGTTTTAGAGCACATGGTGGACTGCGTACTGTATTTTGAAGGCCAATCCGACTCACGTTATCGTATGATTCGTGCTGTTAAAAACCGTTTTGGTGCAGTCAATGAACTTGGCGTATTTGGCATGACCGATAAAGGGTTACGTGAAGTTGCCAACCCGTCTGCTATTTTCTTAAGTCGCTACGATGAAGCTATTCCCGGTTCAATTGTTATGATTAGCCGTGAAGGTACTCGCCCGCTTTTAGTCGAAGTTCAGGCTTTAGTAGATGATGCCCAAGGACAACCACGTCGTGTCGCACTTGGCCTTGAACAAAACCGTTTAAACATGCTACTTGCTGTTATGCACCGTCACGGTGGTGTGCAAACCACAGGACAAGATGTATACGTCAATATTGTAGGTGGTTTAAAAATTACTGAAACAGGTTCTGACTTGGCTGTTTTACTGGCTTGTGCTTCGAGTTTAAGAACTAAAGCATTGCCTCAGCAACTTGCAGTTTTTGGAGAGGTTGGTCTTTCAGGTGAAATTCGTCCTGTACCGAATGGACAAGAGCGTTTAAAAGAAGCGGCAAAACATGGCTTTAAATATGTCATTTTACCAAGAGGAAACGCCCCACAAAAAGCGATTCCCGGTGTACAAGTGATTGCCGTTGCGCGCCTACATGAAGCGTTGACTGAAGCTATGCAGCTCAGTGATGAATTAACATAAAAAAATATATTTTTATAGTTGAAATTTAGTGTAAATGACTGCATAAATACTATTACAAATTAATTTTAAACAGGAATTTCCTATGGAAGTACACCAGCGCGGCTTGATAACCGGTATTTTAATGGCTGCTTTGGCAATTTCTCCGCTTGCTGAAGCAAAACGTGCTGGTGGTGGTAAAAGCCACGGTATGGCACGCTCGACTACTTCAAGCCAGTCATATTCAAGCCCGTCATATCAACAACCTCGTCAAGTGGCTCCGGTACAACAACCTGCAACAGCACCTCAGAGATCTGGTCCGGGTGTTGGTTCAATGGTTGCGGCTGGTGTAGCTGGTGCTGCCGTAGGTGCTGTTGCAGCACATGCTTTAGCTGATGATAAACCAACATCAACTGAACAACGTGCAACTCAGGCAGGTGTAAACCAGTCAGATGACCAGCAACAAGCTGTTCAAGCTCAACATCAAGAGAAAAAAGGTGGTATCCCTGGTTGGTTATGGATATTACTTGCTGCTGCTGTTGCCTTTTTTGTATTCCGCAAATTTGGTGCAAAAAAAAAATTAGCAGCTAATAATCCTTATGCTCCAAACAATAACGGACAAAACATGACGAGTCGTACAGCTGCTCCAACAAATACAAGTGGCGATACCAATATCTTTGGTCAATCTGTAGGTGGTGGTACAGCAACTCAAGCTCCGTTTGGCGGCGCAACAACGAGTAACGGTAACCAATTACCAGATGGTAGCGAACCTGCTTCTTTCTTACGTGTTGCTCGTCAGCGTTTTAACCACATTCAGTCAATCAACAGTGCAAGTAACGTTGAAGAAATTCGCCGCTACTTAACCCCTGAACTTTATAACTCTATGTATAACGACATCATGGAGAACCAAGATCAGGACGTTGCTGAGTTTAGTAACTTAAATGCAATGGTTGTAGACAGTGCGACTGAAAATGGTCAATACATTGTGAGCGTACGCTTTACAGGTACAGTGAGTGAAGATTTAAATAGCTTGCCACAGCCATTTACTGAAATCTGGCACTTTGTAAAACCTGTTGGTTCACAACAAGACTGGGTTGTTGCAGGTATTCAACAAGCCTAAACTGAATAAGCTCTAAATAAAAAAGCCACAATATTGTGGCTTTTTTATTATTTGTTTTTAGGCAATTTCGGCTGGAAATGCGATGACTTTTTCAATTTTGACTTGGTCCGTTGCCACCATAAGTAATCGGTCTACACCTAAAGCAATACCTGAACATTCTGGCATACGAGGTAAAGCTGCCAACAAGTATTCATCTAATGGCATAACATGAAGCCCTTGCTTGGCGCGCTCTGCATTATCTGCTTCAAAGCGTGAACGTAACACCTCTGCGTCGAGCAATTCATCGTAAGCATTGGCAAGCTCTAAACCTTCAATATAAACTTCAAACCGCGCAGCGACTTCTTCGCCGTCTTCATCTACTTTTACTTTTGCCAAAGACGCCATTTCTGGTGGAAAGTCTGTTAAAAAGACAGGTGCATCAAAACCTAAACTTGGCTCAACAAAGTGCGAAAACAACAAATCCATATAGGCTAAACGGTCATTCCCCAAATCGAGGTTTAACCCTACCCGATTTGCAGTATCTTTAAGTTGTTTCAACGTTGCTTGCAAAGGATTTATGTCTAAACGATCTTGAAAGGCATGTTTATAACTTAAAATAAACGGACGAACTTCGCCAAAACGATGCTGCAAACAGGTTTGTAATAAATCGGCTGTTTCATGCATTAAGGCTTTTAAGTCTAAACCCGGACGATACCATTCGAGCATGGTAAATTCACTATTGTGTTTGCGCCCGTGTTCATCGTCTCGAAAAACCTTACAGATTTGATAAATCGGCCCACTGCCACTTGCCAATAAACGCTTCATGGCAAACTCTGGTGAGGTCTGTAAATACTGTGTCTGCAACTTACCATTGATATGACGCAAAGTCTGAACCGATGCTAAATGTACATCGGTTACACCTGCTTGTGACACAATCGGTGTTTCGACTTCCATAACATCACGTTCAGCAAAAAACTGACGTATTTGGGTATAAAGCTTAGCGCGAGCTTTTAAAGCATCAATTGAACAAGTAGGTTGATAACTTAAGCTCATGCCGCTGGCCCCCCATATGCTGCCCATTCACGGCGCAGCGGATAATCTTTACGTAATAAATCAAATGCCTTTTGCTCTACTTTGCCATCTTTAACACAAGCACGTATATTGGCATCATCTTGAGCAATATCATAAATTTGAGATAGTTTTTGCTTTAATACCGCTTTCAAATCATGACCTGAAAAATAATCTTCACATGCAGGCAGCTGGGTTTCAAAACGCTTATTTATATCGAACCCAAACTGTTGGCAAAATGCTTCATAAATCATTTGAGTTCCGCGCGCCTTACCTTCTAGGCTATAGCCTGCAATATGTGGCGTTGCCAAAGCCAACATATTGAGAAGTTCTTCTGATATAACTGGTTCATGTTCAAATACATCGAGCACAACTTTACGCTGGGTACGTTGAATGTCTTCGATTAAAGCAGCTTCTTTCACGACTGGGCCACGTGCGCTATTAATTAAAATTGTGTCAGATGGAAGTGCTGCAAAAACATTTTCATCGAAAAGATGATAAGTAGCATGCTCGGCATTTTTGGTTAATGGCACATGTATTGAAATAGCATTAGCTTGTTGCAATAGAGTTTGAAAGCTCACATTTTCAATTGAATCTAGCTGCACATATGGGTCAAAGCCAATGACGTTCCAACCAAGTAACCCCGCCATATAGGCCAAACGTTTACCTACATTTCCAAGGCCAACGATGCCTAAAGTAAATTTTTCTTGTTGTTCTAAAAGTTTTGCATCTAAATGAAGTAGCGCTGTAATAACATATTCAGCAACCGCCTGTGCATTACAACCTGCGGCATTTGCCCAAGTAATGCCATGTTTTTCTAGGGCTTGAATATCTAAATGATCGGTACCGATTGTGGCACTACCCACATATTTTAATGCAGTATTTTCAATTAACTTTTCGTTTACTGCCGTGACTGAACGAACCAATAAAGCTTCAGCATCTTTTACATCTGCATGAGTTAAGGTACGCCCCGCATGGTGTTGAATATCGCCAAATTCTGAAAAAAAGTAATCGGTAAATGCCAAATTTTCATCTGCGACGATTTTCATTGTCTGCAACCCATAGCTTATAAAAACGTTATTATCCTTTGAGTTGTAGCAAAGTACAATGTTCAGGGTATTAAATTAGTACAGGGCTTTACGTTCCAATTTCATTACAAGCCACCACCAAAATAAAAATACGCCGTTACCGCAAGTATGAACCAAATTAAAATAATAAGCGCAGCAACCAAATAGTTTCGTGGCCTTTTTTCCTGTGCATCGAGCCACTCTTTTGCTTGTTGTTCTGCATCGAAAATGACTTGTTGAGGCGTAAACTGAACGGCTAACCAAATTAGGATTGGTAAAATAATGGCATCATCTATAAAACCTAAAATGGGAATAAAGTCCGGAATTAAATCGATTGGACTAAAAGCATAAGCCACCGCAATCACTGCAATAATTTTGGGCAATACTGGCATTTGAGGATGTCTTGACGCAAACCAAAGCATAATAATTTGTTTTTTTAGACGCTTTGCCCACTCTTTTATTGATTGTAACCAAGACATTTAGACAGACTCTGAACCTTTAGAGCTTTATCATAATGTATAAAATTTATCCCTAGCTTAAAAGTGAAAATGAGTAAAAGAGATTTCACATAGATAATACGGCGTGATCTATTTTAAATTCTATAACTCTGTATATAAAACAAATCCATCTCCTCTACAAAAGCTTGCCAACGTTAGCCCAGATATTTTTGCTAAATGAATCGCCATACTGGTGGGTGCTGAAATTGAAGCCAGCAAAGCAATGTTGAGCTGGGCACATTTACGAATCAGTTCATAGCTTGCTCGACTGGTCATCACAACAAAACCTAAACTGGTGTCATGGTTTTCTTGCGCCAAATATC
The DNA here is from genome assembly GCF_041021895.1 of Acinetobacter sp. XH1741. Classification (NCBI taxonomy): domain Bacteria; kingdom Pseudomonadati; phylum Pseudomonadota; class Gammaproteobacteria; order Moraxellales; family Moraxellaceae; genus Acinetobacter; species Acinetobacter chenhuanii. The sequence goes on from NZ_CP157428.1 coordinate 3,422,140, forward strand.
CGAGTAATTTGTCTAAGGCGTTATGGCGACCTACATCTTCAAACACTGCTACAATTTGGCCGTCCACGACCCACGCTGCTGCATGCGCCCCACCCGTTAAAGCAGTAATTTCTTGTTGGGCTTTCAAATGAGAAATGGCAGCCGGAATTTGCTCAAGCCATGTTTTTGATGCCTGTGTGGTAATTTTAGGAACATCTAACTGAAACTGCTCTAAGCTTTCAATTCCACATAAACCACAGCCAGTACGCCCGACCATCATGCGGCGATGCTGTTTTAAAGCGGCAAATGCTCTCGATGAAATAGTCATTTCAACCGTAATACCCAATTCATTTTGATGCACATCAAGCGTATATAGCTCTTTTAAACTGGTCAAAATGCCTTCTGAAAGACTAAAACCTTTGGCAAATAATTCAACATCGGTTGGTGTTGCCATCATCACGGCATGAGAAATACCGTTATAGACCAACGCAATTGGATATTCTTGAACAATATGATCTAAAACATTTTCAGATTCGTTTTTGTTAAACCGCTGTACTTGTAAGGTTTCAACGCCATAAGAATGTGGTGTCAAAATGAATTCCTTTATTTGGAAATGGCGCTTGTTAAGAGCGCCATTTGTTTAAATGATAAGTTTTAAGGTCACATTTGGCTTAAAGGCTACTGACTTTCTTGTCGGCTTCTTCAGGGTCAACGGCTGTTGCCAAGTTAAAATGTTCTGGTGCATTTCCGGCATGCAAGATGACAGGAACGCTTTTTGAAGCCGGAATCTTGGCAAATTTATCGTGACTGCTTAAGGCCACCAATGGATTGGTTTCCGGATAGTAAGCGGCCAAGCTGCCCCGCGGAATGTTGTAAGGCACAATACGGAAACTATGCACAATACGCTTCACGCCATCTGAGAACACACTTTCAATATCGACCCACTGATTTGCTTCGAAGCCCGCTTCATCAATATCGGCTTGATTCATAAACAACACACGGCGCTGACCAAACACACCACGGTAACGGTCATCGAGGCCATATAAAGTTGTATTGTACTGATCGTGAGAGCGAGTGGTCATTAAGGTATAAACCTTACTTTGGGTATATGCCGCAGCGTACTGATTTTCTTTGTCAGCATAAACTTCTTCAAGTGGCATAATAATAAACTGCGCTTTACCACTTTTTGTATTCCAGATGTGCTGATTGGCTGGATGTTCTAAATGGAAACCACCCGGGTTATAAACACGTAAATTAAAGTCATGGAACTCATCAAATACATCGGCAATTGAGTCACGGATGCGGTCATAACTTTCGATGTACCATTTCCATTTAATCTGACTGTCTGGAAGTACCGCTTCTGCCATTCTTGCCACAATATCCGGCTCAGACAAAATATTTTTAGAAATTGGGGTATTGCGCCCTGCCGACAAGTGAACATTACTCATAGAGTCTTCAACCGAAATTGCTTGCGGGCCATGAAGCTGCTCATCAATTTCAGTACGGCCTAAACATGGCAAAATAAGCGCATCTTTACCACATACCAAATGGCTACGATTTAACTTTGTTGCGACATGAACAGTTAAAGCACATTTTCTAAGTGCTTCTTGGGTATATGGTGTATCGGGGGTTGCAACTGCAAAGTTTCCGCCTAAACCAATAAAGACTTTAACCTCGCCTTCAGCCATGGCTTTAATGGTTTCGACCACACCATGCCCATTTTTTCTTGGCGATTTAATTCCAAACACGCGGTCAATGTTGTCGAGTAATTTAGGGCTAGGTAACTCATTAATGCCCATCGTGCGGTCGCCTTGCACGTTACTGTGCCCACGAACAGGACAAAGACCTGCACCCGGTCTACCAATTTGACCACGCGCCAACAATAAATTTGCCAACATATGTACGTTAGCAGTTCCGTGACGGTGCTGGGTAATGCCCATACCCCAACAGAAAATTGAACGCTCAGAGTCTAAAAACAGTTTGGCGAGTTTTTCTAAATGTTCAGGCGATAAACCTGAATGCTTATAAATATCTGCCCACTCGGTTCTTTCTACCTCAGCAATCATTTCATCGAAACCAACCGTATTGACCGCAATAAAGTTTCGATCAAAAACACTCGGTTTACCGGAGGCAATTGCTTTTTTATCCCATTCATTTAAGTGCTTTAACATCCCCAACATGAGTGCATAGTCACCCCCAATTTTAGGCTGGAAATAATAACGACTAATTGGCGTACTGCCGTTGGTCATCATTTCAAGTGGGGCCTGCGGGTCTTGGAAACGCTCTAAACCTCGTTCTTTAATTGGGTTAATCGCAATAATGTTGCCGCCGCGTTTAGACACCTCACGCAAAGTACCTAACATACGTGGATGGTTGGTTCCCGGGTTATGCCCAAAACTAAAAATAGCATCGGCTATATCGAAGTCATCTAGAGTGACAGTGCCCTTTCCTAAACCAATCGAGTCAAGTAAACCGACACTTGTGGTTTCATGGCACATGTTCGAACAGTCTGGAAAGTTATTTGTTCCAAAGCTTCGCACAAACAATTGATATAAAAATGCGGCTTCGTTACTAGCACGGCCCGATGTATAAAACGCCGCTTGGTCTGGGTTGTCTAGCGCATGTAAATGTTGAGCAATGAGCTTAAATGCATCATCCCATGAAATAGGGACATATTTATCGGTTGCAGCGTCATAACGAACTGGGTCTGTTAAACGGCCTAAGTCTTCTAGGAAAAAGTCACTTTGTTCTGACAGCCAACTGACGGTATGACCTGCGAAATATTCAGGAGTCACTGTTTTACTGGTTGCTTCAAAGGCAACCGCTTTTGCGCCATTTTCACAAAAGTTAAAAGCATGGGCATCTTTCTTTTCTGGCCATGCACAGCCGGGACAGTCAAAACCTGTTGGCTGGTTAATGTTAAGTAAGGTAATTGAGCCTTTGCCTAAAATATCTTGTCGCTTTAAGTTTCGGGCAACGCTAAGCAGTGCGCCCCACCCGCCAGCAGGATGAGTATATGGCTCAATTCGCGCAAAACTATTATTTTCCTGTATATGCTTTTGTTCTTCTGAATTATCCACTTCTTCATCCTCATATTTTTTGCACAACAGGCTCAGTGAAATCACAATTTAATTATGGTTTGATCAAAGCTGCCCGCTGCTTAACTGATTCGTAGAGTCGGCTTTTTATGTTATTGCTCATTTTTAAAAGCTGGCTCAACCATGCTTATAATATGTGCCATATTCTTTCCAATTACAATCATTCAGGCTCACCGCAGTATTTATATAAAAACATATAAAACAATAGGTTAAAAATTTATTAGTTCTCTTTTTTACAGATAAAAACATTATGGGCTTTCATTTTTAACAGAGTGAAAGTGTTTTAAATTTGACACTTACATGAGTTTATCTATGTTTTTTTCGTATTAAGCAGTATAAAACAATGAGAAATCTATTCGTATTAGAGCATTTATGAAGATTGTAATTGCCCCCGATTCTTTTAAAGACAGCTTATCTGCTTTGAAGGTAGCTCAAGCGATTGCCAAAGGATGGCAAGCGGTTTTCCCGCATGTAGAAACTGTTTTATGCCCTATGGCAGACGGTGGTGAAGGAACCATTGAAGCTGTTTTAGAAGTCTGCAATGGTCAATGGCGTGAAAAAACTGTAGTCGGGCCACTAGGAAAACCTGTCCAAGCCAAATGGGGATGGTTAGAACAACAGAAAATCGCCATTATTGAAATGGCGCAAGCCAGTGGCATACAGCTCGTCCCGCCGTCTGAGCGAGACGCTTGCCACAGCACAACCTTTGGCACAGGTGAGCTTATACTGGATGCTTTAGATGCAGGTGCAAAAGATATTATTTTAACCGTGGGTGGTAGTGCTACTAATGATGGCGGTACAGGATTACTCAGTGCTTTGGGTGCGGTTTTACTCGATGCTAATAAAAATGTTTTACCCACAGGCGGGCTTGCTCTAAGCAACTTATCAAAAATTGATTTAACACACTTTGACCCACGTATTCAGCAAACCCAATTTTTACTGGCTGCCGATGTTCGCAATCCACTTTGCGGCCCAAACGGTGCATCCCATATTTTTGGCCCACAAAAAGGCGCTTCCCCAGCCCAAGTAAAGTTACTTGACCAAGCCCTTGCCCATTTTGCCGATGTCTCTGCTGAGCTTTTGGGTTTCGACAAACGAGATGAAGTAGGTTCTGGCGCTGCCGGAGGTTTAGGCTTTGCTGCCAAAAGTTATTTAAATGCGGCGTTTAAAGCTGGTGTTAAAGTGGTAGCCGAACTGAATCAACTTGAGCAGAAAATTGCTCATGCCGATTGGGTGATTACAGGCGAAGGTAAATTTGACCAACAGACTTTAAGCGGCAAAACAGTGTTTGGGGTGAGTCAAATTGCTAAAGCGCACAATGTTCCTGTGGTTGTGATTGCAGGGACTTTAGGCGAAGGCTACCAAGCGCTTTATGAGCATGGAGTTACTGCGGCTTTTTCACTCGCCAATGGCCCTATGCCTTTAGAACAAGCCTGCAAGCATGCAGCCGAACTGATTTACGAGCGAACTATCGATATTGCGAGATTAATTCAGTTTAATATGAACTCACTTTAAACATTACTTTGTTATTTTTAAAACGGTTAAACCAAGAAATAGGAAAATCTTATGAATGTTATTGATGCTCTCCGTAACCGCCGTGCAATTAAGCGCTTCGACCCTGCTTTCCAGTTATCTGAAGAAAACAAAAAGCAATTATTACAAGAAGTTTTAGCAAATGCACCAAGTGCTTTTAACTTACAACACTGGCGTCCAGTGATTGTTGAAGATGCTGAGTTAAGACAAAAGATTCGCGCTATTGCTTGGGATCAGCCACAAGTTACAGAAGCATCTTTACTGATTGTGTTATGTGCCAAAGTCAATACATGGGAAGTTGATGCTAAGCGTGTATGGGATGGCGCGACTCCTGAAGTTCAAAATATTATGGTTGGCGCAATTGACCAATATTACCGTGACCGTCCACAAACCCAACGTGACGAAGTGATGCGTAGTGCTGGTATTTTTGCGCAAACATTGATGTTACTTGCGCAAGAGCATGGCTTAGATAGCTGCCCTATGGATGGTTTTGACTTTGACGCTATGGCAAAGCTTATTAACTTACCTGAAGATCATGTGGTGTGTTTAATGATTGCTGTGGGTAAATCAGCATCTCAGCCTTACCCTCGCGTGGGCAAACTTCCTTATGATGATGTAATTATTAAAAATACATTCTAAGTTGTTATTTAAATTTTAGGCTTCCCATTAGTTTTAATATCACTATTTGGAAGCCTTTAATTTGGAATTTATTATAAAGTGGTCTTTAGTTTCTATTTAAACTGTCTTAAAAAGCGCATTAATAATCTCTCATTTTCATCGGCCTGTTCTGACATTAAAAGCTGGAGAATTGCGCCATCAATCATATATAAAAACAGTCTGGCATCAGTAAAAGCAACATCAGCTTTGAGTAATCTAAGCTGGCTATAAATTTCATTGGTCAGCCATGTTCTATACCTTACTGCGGTCTGAAAAGCGTTTGGATAGCTGTTTTTAGTTTCAAAAATGGCCTTAAATAATAAGTAATACTGCCCCTCTAAGTCGGTATGTAATTCATAAAGATTTTTGAGTTTATCGATTGTGCTTGTGTCATGGTCGTACTCCACCATTGCAACCACTTGGTCTTGCAGCCGTTCTTTTTGCACAATTAGGCAGATATCAATGAAGCGTTCTTTAGAGTGAAAATAATTATAAAACGTCATTTTATTCACTTCAGTTTCTCTCACAATTTTGTCGACACCGACCATGTGAAAGCCACCGTAGTGGAATAAATCGATCCCTTTTTTAACAACTTCAAAAGCACGTGTTGGGAGAGTTAAATTTGGCATAGTTTTACCGTTATAAAATAATTTTTTGTTGTATGTAAAAGAGATATAAAAAGCCTGTGCCTTTTTTGGGAGAAAAAAAGGCACAGCAAAGCCGTAAGACAGTGCTTGGCACATCTCAAGTTTTATTGTTGCTAAGTTTTTAGTCGTGAAGATTTAAAGTCTAATCCGCCTAATATTGATCAAACTTGTTAAAAAAATATGTGGTGTCGTTATAGCTTTTGGCAAAGGCTGCCAAGAAATAATGGATGTACAAAGCCAACTCCTTTTTATTGGGAGTTCTGCCAGACATTTATAGAATTATGGTGGCAGAACGAGAAAGGGTTCGCAGACTAGTAATAACTCAAACTAGCACACCCGAGGGTGTCCCTCTCCCGTCCTACCGCTACGGGAAAGGAACGAGTGGCTACCACACAAGAGTAGTCCTCAGAAGGAATGGCTCTGATGCGGGAGTTATTATTCAGTCTGCGACGACTGACTGGCAATGTGGCCAGCAGGCAAAGAATAGTGCCCAACCCTTTTGCAGTCAAGCATAGAAAATGACATTTGTTTTAAATTAGATCATTAAAAAGTAAGGATAAATAATCAGTGAGTTATTGTTAAATGGGGGTTTATAAAGGGGGTAAAGTAATGTAGTCTTGGGAGTTCGCATAGAATAAGAATAGTATTGAGCTAAATATAAAATAAATGGAACAACTACTAAGGAAATTTATAGCCAATTTTCTACTTACTTTTAAATTATTTTGAATGGAATGCTATTACAGAACTGCAGAAAACACAGCTAGTTGGAGATGCCAAGTATAAATAAAATAATAAATTTATTATTTTATAAAAATATTTTAATATCAGATCATGACTTACTAACATTGATAACTAGATGCAAAATTTAAACCACTTATTAAAAACTGATTACTCAAATAGTTATGCACTAATTATTGGAATAAATAATTATCAAAAGGTATCTCCACTTGGTTATGCAGTAAATGATGCTCAAGAAGTTTCAGATGTTTTAATTAATAAACTAAATTTTCCAAAAGAAAATGTAAAAATACTTATAGATGAAGAAGCAACCAAATCTAATATTTTGAAGGCTTATCATTCCTATACATCTGACTCGATCAATATTGATGATAGATTAATTATATTCTTCGCAGGTCATGGTCACACCTTAAAAGGTTATCGAGGGGATGTAGGCTACTTAGTTCCTTTTGATGCAGATACTAATGATACTTCAACATTTATTCGCTGGGATGAGCTTACTCGAAATGCTGAATTAATTCGTGCTAAACACATTCTCTTTATTATGGATGCTTGCTTTAGTGGATTAGCCATATATAGAGATGCAAAGGTTGGTGCAAATAGGTTTCTCCATGACATGTATAAAAGATTTTCAAGACAAGTTATTACTGCTGGTAAAGCTGATGAACCTGTAGCTGATTCTGGTGGTCCTTTACCTAACCATTCCATTTTCACTGGACACCTGATTGAAGGCATGCTGGGTAAAGCTGCTAATGATTTAGGAATTATTACTGCTAACAGTCTAATGTCTTATGTTTACACTAAGGTATCACAAGCACCTAATTCTGAACAAACTCCACATTATGGACAATTTGATGGTGATGGAGATTTTATTTTCTTTTGTCCTGATGAGTTTAAGCAACCATCCGATACACAAATCGGGACAGACCATTTAATCTCAATTCCCTATGTTAATGAGGCCAGAACATTACAAAGTTTAGATGATAAAGTTAAGAAATTAAAAGAGCTACTATCTTCTCCTAATTCAAAAATTACCATTGAAGACTTTTTTAATGATGAAATTAGAACATTCTTATCCAAAACAAATGAAGAACAATTTAATTTAAATGAAAGGAATCTAGACTACCCTCAACTTATTGAAAAAATTAATAAATATGAAGAAATAAGTAGAGATCTTTGTATATTAACAGCTTTAATCGCTTATTGGGGGGAAGTTCCACATTTATCTTTAATAGAAAAAATAATTAAGCTGTCTTCAGATCCATTGTTAGATAACCAGAGTGGATTAGTCATTTTAATAGAATTACGTTGGTATCCTTTAATCTTACTTCAATACTTTGCAGGTATTTCTGCTATAGCAAATAAAAATTATTTAACACTCGCCAAAATTTTAAATACGACTTTGAATGAATCAAATAGAAATGATGAGAATGAAACACTGAGTTTAAGATTATCGAACTCCACATCAGAAATTACAAATATTTTCAAGCAAATGCCGGGACATGAACGACAATACATACCAATGAGTGAATATTTATTCACTCATCTCCAACCCTATTTAGATAATCTTTTTTTCTTAGGAAAAAGTTATGAATACTCCTTTGATTATTTCGAAATTTTGAGATCACTGGTTATTTTAGACAGCCAACTAGTAAAAAATCCTGATCGAGCTTGGTCCCCTATTGGAAGATTTGGTTGGAAATTTAAGTCTTTTATTTTTTCAGATAATTCAATCTTATCAAAAGTTAAAAATGAAATATTAACTGAAAAAAGTAATTGGCCGCCACTTCAAGTAGGATTATTTGGTGGTGAATATGGCCGTGCGGAGAATGCTATAAATTACCTAGAAAATCGATTAAACAATATTAATTTGTAAAATTATTTTTGCATCAGCTTTACTAATTGATACGGCTATTTTTATTATACTTACTAGTCAGATTACGTTACATGAATCTTAAAAATGATTCAATTCTGACATTAAAGAAAAGCCCCTGTTCTACAGAGGCTTTTTTCAATTCAACAACTCATTATTTATAAAACCAAGGTTTCTTTGGCGCAGTCCCAGTATATGCAGGACTAACTTTAATTGGTCCCTGACCTTTTTCGCATTCGTGAACACCCCACTCACTAGGGCGAAAACGCGCATTAGCTCCATCAGGCTCAGGTTTACCAAATTCTTTTTGAATATCATAATGAATGAGTGGAATTTCAAGTAGCACGATGTCTCCACCAGAACACGCAATGGTAGGATGCTTTGTGTCGTACACCCATTTACCATAACCATTTTCTTCCTTAGGATCAAAGCGCATGACTGGACCTATATGCTGATCCCAAGCCAATTCCACTCGAGGAGGCTCCATCGCGGTTACCCACATTCCTGCAACCTGTACAGGATGAGGAAAACGTACCGCCTGTAATCCACGTAAGCTAAAGGGTACTTGTGGCTCGCCATTGTCAAAAGCATCGTAACGACTAATTAAACTCCCTTTAGGAATCAACAGTTCGCCATATTGTGCATCTTGAGATAAAACGAAATGGCTGCGACGTTCCTTGTAATGCTGCTTAAGAGCAATCTCATACTTTACCGATTCAGTCATATAAAATAAATAACCTGCCCACAGGTCACATATCAATGCTACTAGCATAAGGAATAATGTCTTTTTAGAAAAAAATCTCACCGGCCTTTGTGACTTCTTTCGCAAAAAGAATAGTGCTTTCACCAATAAACCTAGTGTTAGTACAACACCAATCAATGGAGCAATAAACAACAGAAAAATTGCAAAAACCGAGAATGTTTGTACGGGTATCATATTTATTAAATCTTTAACTTCATTTTTTCAAAGGTGGGGCGCCAAAAAAATTGTATATACGTATATTAAAAACTAGCCTTATGATTCACAGACACTATTTTATAGCCTTAGCATTTTCACACACTAAATTAAGCATAGCTAAATCATTATCACCCGTGGCTTTCATTACTTCACTCTTTTTATCGCTCTTGTACTTAAGTTCACCATTATTTTTATCACCAATCATAAAGTCTAAAATCTGCATCGTCTTATGTGAACAGTCAAAAGCCATATGAAATTGTGTGATATTATCTTTATCAAAATCACCTGTATAAAACTTTGTTTCAGGTACGCCAACTAGTTTTCTGGTAGCAGTAATTTTAAATTTACTTTTACTTGGTAAATAAAATTCGATTGAATCTAGTTCAAAAGCATAAGCGATATCTTCTTGCTGATAATAAACTTCTTCTGCTTGAATACTATTTGAAAAAGCTGCACAAGTAGCGAAAATTAAGCTAAAAATTGTTTTTTTCATTTACTAAAACTCATACATAATTTTTTGTTGCCTGATTTTATATAAATGAATGTTCTATGAATATAAAAAACATTTGTTATTAAGTGATATATACAGTTAATATATTCTTTAAATAAAAGTATCCCCCTTCTTAAAGAGGTTTATATGTTGGAGATAGTAATCATCTGATAATCACTCTCAATTTTTACTATTGAGTTGATTATCAATGTCGCAATTTTTCTGTGGTCATGTTTCTGATCACCTCTATTTGCACGTTTGATTATTATCAAGGCTCCAACATGAATCTTTCAAAGTTCGAACAACGAACTCTCCATGTCCTTGCCAAAGGCGGACATATTAAATACCAACGTAATGCATCAGGCACAGTCTATTTCGTTGAATGCTATACACGAGAAGGTTTCGTGCTATCTGATTGTTCCTTAGATGTATTTAAAAAGCTAAAAGCAAAACGTTTAATCAAGTCTAAAAATAGCCAACCTTATCAAATTACATTGTTAGGACTCCAGACTGTCCGCCCTCAACTAGACAACCGTTGATATAAGTTGCTATTTATTAAGAGAAAGAAAAATATGAACATTAAAATTCGAGATGAACAACCCGTAGATATTAAAAATATCGAAGAGTTAACCAAAGCAGCGTTTCTGAATGCAGAACATTCTAGCCACACCGAACAATTTATTGTGAATAGCCTTCGCAAACATAAGCAACTCACGATTTCTTTGGTCGCCACAGAAAACGACTTAATTATAGGTCATGTGGCTATTTCACCAGTTACAATCACGTCAGGTGAATCTGGCTGGTATGGCCTAGGCCCTATTTCTGTATGCCCAAATAAACAAGGAATTGGCATTGGTTCTCTTTTAATGAATGCAGCACTTCAAAAGTTGAAAGAATTAGGTGGAAAAGGTTGCGTTCTATTAGGTGATCCAAATTATTACAGTCGATTTGGTTTTAAATCTTACCCAGATTTAAATTTACCTGATGTCCCAAATGAATACTTTCAAGCTATAAGTTTCAGCAAACATATTCCCTCAGGAGAAGTTACTTATCATGAAGCATTTATGGCAACTGAATAAATAAGTTCACTTCCAACACATAATAAAAAGCCTCTATTTATAGAGGCTTTGTATTAATTTAAAACTTTGAAAATTATACAATTATTAATTCCATTAAATTCTACAAATAAAATTGAGAGTAGTGCCATTTTCAGTCAAGCAACTACATACAAAATGGGCTAAAAAGAACGCCCATTTTATGGGAAATAATAAATTAATTTTTCAGCTTACCAAATAAGTCTAATAAGTCGGAAGCATGTAAATCATTATCAGCACATGGTGAAATATCTTTTTGTACTGACTTACCAAATTCTAATGCTCTTTCAATATAAGCCGTCATTAATCCACAAGAACGTGCACCAGCCAAATCATCATGATGAGCAGCAACCATTAAAACTTGATTAGGAGATACATTCAATAATTCGGCAACACCAAGATATGTTTTTGGCGAAGGTTTATAGGCATGGAAATTTTCAGCAGAAAAAATATAATCCCACGGTAGATTAGAGAACTTAGCCATATCAACTAATAATCTAATATTGCCATTCGATAGTGCACAAATAATAAATTTATCTTTTAGCTTATTTAAACCCTGAATAGTATCACTCCAAGGGTCTAATCGATGCCAAACTAAATTCAAATGAACTTTTTGCTCTTCAGATAAATCTAGAATGTTATATTTTATTAACAAATCATCTAAAATCGAACGATGAATGTCATCAATAGAACTCCAAGGTCTTTCACCAGCAAGAACTTTATCCATAGCAGGTCGGTAACCAGCTCTCCAATCTAGAGCAAATTGATTACTATCAACTGGCAATCCCATACTGTCCAACTCTTTAACAATAGATGAATGCCAATCCACGACAGTTCCAAAAACATCAAAAGCTAAAACTTTAATGTCATTAAAATTTTTCATATAAATTCCTTTTAATTGTTACCCATCATCACACAAATTTTTCGTTTACCAACAAAAGTATTTCGTGCATGTAATACCTGTTTATTATCTAAAATGAGTAAATCTTGATTTTTCCATTTAAAAGATCTTTCTGCATTGTTGTATGCTGCGTATAAACTATATAAGTCCTTTCTTTCAATTTCTTGGCCATCAACAACAGTATTTCTTGGGGCATTATCAGAATTAATACCTAGTACTTTATAGGTATAATAAACTAACGAACCCAGACTATATCTGTTATGGTTTTGTGTAAAAATTTGATTGAAAAACACTTTTTTATTCAATATTTCATGATTAACAAATATTGGAAACTCTGAACGAACTTCTAAAGTATCAGCAGTATCAATCCAACTAAACTTCAAATTCAGCTCTTTACATTTTAACTCAGCAAGATCCTTTTTTTCACATGAAAAAGCATCTTGCCATGTCAGGAAAAAAGGTGAAAATAACCGCTGAACAGAATTGAGTTTTTCTTTTGAAAAATATCTTCGAATATAAACAATTTTCTTTTCTTCAAGAAAATTTTTCAATGAATTAGAAAAATGACCTGTAATATCTTTCTCATGAGCAATAGGAGTTTCCCCTCCTATTAATGGCTGTTGCTCACAGAAAAAAGCAATTCTATCTGGCGCATTTTCTTGATAAGCAAGCTCATTATGTAATTTTATTTTAAATAATCCGTTCAACTCAGTGGAGTTAAAAACATATTTTGAATAGTTCTTTCGCGGAACTACCCCACCAACATACGCTAAATAAGGTTTTTTTATAAAAATTTTTCCGTAGTTTTCTAAATCCTCATAGTTATTAATAGGAGTATTTCTAATTAAAACAGCCCCAAATTTTTCTAAATCTGAGTCAATTTCATTATTTAAATAAGAATTTAACTTACTGTCCGAAGAATTAACATCAATCAACTTAAATCTTTCTAAAAATTTTTTCATTTCATCAGCCTTCTTGATTTAAGTATTTTGTAATAAAGTGATAATCAAACTCAGAAAACTTTAAAGTCTCTTTCTTGAAAAAATCACATAATAATTTCCCTGCTAGTGGGAAGTTAGAATTTACATCGTAAACCAATGTATAAGAACAAATATTTTCTTCTAAAGTTGTGATTTTCCCTTTCGCATTACAGGTGATTGGCTTACCTTTAATAATAATTTCAACATCGACTTCAATTTCATCAGGACTTATTCTAGTCCAAGTAGAATTCTGAATAATTTCTTGTTGTGCACCTAATACTTTCTTCAAAACATTTGGAACAATATTATCAAGCGAATTTGTCTTACGTACCAAGTTAATAAAACTAATATCATATTTAATATCAAATTTAGTTAAATCAACACTTAAAGCACCATAAGATTTATATTTTTCAATAGTTAAATTCGGATTAGAAATAACAGCCCAAACAGAATCTATAGAACTATTAAATTTTTTTGACATATTAAAAATCATGATACACCCATTTATATTGAGAATTTATATTTTTCATCTAAAAAATGAAGTGATATTATTTGACATAAGAGTGCTTGAATATAAAAAACTCCAGCAAACATCTTAAGTGTGTTAAAAAGATAGTTATTTTCAAAAAATAAAGATAAAAATTTTGTTTTATAAATCTTACTTAAAATACCATCATTATCTACAGAATCTTTTATAACTGATAATGCTGTACTTCTTAGAAGATTAATTTGATAATCAGAATTTGAATATGGAAAAACGCTCTTTTTTCTATAAAGTACATCATTATTAAACTCTTCTTTGAAAGAATCTCTCAGAAGTTTTTTCTCAACTTTCTTGAACTTTAACTTATTAGATACATTAAATACGTATTCTAATAATCTGTGGTCACAATATGGAACACGCAGTTCTAATGAAAAATTAGAACTAATTCTATCAGCACGATCTAGTAAATAAGGTAAAGTAAATTTCAACTGAAGATAGTGCATAAGCTTCTGTTTAGATTTTTTAATTTGCTCATCAATATCACTTAGACGACTTTCAAAATTTGACCAAGCTATTGATTCAGCCTGTTTTGATGATAAGAAATCTTTATTAAACATACCGAATAAATATTTACTGCTTTCAGAAGAATAAAAAGGCGTAATTTTCTTATTGATCATCATAAAATATCCTAAGAATGCTTCATCAGCACCATCTCCAGACAAAATAACGGTATCATTGCCTTTAATTTCTTTAAAAACTTTTAACATAGCCATTTCATTAGCCAAAGTGACGACATGATCTTTTGCAAGACTAATTTCTCTTAAATCATTTATTAAATTATTTTCAATATCTTCACATATGAATAGTTCATGCCCTGCCTCATTTGCGACAATATTTGCAAACTCAATATCTGAGCCACTCACAAAACTCTTCTTAATATTTTGCTCACTTCGATTTCCAATCGTATAAGCCTTACAGTTATTATTTTGTTTACCTAAAATATATCCAATGAGTGAAGAATCTAATCCCCCGCTTAACATCAAGCCATGACCAACATCAGATTTGCAACGTAATCGTATTGAATCCTCTAAAATTCTTGCAATATTTTCTTGGCATAGATTTTGGTCCGTATATTCATTATCTACTTCTAAATCCCAGTATTTAGTTTTTTCTATTTTAGAGTTCTTCAGATCTAGAGTTATATAGCTTCCTGCTTCAAGAGAACTAATATCAGCAAACATAGTGAAAGGTGCTAATGCATGTCCATATAACATGTTATCAATTAGAGCTTCTTTACAGATTTTAGGCCTATAAGATGCATTTTGATTCTTTAATGCACTAATAATTGCTTTGCATTCTGAAGAGGCAATTATGCCATTTTTAGAATAGCTGTAATACAATGGCTTTACGCCCACTCGGTCACGGAAAAATGTTACTTCAGAATTTTTCTTTGAATATAATATTCCTGAGAAATCTCCATTGAATTTATTTAAAGCATTCATCCCCCAACAAGAAAATGCAGCAGCCATAACTTCTGTATCACTATTCTCATTAAATTTATAATTTTGTGATATCAGCTCTTCTTTCAACTCCTCATAGTTATAAACTTCACCATTAAAAACCAAAACTAAATCTTGGTAGAAAAATGGTTGTTTACCTCCATTTAAATCAATAATTTTAAGACGAGTATGCCCTAAATTTATTTTATCATCTCTAAAAACTCCATTATCATCTGGACCACGATGATTTAATTCATGATTCATTAATTTAATAATTTCTCCCCCATTAATATTCAAATTATCATTAAATGGGATAAAAGCATTAATTCCACACATCGTTTTAATTTCCTAATTTATTACTGCATCATGTTTAATTGTTAAGTACCCAATTAGAGGGAGTTTGTATTGCAACTTTTCTAATCTAGTTAACTTACGATTTAACTCCCCCTCAACAAAATATTGAAAAAGATTATTGAATGTCACTTTCTTACTTGAACCAAAACTAAAAATATTACTCACAATTAAAGATTCTGTTATTTTTTCTTTATTTTCAGATAAATAATCATTTATTTTTTTACGAATAATTTCAGCATCCAGCTTATTGCTTTCATAATTATCCTGACTGAGTTCTTTTGAATCAATATAGGGCATTAAGTTATATTTTAGCCTCACAGGCATTGAAACTATAAAATACTTTGGAAACAAAATTAATGGAAGCAATGGACTAATAGTGATAAATGGTAGTCCAGTAAACTTATTTGTGAGCTTATTTAAAATTTCTATAGAATAGTTATATGGCAATATATATTCACTATTAACCACACAATTTGGAACTATAAGGCCATCAAATTTTTTTGCTATATGTATAAATGAAGAGCTAAAATTTACTAACTTTCCTCTATTGTGATAACCCTTTTTAAGACCCTCTACGCCTTCTGGAGAAATATAAATTATTTCATTTTCTTCGCATAGCTTGTACATGTTTTCAATATTACACTCATAGCATTCCATTTTTTTCCACCAATTATTTAATAGATAGGGTCTTACACTATCGTTATAAAGTGTTGGATGAATAAGTCTTTTTATTTTTATGTTTTTACCAAGTAATTCTTGAGTCTTTCGATAAAATAAAGCATCAAAAATTATATTATCCCAAGACAATCCACCTCCAGCATGGTTACCAACAATAATAATTGGCCTTTTTTTATAAAATTTTAAGAAGTCAAAATCACCTTTTAATTCAGCTTCAAAATAATTATCTGCAATATTTTCCAGCATATTCTGGGTATTATCTATACTTTTATTCACAATATCCTCTTAGATTAATAAATAGCTTTATATTATTTTTTAAAATTTAATACATTTTTAAAGAATGCTATTACGTAATGTTCTTTTAACTTCTGCTTTTCATCCAATTCTAAATAAACCAATTTATCAATTTCTGGGGCATGTATTGGATGCAAAAATGGAAATAATGAATGAACAATATGTAAACCATCATTATCACCAAATTTATTAAAGAAATTATCATAAGAATTAACTGAATGATGTATCTTTGCCTTTTGATAATCGATATTATGCATCATATAAAGTACAATCCCAGAACCTAGCCAAGAAACTAGAATTGATGGAACAAAAACATATATAAAGAAAATTTTGTTTATATTAAATATTGCAATATCTATGCAAATTATTACTATAATTTGCAAAACTAGTTTAATAAAATCTTTCTTTTTCCCATCAGTTATTACATATTTTATCTGATGAAAAAATTGATAAATAAACAAATAATGCAACATCCATAAAACTGGATTTATTGGTTTCCCACTATTTTCATAAAGATATGTTGATTGTTTATCAGAAGATAACTGATCACCTTCAGGACAATCATTATCATATCTATGATGTGCTCTATGGCCAAATACGTATGCTGTAAATGGTACCTGATATAATCCAAATACTATCCATCTTAAATAAAATTTAACTAATTTATTTTCACTTAATCCCCAATGCATTTCTGAATGCATAAAAACACGGAGATAAGCAATACTAAAAAAACCATTTACAATTATAAATAAAGGAATCAAATATATTGGATTATTAAGAACACTGAAAATTATCAAAGTTAAAATCAAAATCGCATGTAATAAAAATACCTTTATTCTCGATTTTGAATCAAATATTTCTATTTCTTTATCATATTTTCTCTCGGTATGTAAATTCAATGCTACTTTTTTTAATTCAACTATATTACTCATTAAGCCACCTTATTTTTATTTCACGGCGGTATTCTATGTACAAACCGTTCTGTATGAATGTATCCCAATAATATTAATATCTTACCTTCCTGCCATTGTTATTATTAAGAATACATGTTAAATAGAAACTTGAATTTTCATCTAATTTTTTAATTTTAATTTTCAAAAATAAATTAACAATATAAATAAAATGTCATTTACCCCTTGTAATTTAAATTAATTATTAATTTCCATTAAGCTATACAATTAACATTTTTATCAACTTCAATGAATGAACTAAATTTATTAATTAAATTTAATAAAAAAAATGACTGTGTAGTTTCTTTAAAAATTCATTAAGAATCAGCCTTATGAATATTAGAAATTAAAAACTGGTTTACGTAGTCAAAATACTGATTTTTCTATTTTAAAAGACCTTTTCATTACTTCTTTTGTTGGTTCTAGTGCAAGTCAGTTTAGTCTTATTCTTGGCTTTCTACATCCCTTTTAAAATCATTAAAAATGGTTTTAAAATAAATAAAAAGCCCCTGTTCTACAGAGGCTTTTTTTCAATTCATCACTGAATTATTTATGAACCCAAGGCACAGCCGGTGAACCAATCCAAGCAGATTTAGCAGGAATATTTTCACCTTTCATAACCAGTGTTAATGGACCTAACACTGCATGATTGCTCACGTTGGCGTTATACAAAATAATACTGCGTGTATTTACAACTACATCGTTACCGATATTCACTTGTCCGATTTTCATAATACGGTCTTCAAACAAGTGAGTTTGTGGGCCCGAGAAGCTATTAAACTCAGCGCGGTCACCAATGCTTACACAGTCAAACTCTGTAATATCAGCAGTGTCCATATAGACATCTTTACCAATACGAACACCTAAAATACGCAAGAAGAATGGCAACATTGGCGTTCCTCTTAAGTAGTTTAAGAAGTTAGGAATCGCAACTGACTCATATAAGCTTGTGATCCCTTCGCTCAACCATACAAACATAGTCCACATTGGCGCTGAACGTGGTTTATAGCGACCAATCAAAATCCACTTTAACAATGCAACAATAACGAAGCAGCCTACGCCATAGAGCAAACCAGCAAGCGTTAAAGCCAACAAACCAGTTGGAATGTTGTATTTGTTAATAACATCAATAATCTCAAGCACGATCATATAACCTACACCAATCGCAAGAGCGGCAGGTAATACAACACGAAGGCCTTCGATAAAACCACGCATTAAACGGCGTTTGATACTTGGCAAGAATGTTAAATGATCTGGATATTTCTCAGCAGCTTCACGTGCAGGTAATAACAATGGCGGTGAACCGAACCAAGTTTGACCATCGTACATTTCAACGTTATCAGGTGTTTTAGATTGCACACCAATCAAAACGTTGTCTGGTAACACAGTACCATCCGCAATATAAGCACTGTTTCCGACAAAGCTACGGTTACCGATAGTCGTCGATTTCAAAGTCATCCAGCCGCCTCTGATTTCTTCATCACCCAACATTACAGCATCGGCAATAAAGCTTTCTTCACCCAAAGTCAGCATTTCTGGAATAACACCGTTTGCAGTAGAAATTTCGGTATTTTTACCTACTTTCGCACCGAGCATACGGAACCATGTTGGCGCATAAATCGTAGCGAACAAGCCGTGTAAGGTTTGTAAGCTTGTTTCTAAAATTTGAGATGCAAACCATTTACGATAATAGGTGCTGCCATGTACCGAATAAGTTCCGGTTTCAAGGCGAGGCAACGCGATTTTACGTATTGCTGAAGAAATCACAGCAGTAATCATCATCATCATTGCACTAGCTGGAATAGCTAAAATGAAATAATAAATAGCGATTTGCAAATGGTCATTGGTACTAATATTAAATACGTTCGCATCTAACCAGTCGACCAACAGGAAGCTTGGGAAAATTGGAATAAAGAACAGACATGCAATAATTAACGCACTAATTCCATAATATGCATATTCTGCAATTTTACGAATAAACGATAATTTTGGACGCGCTGGCATTTTTTCTTGGTCGTCCACATGCCCGATTTTCTTGGCAGGTGTACCATCCCAAATTTCACCGGCTGGAATGACAGTGTCATATTCAATTGAAGTTAAAGCATTTACGTGAGCTTGTTTTTCTAACACTGTATTTTCTTCTAATACAGCATAAGAACCCACATAACTATCTTCTTTTAAGTGAATTGAACCTAATACCAAGTGACCATGTTCGACTTTAGCATTCTCTAAGTTTACTTGAGAACCAATGCTCACCCCATCTTCAACAGTAAGTAAAGATGGCATACGAATATGTACTGAACTAATCGTCACGTCATGGCCGATTTTCGCACCAAGCGCTTTCAAATATAAGTTAAGTAAAGTCGAACCTGATAAAAGATAGACTGGTGAAATGTTGCTAATGCGGTCTGCTAACCACCAACGGAAATAGGTTAATCCCCATAATGGATATTGCCCTGCACCGATGCCCATCATTAATAAGCGTTTTACAGAAATTGAAACGACAAAACTGGTAATAATAACGCTGATATAAACCAATAGAGACAACGCGATTGCATACGGAATACTATCTCGTGTTCCACCTGTAAAATAATGATAAGTAAAGAATGGTGCTAACCACTGTAAAATGTTAATCGAGATTAAAACCGGAATAGTCGCAAGCTGTGCAATACCACATAACCACTTATACGTTTGATTACGAGGGTTATCTTGTCCAATTTGGCTATCAAATACAGTCGGTGTTGGTTGCTCTAACATGAGTGCAGCAATCGCACCAACTCGTCTTGCTTGATATAAGTTTTGAATCGTAAGATGGCTATATTCTGGGTGTTCACGCAGATTTGAAATTAAAACTGCTGCTAAAAGTGAATGGCCGCCTAAGTCATCAAAGAAATCTGAATCGAGTTTAATCGGCATGTTTGGGAACAAGCGATTTAAAATACCAAATAAGATCTCTTCCGCTGGGTTTTGTGGTTGGTCAGATTCACTGCGGTCAATCACACTGGTAAGCGGTCGTGCTTTTAAAGCCTTACGGTCAATTTTGCCTGACAATAAACGCGGAACTTCTTCAATAATCTCAAAACGGTTTGGCACCATATAAGGTGGTAAACGTTGGCTTAAATTATGACGGAGTTCTTTAATTTCGATTGCTTGTTTTGCATCAATTTCTGGTGCAATAAACGCAATGAGCTGGTCAATGCCGTCTTCAGGACGAAGAATAACTGCCGCAGTACCAATACCTTCAATATCGCAAAGCGCAGCTTCAATTTCGCCAAGTTCTACACGGAAACCACGAATTTTAACCTGATCGTCCGCACGTCCCAAGCAGTGTACTTGTCCAAATTCATCAATTTTAGCCAAGTCGCCAGTACGATAGAGCGATTGTTCATCTGGACCTTCTGCCCAAGGGTTTTGAATAAACTTATCGGCAGTTAAATCAGGGCGACCTAAGTATCCTTCTGCCACACTTGGGCCAAAAATACAGAGCTCACCTGTTTCACCTTGAGGGAGTAATTCTCTTTCAGCGTTAATGACCAACATGCCATAGTTTGGTAAAGGCTTACCAATCGTAACGAGTTTGCCACGTTCTAATGACTCAAGGCTTGCAGTAACCGTGGTCTCAGTTGGACCATAAGTGTTAAACATTTGGTGGTGAGGTAATGCCCAGCGGTCAACCAGTGAATCCGGACACATTTCCCCACCTAAGTTAATAATTCTTAAGTTAGGTACATCTTCTGGGAATAAAGCAAGTAATGTTGGTACAGCATGCAATACTGTAATCTGTTCTTGCTTTAATGTTTGGCATAAACGTTCAGGGTCACTGACCAGCGACTTAGGTGCAATCCATAATGTTGCACCAACCAAGTAAGAAAGCCAGATCTCTTCAAACGACATGTCAAAAGCAACTGAAAAGCCTTGATAGACTTTGTCTTGCTCTTGAATACCCAAAACATTATTTTCACTACGTAAAAAGTGACAAATATTTCTTTGAGTAATGACAATCCCTTTCGGCTTACCTGTTGAGCCTGATGTATAAATAATATACGCAGGTTGTTCTGGGGTCGTTTTAGCTAAAGGAATATTTTCACTGAGTGGCTTTTGCAGTTCAGTGTTGGTCCATTTTGTTTGCTGTACTTCAGCTAAATGTGCATACCATTCATCGGTAGTAATCATTCCTACCGCGTCGGCATCTTCAAGACACACTGCAATACGGTCAGCCGGCGTATCCATATCAAAAGGAAGCCATGCTGCGCCACTTAAACAAATCGCCAATTGAGCTTTTAAAAGCTCAATACCGCGAGGCAGCCATAAGCCAACAATATGACCTGGTTTTACCCCTCTTATCGTCAAATGTTGAGCCATGACTAAGGCTTGCTGATATAACTCACCATAACTCAACGTTTTATCTGCTTCAATTAAAGCCGTTTTATCAGGAAGAGTTTGTGCAGTATGGACAAAAATATCGGCCAAGACTTCATACTGCAAAAATTCCGGATGATACTTTCCACGAATAATATTATTCGTGTTTGTTACAAACTGGTTCATTTTTATACTCTCTTTAATTTTCTGATTTGGCTCAAATGAAGTCATGATTTTTTTTCTGACTCATTAAAGAAATCGAGATGCATCATAAATTAAATAATTGAACTTAAATCAAGATTAAAGTTTTAGTTTTGAAGTCTGTTAAATAATATATAAATACTGATTCTTTACTATCTTTTTTTCTAAAATAAATTAAGGTATTAGCCGTAATATTTTAATTTTATCACCACATTCAGGATGAAAAACGTACAAATCAAGCCAAGTAAGAAACTAGAATTCACAAGATTTATATGACTTTAAGTTTAATTAAACTAATAAATACTATCCTATATACAAGTTCTTCATATTTTAAACTTAATTGTTTTGCTCTGACCAATTAAAAGTTTAAAAAAATGGTGATGTTTATTTAATTTTTTTGAAGATGCTGAATTAATAACATCATATTAAAGTCGTGATGAGTCAACGCTATTTATCTCATATTTTTATTCTATATTTTTCTAACAACAGAGCTACTTTTATAGCCTCATCGCTGCCTAGACCTCCGAAGAGATCTAAGCTTAAGCATCTACCTTTATAAATTTAACTTATTAAAAGCTTCCACCCATTGAACTAATCAAACTCACGGTAGTTTGATATTGCTTACTCATCAGCGACCACACACTATTTTGTGCTGACAAACGGGTATTTTGGGCAGTCAAAACGTTTAAGTACCCAACCATTCCTGCTTTGTATTGATTCATTGTCGTATTTTCAGCACGCGTGGCTGCCTGTAGCCCCTGCTTTTGCTCATTCACTTCTTTTGAAAGTAAAGCTTGAGAAGCAATGTTGTCTTCTACTTCTTGAATGGCTGAAAGTACCGTTTGTTTATAAGAAGCCGCGCTTGCATCATAAGCTGCAATGGCTTGTTTAGTTTGAGCATGTCGAAGTCCACCATCAAACAGTGTCGCTGCGAGCGTAGGACCAACCGACCAAATAAAATTAGGCGCATTAAACAAATCACTTAATTTACTGCTTTTATAACCTAAACTTCCTCCCAAGCTAAAATCTGGGAAAATAGCGAGTTTAGCCACCCCTACTTGAGCATTTGCTGCTGCCATGTTTCTTTCTGCCACAGCCACATCTGGACGGCGCTCTAAAATACTTGATGGAAGTTCAACTGGGATTTGTGGCAACGAAGGCAAGGTTTTCGGCATGGTTAACTGAAATTGGTCTTGAGGCTGACCAATTAAGGTGGCAATGGCGTGCTGTAATTTTACTTGCGACAATTGCATGTCAGTATAATTGGCTTGCGCACTTTGATATTGGCTTTGTGCCTGATCGACCGTAGTCGATGCCACAATGCCTGCTTTATATTGATTTTGGGTGAGCTGTAAGGACTTCTTAAGATTATTCAGACTTTCTTGCTGTGACTGAAGCTGGAAACCTTGTACCACCCACTGTAAGTAAGTGGTGGCAAGTTGAGCCTGCATACTTAAACGAATGGAGTTAAGTTCTGCTTCGCTCGCTTGGGCTTTATTCTGGTTCACTAAAATATTCTGGTGAACTTTACCCCAAAAGTCTGGTTCCCAGCTCGCATTTACACCCAAACCATAACTTGTGGTCGCTGATGCTTCGCCAGATTTTGAGCGAGTGGCTGACGTATTTCCAGTGACTGTGGGTCTAGTCCCAGCTTTAGCCTCACTTAGCAGTGCTGTAGCTTGACGGTACTGAGCCTCGTATTGTGCAATCGAGGCATTCTCTCGATTCAACTGATCAACGAGTTTATTTAATTGCCCATCCTGAAAAATTTGCCACCACTCGCCCTTTGGCAAATGGTCACTTGGCAGCGCAATTTTCCAGCCATCGGTTTGCCACTTTTTAATATCTAAACCATATTGTACAGGCTGAGAAAAATTGGCACCAATATTCACATGAGGTGCAGGTTCCGGTTTGACCAACTGACAACCTGACAATGTACCAGACAGTATAACTATCAAGCTTCCCAAGGCATTAAACGAGAGATGTTTAAACCGTACATGATTTTTTTGATGCATTAACATACCCTCTTATTTCTTTAAGCCCATTTGTTTAATAGACATGAGGCTTCGGAACTTACGTTTTCCCCAACCGCTTAATTGATCAATATATAAGTACATTACAGGTGTACTATATAAAGTTAATATCTGGCTAATGATCAAACCACCCACAATCGATACACCCAAAGGCACATGTAACTCTGCACCATCCCCTCGGCCCAAAGCCAAAGGTAGAGCACCAAACAAAGCTGCAAATGTTGTCATCATGATGGGGCGAAAACGTAGCACCGACGCGTCTAAAATCGCTGTTTCAGGTTTTAAGTTTTGCTTTCGCTGCAAAGTTAAAGCGACGTCAATCATCATGATGGCATTCTTTTTCACAATACCAATCAGCAATAAAATTCCAATGAGAGCAATCACCGTAAATTCCATTTTAAAAAGTATAAGTGCAATGAGTGCCCCTAATCCCGCAGATGGCAATGTTGAGAGAATCGTTAAAGGATGGGCAAAACTTTCATATAAAATTCCGAGCACAATATAAATCACCACAATTGCGGCCAAAATAAGTAATGGTTCCGAACTTAATGAAGATTGAAAAGCTTTTGCTGAACCTTGGAATGACCCTCGTATAGAAGTTGGGACTTTTAATTCATTCATTGCATTATTAATTTGAAGGGTGGCATCTGAAAGTGAATAACCATCATTTAAATTGAATGTAATGGTACTGGCAGCAAATAACCCTTGATGATTGACCGACAAAGAAGTGTTCGCAGCTTTCCATGAACTAAATGTAGATAAAGGGATGGACTGCCCTTGAGCATCTTGTATATAAATACTGTTGAGCGCTTCCACACTTTTTGCATACTCAGGTGCAACTTCCATAACCACATGATATTGATTCATCGGGTTATAAATAGTTGACACCTGCCGCTGACCAAAGGCGTCGTTTAACGCGCTATCTGCTTGAGCTTGTGTTATGCCCATCATTTTCATTTTGTCATGGTCAAAAGTGAGCTTGGTTTCTAACCCTTTCACATCCTGATCACTAGATACATCGGTTAAAGCTGGCAGTTTAGATAAAGCAGCTTGAATCTGTGGTGTCCAGCTTCTTAGTGCGGTTAAGTCATCACCTTGTAAGGTATATTGATAACTGGCATCGCTTGAGCGGCCTCCCACATTAATATCCTGCACAGGTCTGAGACTAAAACGTATTCCTGCTTCATGCCCAAGTACTTTGCGTAAACGAGCCATAATCTGGTCTGGTGTATCTGTTCTTTCACCCAAAGGTTTTAAAGCTAAAAATAGATTGGCCCGATTAAGTTGGGAACCTCCAAGTGTACCCATCACATGGTCTACGGCTGGGTCTTTTCCAATCACGGCAATGTATTTTTTAAGCTTGGTATTCATTGCATCAAAAGAAATATTTTGGTCTGCAACCAAAGATCCCATCATGACCCCTGTATCTTGTTGGGGGAAGAAACCTTTAGGCACAGCAATATATAAATAAACATTCAGTCCAATCGTAAAAATGAAAATAATCATCGTCATGGCTTTATGCTGCAATGCGACAGCCAGACTACGTTTATATAGCAGGGTAATTCGGCCAAATAAGCCCTGTTTTTTCAAATATTCATCGTCAGATGCAACCAAAAGAGCTTTACTATAATCATCATTTTCCGACGTCTGTTCAGCTATTAGGTTTTCAGTGCTTGGCTGATTTTTCTTATTCTTTTTCAACCACCATGCGCACAGCATAGGTGTGGTGGTGAGTGAAACCATCATTGAAATTAAGATGGCATAGCTTAAGGTCATGGCAAACTCATGGAACAAACGTCCCACAATGCCCCCCATAAGTAAAATAGGTACAAATACCGCAATCAATGAAATACTCATTGAGATCACCGTAAAACTGACCTCTCTTGCCCCCGTAATTGCCGCCTGCATGGGAGCAAGGCCCTCTTCCATTCGCCTTGAAATGGTTTCAAGCACCACAATGGTATCGTCTACCACAAACCCTGTCGCAATCGTCAAAGCCATTAAACTAATGTTGTTTAATGAAAAGCCTGAGGCATACATCAAAGCAAAAGTACCAACAAGAGAAATCGGTACAGTAATCGCAGGAATTAAAGTAGCTCGGCCATTTTTCAAAAATACGAAAACAACAATAATGACCAATATGATCGCAATAATTAAAGTCCGTTCAATTTCTCTTAAAGAAGCTTGAATGGTCTTACTACGATCAACCGCTGTATGAATTTCAATTTGTGATGGAAGTGCCTGTTGTAAGGTCGGCAACATTTGATTAATGCGTTGAATAGTCTCAATTACATTGGCATTAGGCTGTTTAAATACCATAATCAAAACAGAAGGTTGGTCTGCGTAGTAACCCGCATTACGAATATCCAATACAGAGTCTTTTACTTCTCCAACATCAGAAATTCTAACCGCTCCCCCATTTTTATAGCTCACAATTAAAGGAATATAGTCAGCAGCTTGTTTGGCTTGGTCATTTGCTTTGACTTCCCACAGCTCTTGTTTCTTTTCTATAAAGCCTTTAGGTCGGTTTGCATTTGTTGAGGTAATGGCAGAGCGTACAGTATCTAGCCCAATACCATAATGCGCCAACTGGCTAGGGTTAAGTTCAACCCGTACCGCGGGCTGTGCTGCTCCCCCAATACTGACATCACCAACTCCCTCAATCTGGAGGAGTTTTTGCCCCAAAATCGTGTCGGCTGCATCATACATCTGGCCTCTAGATAAAGTTTTAGAGGTCAGCGCCAAAATCATGACTGGCGCATCAGCAGGATTGGCTTTTCGATAAGTTGGATTATTTTGAAGCCCCGATGGTAACGCAGAAAGCGATGCATTAATTGCACCCTGCACGTCACGAGCGGCACCATTAATATCACGATTTAAATCAAACTGAAGCGTAATACGAGTAGAGCCTAATGTACTTGAAGAGGTAATTTCATTTACCCCAGCAATACGTCCCAAATTTCGCTCTAACGGCGTAGCGACTGTAGCTGCCATCACCTCTGGACTTGCCCCTGCCTGCTTTGCCGTTACAGAAATAGTAGGGAAATCAACTCGTGGCAATGAAGCAACGGGTAAAATATTAAAAGCTAAGAAACCCAGCAACACCAAACCAATACTCAGTAAAGTCGTTGCTACAGGACGTCGTATAAAAGGCGTTGAAATACTCATACTTCATCCACCCCTGACTTAAAATGTTCATAAGGTGGTAACTCGCTGGCATCTTTATCTGGACGGCGATTTCCTTTTATGCGCTGCGCCAAATGATCAAAAGCGAGATAAACAACTGGTGTGGTAAATAAAGTAAGAAGCTGACTCAGAATTAAACCACCAATCATGGTAATACCAAGTGGATGGCGTAATTCCGATCCCATTCCACTACCAATAACCAAAGGCACGGCACCTAATAATGCCGCCATAGTGGTCATTAAAATTGGTCTAAATCTTAATAAACAAGCTTGATAAATTGATTCCATTGGAGTCAGACCCTGATGCCGTTCTGCATCTAGGGCGAAATCAATCATCATGATTGCATTTTTCTTAACAATACCAATCAGCAGCACAATGCCAATAATCGCAATAATATTTAAATCATTATGAGTTAAGGACAATGCTAAAAGTGCGCCAATCCCTGCCGATGGTAATGTCGATAAAATGGTGAGTGGATGTATGAAGCTTTCATAAAGCACGCCCAAAATAATATACATCACCACAATTGCAGCAATAATGAGCCATACCGTATTACTTAAAGAAGCTTGAAACGCAAGAGCAGCACCCTGAAATTGAGTCATCAAACTATTTGGTAGCTTTAACTGTTGCTCGGTTTCTTTGACCGCTTGAACTGCTTGCTCTAATGACACACCTTGAGCAGTATCAAATGAAATTGTTGCCGTTGGGAATTGACCTAAATGGTTAATCTCAAGCAAAGTATTTCTAGGTTGAATCGTGGCGATTGAACTTAAACGAACAGGCTTTCCACTGCTTGAAGGAATATATAGATCCTGTAAGGCTTGTAGACCATTTTGATCTTGTTCTGATAACCCAAGCACTACATGGTATTGATTGGTTTGAGTGAAAATAGTACTGATGAGTCTTTGCCCAAATGCGTTGTAAAGAATGTTATCAATACTCGCTGTCGTCACCCCATATTGAGCGGCGGCATCGCGGTTAATATCAACATAGACCTGTAAGCCTTTATCTTGCCAGTCACTTGCTAAATTTGTAATTTCAGGACGCGAAGACAAAGCTTGAACGAGTTTTGGAATCCATGTCGCCAAGTCCTCAGAACGCGTAGATTGCACGGTAAACTGATATTGAGTTCTACTTTGTCTTGCATCGATTGTTAAATCTTGAGCAGGCTGCAAATATGTAGTCACACCCTGAGCTTTACTCAGGCGTTGTTGCAAATCACTAATAACCGTCTGCACATCGGGACGAGCCGATTTATCCTTTAAATTAATTAAAATACGGCCAGTATTTAGTGAACTGTTTGTTCCATCAACACCAATAAACGATGAAATACTTTGTACAGCAGGATCTTGCAAAATAATTTTTGCAGTTTCTTGCTGCTTAACGCTCATTGCCTGAAATGAAATCGTCTGATCAGCTTCAGTTGTAGCAATAATTTGTCCTGTATCCTGAACAGGGAAAAAACCTTTCGGGATAAAAACATACAACATGACCGTAAAGACAAACGTCGCAACCGTAACGACTAAAAATAGCCCTTGTCGCGCTAGTACCCAGCGTAGTGCTTTGGAATAGATACCAATCGTTTTATCAAAAAAGCTCCCCATGGCATGATAAAAACGTCCCTGCTCTGCCTCAGGAATATGCTTAAGCAACCTCGAAGACAGCATCGGGGTCAGGGTCAAAGAAATAAAAGCTGAAATTAAAATAGAAACAGCGAGTGTTACCGCAAACTCACGAAATAATCGCCCAACTACATCTCCCATAAATAGCAGAGGAATGAGTACGGCAATCAGCGAAATGGTCAGGGAAATAATGGTAAAACCGATTTGCTCTGAGCCTTTTAAGGCAGCCTGCATCGGCGACTCGCCTTGCTCAATATAACGGGAAATGTTTTCGATCATGACAATGGCATCGTCAATGACAAAACCCGTGGCAATGGTAAGCGCCATCAAACTTAAATTATCGACCGAAAAACCGATCAGATACATCACAGCAAAAGTACCGACCAAAGAAAGTGGTAATGCCACTGCCGGAATAAAAGTTGCCCGTACACTACGTAAAAATAGAAATACAACAATGATGACCAGCACCATTGCCAAAACCAGCTCAAACTCTACATCTGTTAGTGAGGCCTGAATGGTCGCAGTACTATCATTTAAAATTTCCACATTCACAGACTGTGGAAAACTACTTTGTAATTTTGGCAGGATTTGCTTAATTTGATCCGCAACCTGAATCACATTTGCATTGGGTTGACGTTGTACATTAATAATAATGGCTGGCGTTTGGGTTGCGGCATTATTACTAGTATGTCCAACCCATGCCGCTAAACGCACGTTTTCTGCCGAATCAATGGTCGCAGCAATATCGGACATTCGAATTGGTGCGCCATTTTTATAGGCAACAATTAGATTTTTATAATCATCAGCCGTATGCAACTGATCATTACCATCAATTGTAGAGGACTGTACGCTACCACTAATCGTACCTTTTGCTTGATTAACGTTAGCCGCCGTGACCGCTGTACGCACATCTTCTAAAGTCAGCCCCATATTGGCCAAAGCTGCCGAGTTTACTTGCAAACGTACTGCGGGGCGCTGTCCACCACTTACACTAATTAAACCAACGCCGCTCACTTGAGAAAGTTGCTGTGCTAAACGGGTATCGACCAGATCTTCCAGTTTAGTAATGGGCATCTCTTTAGAGCTGATTGCAATGGTCATAATTGGCTTATCAGCCGGATTTACTTTGCTATAAGTCGGTGGCGTCAGCAAATCATTAGGTAACAAATTATTGGATGCATTAATTGCAGCCTGTACCTCTTGTTCAGCAACGTCCAATCCCAAATTTAAATTAAATTGCAAAGTAATGACTGATGCTCCATTGGAGCTAGTCGATGACATTTGGCTTAGACCCGGCATCTGCCCAAACTGACGTTCAAGCGGAGCGGTAATCGTTGAGGCAATAACCTCAGGACTAGCACCCGGATATAAGGTCGTGACCTGCATAGTTGGATAATCGACCTCTGGCAATGAAGCCACAGGTAAAAATTTCCACGACACCAACCCACATAAAAAAATGGCGATCATGACCAGTGTAGTCGCCACTGGACGCTGGATAAATAAACGGGAAGGATTCATCAGCACTCCTTACTGCGCGTTTTGAGCAGAAGGTTGACTGGCTACAACGCCTGATGCATTAGTCTGCTCACGACGATGTTGCCATTGATGCTGTCCGGTATCTGAATTACTCGTTGTTTCTGGTGTACCACCTTGAGCATTTTGATGCTGCCAGTGTCCACCTCCCCCATGTGTACCTGTAGCTTGTCCGGCACCTTGGTGGTGCCCTGTGCCAGCTACACTAATTTTCGCGCCATCTTTAAGTTTATCGACACCATCTGTGACGACGGCCTCATTAACTGTCAATGCGCCACTGGTAATTACAGTATTGTCACCTACAACAGCCCCTGTTTGAACATTCACAGCACTCACGGTCTGATCAGGATTCACTTTATAAACAAACGAACCATTGGCACCGAGTTGCAACGCAACAGTTGGAACAATCATCGCATTGGCAATATTGCCTAAACTCATCCGAACATTAACAAACTGATTTGGAAATAAATGCTGGTTTTGATTATCAAAACTGGCTTTGATGTTAATAGTTCCAGTATTGATATTGACCTGATTATCTAAAGCGACCAATTTACCATCGGCCAGTTTTTGAGTGTTTTGACGATCCCAAGCTTCAACCTTAACGTTTTGGTTAGGGTTATCCATAATTTGCATCAATTGCGTTAAATATTGCTCAGGTACCGCAAATACCACTGAAATATTTTTAAACTGAGTAATATTAGCAATGCCGTTTGCATCAGATGTCGTCACCATATTGCCAACATCTACCTGACGTAAACCGATACGCCCATCGACAGGAGATACAACACGGGTATAACTTAACTGTAATTTTGCATTTTCTACAGCAGCCTGATCCGTCTTTAAAACACCTTCATACTGTTTGACTAACGATGCTTGAGTGTCATACTGCTGCTTAGCAATTGAATCTTGTTTCCAGAGCTGAGCATAACGCTGTAGATCAAGTTTAGCATTCGTTAATAACGCTTGATCTTTAAGTAACTGACCTTGAGCTTGTAATAAGGTTGCTTTAGGAGCACGGTCATCAATAAGCGCTAAAAGCTGCCCCTTGTGAACATAACTCCCTTCTTTAAAATTAATTTGCATTAAAGTGCCGTTAATTAACGGATGCACAATAATTGTATTGGTTGAAGTGACTGTCCCTAAGGCTTGAATGGTTTGCTGTACATCTTGTTGCACGACCTTGCTTGTGCCTACCACAGTAGCAGAGTTGCCTCCCCCAAAATGTCCACCTTTTCCTCGTTTACCTGCTGATGCACTTTGTGAAGACTTTAGCGGTTGATGGGTTAAATGCCAAATTCCAAACCCCACAAGGAATAGTATTAAAAACAATACTATATAGCTTAAAAATGACTTGGTTTTTGAAGGTTTTTTTATAACCTTGTTTGGTTCAGATGTGTCATTCATAGAATCATCATAGGCTTATTTTTTCATACAATATAAATATGCTTTTAAGTTTAATTTAGACTTAAGTGTTAACAAATCACTACACAATTGTTTGATTAAAGTAAATTATTCAGCTTTGTTTAATTAACAATTTAAATAGTTTAATTAAACTTATTTTAAAATTTTTCCTATATAAACTATTTATAAGCCATCCATATAAATAAGCTGATATAGCAGTCTCAGCACATTGATTATGAAAAATTTGCTTTATAATTTTTCTAGAATAAATTTAAAGAAATAGATTCAAATGATAGGAATGATATGAGTCAAAAAATAATAACCCCAACAGACATTCCGTTAGCATTTCAAATTGCTTGGAATAATCATGATATGAAAGCCTTTGCCTCTCTCTTTCATAAAGATGCAACTTTCGTTAATCGTTTTGGTCATTACGTTAAAGGTGTTGATGAAATTATTGCACTTCACCGGCCCATTCATGAAACCATCTATAGTGATTCAAAATTAGAGAATGAACTTATAGACATTACACATTTAAATGCAGATATATGTATTTCACATTTTTGGAGTCGCCTAAGCGCAGGCGCAGCTCATCCTCAAGGCCCTCATCAAATTGATACCCTTATTCTTACGGTACTCATAAAGAATGATCATTCTTGGTCCATTCAGGCATTAGAGAACGTCACCTTAACTAACCCACGAACCGGAGAGAACATACTTAGAAATATATAAAAGAGAGTAAGACAATTTTTAAGTAATTTATATGTATAAAAAAAAGCCCTTGTCATTAACAAGGGCTTTTTAAGAATTTTGGCGGAAGCGGTGTTAGTCAAATTAAACAACCAAACCACTGATAAACATACAAAAAATAATTTAATTTTAGTTTTTTACTGTTATTTTTACTACAATAAAATTTCAACCAATCATTTGTTTATATTTCATTCACCTGACACTATTCTTGCTTAGTAAGCTAATGATTGTAAATTACAAATCATCTTAAACTACCCATTCTAAGACAGTTCATGTAATTTTACCTCAATTAAGAGTTCATTCGAGAATATATTCAATTAGAAGATTTTATATTCCCCGCCCCACGTAGTGGTGAAATGCTTTCCGACATGCCATTGACTACACTAATCAAGCGTATGCATGAACAAGAACTAAAAAATGGCTTAGGCTATATTGATCCAAAACAGAATCGTATAATTACCACACATGGCTTTCGGTCTACTTTTCGTGACTGGTCTGCGGAAAAAACTAATTATGCGCGTGAAGTCTGTGAACATGTATTAGCGCACAAACTACCAGATAAAGTTGAAGCTTCTTACTTGCGTGGAGATTATCTAGATAAACGTAAAGAATTAATGGCAGATTGGGCAGAGCACTGCTCTACGCTTACAGAGTGATGTAACACATAAACCTTGTATTTCGCCTAACCAAATAATAATCTTACCCTTTATATTTATCATAGAGCCAACATGTCAATACAAACTATAAGCAGTACCATAACAAGGTTAAATAAGGAGTTAGCAGATATTACTCATCGAATGAGCTTAGAGCAGAAAAAGGGAGCTGATATAATTTCTAAAATTTTACAAATTCAAAATTCTATCGGGAAGACAACTAGCCCCTCTACATTAAAAACAAAGTTATCAGAAATTAGTAGGAAAGAACAAGAAAACGCTCGTATACAATCAAAACTTTCAGACTTACAAAAGAAAAAGATTGATATTGATAATAAGCTGCTGAAAGAAAAGCAGAACCTTATAAAAGAAGAAATACTGGAAAGAAAAAAATTAGAGGTCCTGACTAAAAAACAGCAGAAAGACGAAATTGAACATCAAAAGAAGCTGAAACGTGAAATTGATGCTATTAAAGCTTCTACCCAATATATTACTGATGTTTCAATATCATCTTACAACAATACAATACCTGAGACGGAACCAGAATATGATTTGTTTATTTCACACGCTTCAGAAGATAAAGAAGATTTTGTCAGACCGCTTGCAGAGACATTACAGCAACTTGGAGTAAACGTTTGGTACGATGAATTCACGTTAAAAGTTGGGGACAGTTTACGTCAAAAAATTGATAGTGGTCTCCGAAACTCTAAATACGGTACCGTTGTTCTTTCAACTGACTTTATTAAGAAAGACTGGACCAACTATGAACTTGATGGCTTAGTAGCTCGAGAAATGAATGGCCATAAAATGATTTTACCGATTTGGCACAAAATTACTAAAAATGACGTTTTAGATTATAGTCCGAATTTAGCCGATAAAGTCGCCTTAAATACTTCTGTAAATAGTATTGAGGAAATTGCCCATCAATTAGCTGATGTTATCTTAAATCGATAAGCGCCTTCTAAAAATTAAAATTTTGACTGAGATTTACAAATAACCTAATTCTCAGTCAACTTTTGAACACCCTACAATTTAGACACTTTACAATCAATAATTTAATTATAACTAAAACAATTTTTTTTGTGATGAGTAATACTGAATTCACAAATATTGATGTATATTGAAACAATAAAACCAAATAATTTATATAAAATCAAAAACTTAAAAAATTCTTCTTTAGCCATTTCCGCCCTTTAATATTTCTTTTGATATAAGAAATCGATTCTTCATATTTGTATCCAAGCCAAATTAATGTTATATATTTAACAAATAAGTTGAGTATACAACATGAAAATATCTTTACTCATATCCTCTTTGCCTACACAGAACACATCTACACGTATGAGAGTATGGCGTTCTCTTAAAGCAAGTGGAGCCGCAATCCTTAGAGATGGTGTGTATTTACTTCCCATTTCTCATAGCGAGAAATTTGATCCTATTGCAAGTGACGTTATTTCAGAGCAAGGCTCTGCGTATGTATTCCATGCGGAGCAGCCTTTAAACCTTGAATTAGCTCCTTTCTTCAGTCGAAAAGAAGAATACGATGTCCTCTATAAACAACTCTCTGAGTTAAGAGATCGTCAATCTAAAGATGAAAAGAAAGAGCTGCTCAAGCAAATCCGTAAATTAAGAAAAAGTATCGATGCACTCGTAGAAATTGACTATTACCCCGATGAGACTCAAGCACAGGTACTAAATGAACTTTCTGCTTTAGAGCTTTCAATAGCTCGACTTGGTGAAGTGAATGAGCCTCAAGCAATACAAGCACATATTCAACTTCTAGATAAAAATAGTTATCAAAACAAAATATGGGCAACTCGTAAGAGACCTTGGATTGATCGTCTAGCCTCTGCATGGCTAATCAAGACTTTTATTGATTCAACTCCTACATTTATTTGGTTAGAAACACCAAGTGAATGTCCAGAAGAAGCTTTAGGATTCGATTTTGATGGTGCAGCTTTCAGTCATATCAATCACTGGGTTACCTTCGAAGTTCTTTTACATAGTTTTAATTTAGAAACACCTGCTTTGAAAAAAATTGCAGAGATTGTCCACTATCTTGATATTGGCGGGATTGAGCCACCCGAAGCTTCAGGCATAGAAACCGTCTTTGCAGGAATACATGAAAACATTACAGATGATGACCAATTATTAGTCGCATCAAATGCAATCTTTAATGGCCTATTGTCTAGCTTTAATAAAAATAGCTCTGTACTGAATGATTAAACGCATCAAATACTTTTTAAATTTCAAAAATTTAGGTGAAATAGCAATGAATACAAATGAAGATTCCACTGCTTTAGCTGAAAGCATTCCCCCACATGAACTTCATGGTGTTTCATTTCGTGAAGCTTTTTGGGTATGGCTTAAAGTAGCTGCGCTTAGCTTTGGTGGACCTGCGGGGCAAATCGCAGTAATGCATAAAATTTTAGTTGAAGAGAAACAATGGATTAGTGAAACGCGTTTTTTACATGCCTTAAATTACTGTACACTTGTTCCTGGTCCTGAAGCACATAAGTTGGCTGTATACATAGGTTGGTTATTACACCGAACACGTGGCGGACTCGTTGCGGGTACTCTCTTTATTTTACCGGGTCTACTTGCATTAGGAATACTAAGCTGGATTTATGCAAGTTATGGTCAGATTAGTATTGTTCAAGCATTATTCTTTGGATTAAAAGCAGCCGTACTTGCAGTAGTTCTTGAAGCTGTCATGCGTGTAGGTCGTCGAGCCTTAAAAAACAAGGTGATGGTCATTGTCGCTATCTTGTCATTTATCGGCATCTTTATCTTTGCTTTGCCTTTTCCATTTATTATTTTAGTTGCTGCGCTTATCGGTTACATCGGAAATAAAAGTGGAAGTAAAGCATTTAACGCCTCCTCATCTCATTCTGACGCTAATAGCTCTAATGCTTCATTAGCAGCTATTGATGCTGCTTTTGCTAAGCAGATCCCAGAGCATGTACAACCTTCCCATACAAGAGCTCTAAAAATTACTCTCATTGGTTTGGTCTTATGGCTCGGCCCACTTATAGCTTTTATTACTTTAATGGGCAAAGATAATGTTTATACGCATATCGCTCTATTCTTCAGCAAAATGTCCGTACTTACGTTTGGTGGTGCTTATGCAATTTTATCTTATGTTGCACAGCAAGCCGTCGAAAACTTCCATTGGCTTAAACCTAGTGAAATGCTGATCGGACTTGGTATGGCTGAAACCACCCCTGGCCCCCTGATTAGTGTAGTTCAGTTTGTAGGCTTTATGGCAGCGTATCGAGACCCAGGATCATTGAATCCTGCCTTGGCTGGTACTCTTGGAGGTATATTAGCGAAATGGGTAACATTTGTACCCTCTTTTCTATTCATTTTTATTGGTGCTCCATATATTGAAGCATTAAGAAATAATAAGGCTTTAAATGCCATACTTTCGACAATTACAGCAGCTGTTGTTGGAGTGATCCTTAATCTATCAGTGTGGTTTGCATTACATACATTATTTGCTGAAGTTAATGTAATTCATAAATATGGAATGGTTTTACAAGTTCCAGTTTTATCCAGCATTAACCCATGGTCACTAATGTTATCAATCATAGCTATGCTTGCTTTATTCCGTTTCAAACTTGGAATGATGACTACTTTAGCTGGTTGCTGCGCTATAGGAATTATTCTTCACTTTTTCGGGATAAGCGGCTAATCACTTATAACTATATAAAAATGTTTTAGTTGGACTTATTTGTCCAACTAAAACAGAGGTGGTCCCACATGTTTGAACAACTAAAAGCTTATTTATAAGTGATACTCTGCTCTAGTTAAGCTACCTTATTTTGTTGTGGTAGCTGGTCATAGTAAAACTCATCTGGAGTCATTTTGTCCAGACTCGAATGAGGTCGTTTCAAATTATAAAATTCAAAATATGCGTTTAATTGCTTCTTCGCATCCAAAACATTGCTGTAGGCTTTGAGATACACCTCTTCATATTTAACGCTCCGCCATAATCGTTCAACCATCACATTATCAACCCATCGACCTTTACCATCCATACTGATTTGAATGCCATTTGATTTCAATACATCAATAAATGCATCACTGGTAAACTGACTGCCTTGGTCTGTATTAAATATTTCAGGTCGACCATATTTTTCAATAGCTTCATTTAATGTTTCTATGCAAAATGTAACCTCCATACTAATCGATACTCTATGCGCAAGTACCTTGCGGCTATGCCAATCAATCACAGCACATAAATAAACAAAGCCTTTTGCCATAGGGATATACGTTATATCCGTAGACCACACTTGATTACTGCGCTGAATAGCCAATCCTTTGAGCAGATATGGATATTTGCGGTGAGCTTGATTAGCCTGGCTTAAATTTGGTTTGCAATATAACGCATTAATGCCCATTTTCTTCATTAAAGTACGTGTATGACGTCGTCCTATATGATGTCCTTGACGATTCAACAAATCACGCATCATACGGCTACCTGCAAAAGGGTATTGCATATGTAACTCATCCATACACCGCATCAGCTTCAGATCTGATGCACTCACAGGTTTTGGGCGATAGTAATAACAACCACGGGAGACTTTCAGCAGCTGAGCTTGCTTAGATACTGAAATCTGAAGTGAGTCATCGATTAACTTTTGTGGTTGAAGCGGCCCAGTTTCTTCAACACACCTTCTAAAAAATCAATTTCTAATGCCTGCTCACCGATTTTTGCATGTAGTTTTTTTAGATCGATGGGTGGTTCTGTTGGAGCTTTTGATTGATCGAAAGCTTGCGAGGAAGCTGAAATCAGTTGATTTTTCCAGTCGATAATTTGGTTTTGATGAACATCAAATTCAGCACTCAATTCAGCAAGTGTTTTTTCTGCTTTAATCGCAGCAAGTGCTACCTTAGCTTTAAAATCATTTGAATGATTTCTTCTTGGTCTACGTGCCATAAAATACTCCATATATTGATGTTTATAACATCATTTGGGGAGCAAAATATCACTTATAAGTGTTGTTCAAATTTCCTGATCCACCTCTAAAATATAAGCTTGGCAAAACAAATATTGAGCTCTTAAACTATCGGATATTGATATGATCATCATGACCTATATATTTACTCAATATAATCATCAAATAGTGCAATCAAGTTAACCTAATATAAAAGCTTATTTTCAATAAAAAACACATCATAATACCCCCTTGCCTTTTAACCACAAAAATATTGAAGTTATTATTTAGAAGCAATTAATAGAAAAATAAACAAATCTTTTTTAAACAAGCTACTAATAAAAATATCTCCATCGAAAATAAAGTATAAAAATTCAAAAACCATTTAATAAAGTATCAATAGAGTTAAAATACATATAGCTTACTTTTAATTTTAAAGAGGAATACAAGAAATAATTTCTTGTATTCCTGTTATAAGATTGGGAGAACCAAGTTGATAATTTCACCCATTTCTTTGGATCTATTAATTTAAGTTTCGACTTTACTTATTTGAGCTTAGCCATTTGGTCGAGTCACAATCGGGAAAATTGAATCTGGACGTTTAAACATTGCAAAGAATTTTCCAATTTTCAGTGGATTACCTTTGACTTTACTGTCTTTAGAAAGCAGGACTTTTACCCCTTCTATTTGACCTGTAATCATTTTTAGATATAAGGGCTTGGTTAAGGTTAATGTAGGGCAATCCAATGCCAAATCTTTACTTTCATCATAACGCTTAAACTGCATGACTGAGTTTTCAACCCATAATGAAAAATGCTCTTTGGTATCCGACAAAACCAGATTGATACACTGGTTTTCATTTTTTAAATTTTCCACATCTAAATTTGTCGCCATAGCTTCAAGAAATCTTTCAGTTGGTGTATGAATCAATAAATCACTCGGATCAGAAGTATTTTGTAGGGGTACATTATTTTGTAGCTCTTGAGCGCCCACCAAAAAGAAATTACGCCAAGTTGAAGCCTCAGCAGCATAGCCCAATTGACGATAAGTATTCGCCAATAAGTCTTTTGCTTGTTGGTTTTGAGGGTTATTCAACACAATATGTTTTAAAATCTCGGCAGCCCATCTATAGTCAGCTTGAGCGTAGGCATCCCGCGCATTTTTCAATGCATTGTTCTCCCCACCTGCTAACTCAATATATTTTTTTGCAACAGCTTTAGGGGGTAATGGATCTAAATTGGAAGGATGGGCATCGAACCATCCCATATAATATTGGTATACTGCTTTTACATTATGTTTTAGGGTTCCATAATAGCCATGAGCATATAGTTTTTGATCAAGTGCCGCTGGAAGCTTAATTTTTTCGGCAATTTCAGCGCCATTAAAACCAGAGTTCATATATCTCACCGTCTGATCATGCGTGAACTTATAAACATCTCGCTGGGTTTTAATAAAATCTTGAATATTGTCATTGCCCCAGACAGGCCAATGATGCTGTGCAATCAATACATCGGATGCTTTGGCATGCTGCATTGCTTGGTCTAGATAGCCCACCCATTTTAAGGCATCACGGACTTTAGCACCCCGAAGGGTATAAAGATTATGCATGGTATGAGATAGAATTTCTGCGCCGTTATAAAGTTTCAATGATGGGATAGAGAACGTTAATTCTGCTGGTGCTTCTGAACCCGGCACGTTATAAAACACAAAATCCAAGCCATCAACCGTCATTTTCTGTTCTGGTTGAGTGATCAGTTGTGTAGGCTCAAGGATGCCCATTTTTCCCACAGCAACAGCCTTACCTAAACCTGTATCCACCAATCCTTCCGCATTTTTAGGTAGAAAAGTTCCATACATATAAGTCGCACGACGTATCATGGCTGAACCTGCCATCACATTTTCACTGGTCGCTTCTTCCATAAAGCCTTTTGGCGCAATAATTGGAGTTTTTCTAGCGTTAATTTCTTCGCTAGAAAGAACGCCTAATGCACCACCAAAATGATCGATATGGCTATGGGTAAAGATAATGGCTGAAATTTTTTGCTCACCTAAATGCTGTCTAGCAAATTTAAGTGCTGCTTCAGCCGTTTCTTTAGAGGTTAATGTATCCACAATAATCCAGCCAGTATCACCCTGAATGATGGTCATATTTGCCAAATCAAAACCACGAATTTGCCAAACTCGATCTGTTACTTTAAATAGCCCAACATTGTTGTTTAATTTTGCTTGTCGCCATAGAGTGGGATTAACGGTATTTGGTGCTTGATCTTGTAAAAAACTAAATGCATCAAAATCCCAGATAACATTGCCTTTCTCACTTTTAATTTGACCTGTTGGCTTGGCAATAAAGCCCTTTTGAGCCTGATTAAACTCAGTCATATCCTCTAAGTTATACTTCGCCTTATATGTATTATTTGATTCAATGACCGCTTTTTCTACTACAGTATTTGCTGCAAAAACAGAAAATGGCAGAATAAGCATCAATGAAACTGTTAAAAACTTAATTTTCATCTTCTTTCCTTTTTTTAAATAAGAGGTGGTCCCACATGTTTGAACAACTAAAAGCTTATTTATAAGTGATACTCTGCTCTAGTTAAGCTACCTTATTTTGTTGTGGTAGCTGGTCATAGTAAAACTCATCTGGAGTCATTTTGTCCAGACTCGAATGAGGTCGTTTCAAATTATAAAATTCAAAATATGCGTTTAATTGCTTCTTCGCATCCAAAACATTGCTGTAGGCTTTGAGATACACCTCTTCATATTTAACGCTCCGCCATAATCGTTCAACCATCACATTATCAACCCATCGACCTTTACCATCCATGCTGATTTGGATGTCATTTGATTTCAATACATCAATAAATGCATCACTGGTAAACTGACTGCCTTGGTCTGTATTAAATATTTCAGGTCGACCATATTTTTCAATAGCTTCATTTAATGTTTCTATGCAAAATGTAACCTCCATACTAATCGATACTCTATGCGCAAGTACCTTGCGGCTATGCCAATCAATCACAGCACATAAATAAACAAAGCCTTTTGCCATAGGGATATACGTTATATCCGTAGACCACACTTGATTACTGCGCTGAATAGCCAATCCTTTGAGCAGATATGGATATTTGCGGTGAGCTTGATTAGCCTGGCTTAAATTTGGTTTGCAATATAACGCATTAATGCCCATTTTCTTCATTAAAGTACGTGTATGACGTCGTCCTATATGATGTCCTTGACGATTCAACAAATCACGCATCATACGGCTACCTGCAAAAGGGTATTGCATATGTAACTCATCCATACACCGCATCAGCTTCAGATCTGATGCACTCACAGGTTTTGGGCGATAGTAATAACAACCACGGGAGACTTTCAGCAGCTGAGCTTGCTTAGATACTGAAATCTGAAGTGAGTCATCGATTAACTTTTGTGGTTGAAGCGGCCCAGTTTCTTCAACACACCTTCTAAAAAATCAATTTCTAATGCCTGCTCACCGATTTTTGCATGTAGTTTTTTTAGATCGATGGGTGGTTCTGTTGGAGCTTTTGATTGATCGAAAGCTTGCGAGGAAGCTGAAATCAGTTGATTTTTCCAGTCGATAATTTGGTTTTGATGAACATCAAATTCAGCACTCAATTCAGCAAGTGTTTTTTCTGCTTTAATCGCAGCAAGTGCTACCTTAGCTTTAAAATCATTTGAATGATTTCTTCTTGGTCTACGTGCCATAAAATACTCCATATATTGATGTTTATAACATCATTTGGGGAGCAAAATATCACTTATAAGTGTTGTTCAAATTTCCTGATCCACCTCTAACCATTCAATAATTCAAATAAAATGTATTTCAACACTTGCATGCACAATTTCTTCATGGATAGAGAGTGCCTGTTTCACTACATCTGGTGTTAAATCTACACCTGTACTCTCTAAAGCCAAGATGCAAGAAAACTTGCCTCTACCAACTTTCCAAACATGTAAATCAGTAATATTAACTTGAGGAAATTCCTCTATAACCTCTTTGATTTCATCAACCACAGGGTGAGACATTTCTGCATCGAGTAGTGTCTTTCCTGTCTCATTTAATAATCCCCATGACCATTTAGCGACAAGAATAGCTCCAACTACACCTAATAGTGCATCTAAGAAACTCCAACCAAAATATTTCCCCGCAAACAATGCAACAATTGCCAATACAGAAGTAACCGCATCAGCTACTACATGCAGAAACGCCGCCTTTTGATTTAAGTCATGATGATCGTGGTGGTGGTCGTGTTCATGGTGATGATCATGCTCGTGGTGATGGTGGTGGCCTCCGTCATGTAATAACCATGCACAAACCAAGTTTACCAATAAACCAACAATTGCAATTGGTATTGCCTCATTGTAATGAATATTCACGGGATTCATTAATCGATCGATAGATTGAATACCCATTAAAAGTGCTACAACCATAAGTAAAATAGCACTACTGTACCCTGCTAGAATCTCAATTTTCCAAGTACCAAAACTAAATCGCTGATCATGAGCATAATGTCGGGCCATTCGATATGCGAAATAAGCTAAGCCGAGAGCAACCATATGTGAACTCATATGCCAGCCATCTGCGAGTAAGGCCATCGAATTAAAAATCCATCCCCCCAATATCTCTAGTACCATCATGATTGCTGTAAGAATTGTCGCAATCAGTATTTTCTTTTGTGCTAAAGGATTTCCTTCATCGAATTGATGAGAATGACGACGATCTAAGTTACTATGAAGTTGCATAAATTTTATCTTTCCAAGATACTCCCCCCAGTATATATTTTTTTTAGGAAAAATCATGTCTCATTTGCATCAAGATAAAAAAATACTTAATCGCATCAAGCGGATTCAAGGACAGGTTACTTCTGTTGAAAAGTCATTATTAACACCTGAAAGCTCTTGTCTTGAAGTATTACAACAAGTTGCAGCAATTAAAGGTGCTGTTAATGGGTTAATGCAGCAACTTCTTGAACAACATTTAAGAGAACATGTATTGAAAGGGGATCAAAATTTTGATGAAGAAGAAATGAAACAGTACTTATTATTATTAGATCGTTATTCAAAATGAGTAGAACAAAATGTTCTACTCATTTTTATTATTAATGGCAGTGACGATCCCCTGTCTTGCTATTCGTGTGGCAGCCTGAAGAATCAGTACCACCTGAATGAGCAAAAGCATTTGTTACCGCAAGCCCCATTAAACATACCAAGATTAGTTTTTTCATGTTGTTCCCCTTTTTTTATTGAACAATAAAATAAGCTTATAATTGTACAACAAACAAACGGAATCTTTCTAAGTCATTAGTCGAAAAAGAGTTATTTAGGCCACTTTTCATGATAGTCATCAATAATATATTCATGGACGTGTACTCCATTGATTCGATGCTGCTGCAAATGCTCATGATCTGGAGGTAAATCATCATGACTGTGGGGTAAAAGAGCCTCATCCTGTGATGGCCACAAACGCATTGCAAGTAATAAAGAAATCGTTGCAATCACTGCCATCGGTATAAAAGTTTGTAATGTTCCTATGTTAGTAGTGAGCCATCCAACCAAGGGATAAGTCACTAACCAGCAAGCATGTGAAAACGCAAATTGCGCTGCGAATAGAGAGGTCCTACTCTCACTCGATGCAGATTTTCGAATCAAACGGCCTGTAGGTGTTTGTGAAACAGAATATCCAATACCAAGCACAAACCAAAGTACAAGCAAACCATTATAAGATGTAATGAAATAACCACTTAACAGCCCAATTACAAGAATTGTTGTTCCCGTCAACATCACTGATCGATCTGGGAACTTATCCAATATCTTAGGCAAAATGAAAGCCGAAAGCATTGAACCAAATCCAAATAAACCAAAAGCCCAAGTAGTCGCATTTTCAGTTAGCTTAAATGTCGATTGAACCAATACCACGGTATTTACAATCACTACAGCGCTTGCTGACGCAATTGCTAAATTGAGAGCAAGCAATGCTTTAAGTCTAGGCGTATTAAAATAAATTTTAGCTCCCTGCTTAATACGGCTATAAACACCTCTAAACGCAGGTACTTTGGCAACTGGTAATTTCGCACTTACCACAAACAAAGCAGAACCGATAAAACCTAATACCGTTCCCAAAAATAAGTTGTGATAACTCATCAAAGTTAATAAAAATGCCGCGAGCATCGGACTAATAATATTTTCTAAATCATAGGCCAATCGTGATAATGATAGCGCATTGGTATAGTCTTTTTCTTCAGGTAAAACATCTGGAATCATTGCCTGAAATGTTGGTGTAAATGCAGCAGAAGCAGATTGCAAAATAAAAATGAGAATATAAATTTGCCAAATTTGTGTCACAAACGGTAGACACAATGCTGTTAATGCTCGAATAACATCTAGCCCAACCAATACTTTTTTTCTTGGTAATCGCTCAGCAAATGCAGATGCTATAGGCGCTACACCGATATAAGCAATCATCTTAATTGCCAATGCAATACCAAGAACTTGGGCTGCTTCCCCCTTTGCAATATCGTACGCCTGTAAAGCTAGGGCGATTGTGATTAACCCCGTTCCGATTAGCGCTATTACTTGGGCCAAAAACAAATGCCGATATGTTGTGTTTTTTAGTACTTCTAGCATCTTATGGATTCCTTTTAGAACCTGACTTCTTTAGCAATTGAATCTCCTTGGAATATTATTCCAAGGAGATTGATCAAAACTTAAAAGACTTTCTTCATTTCACTAAACTGCCCTTCTACAAGTAGAGTTACAGTCACTGGATTTTCCGTACGGTTACGCCAGAACCAACCATGCTTGCCATCAAAAGCTGCCTTTAAGACACCCTGCTGAGTTGTTTCATTCTTTCCTTTTCCATAGCCATGATAGAACCCTTTAGGAGCGTTCACTGGATCACCATG
Source organism: Acinetobacter sp. XH1741 (assembly GCF_041021895.1). Taxonomy (NCBI): domain Bacteria; kingdom Pseudomonadati; phylum Pseudomonadota; class Gammaproteobacteria; order Moraxellales; family Moraxellaceae; genus Acinetobacter; species Acinetobacter chenhuanii. The sequence goes on from NZ_CP157428.1 coordinate 3,466,948, forward strand.
GGTATCATAATTAAGACCACCTCCAACAGCTTTCCAGTCAAAGTTGACACTTGCACTTTGTGGCATCGTCAGTTTCACTTCGGTTGCTTGGCCCGGTTTAAGCTCAATACTAATGCTCTCTTTATTAATAGCAGGCATAATCATTTGAGCATTATCAGTTGCCGTTTGAGTCGAAGTTTCTACTGATATTTGTTCAACACTATTCACTGCCTGTGCAGCATTGATACCATTTTCTGACTCTTCAGTTAGTGATTGTTTGATTTCTCCCATTTTCGTTAAACCAAGCACTTTACCCATACCTGTCGGATCAATTGCATACTCCGCAGGCATGACACAGGTAACTAGCACAATAACGGCACTTACGGCAGCAATTGCTGTTGATTTAATTAACTTTTTTGATGAAGGTAATTCGATATCTTTTGGAATTTCAGCGTTATACATAATTTAGATCCTTATTGAGTAATGAAGCCAGTAAGTTGATAGCCAACAAGTAAAAAACCGAGGAACATGAGGAAGACATTGCTTTGATAAGCTGTTTTAAAGAAATAAGGTGTCTTTCTCCAAAACGTCATTAATAACAAGATGATGCACAGAGCCATAAACTGGCCTAATTCAACCCCAATATTGAATGAGATTAAATTTGCCAACAGTCCATCACTCGGAACTTCATATTCCTGAATTTTTACTGCGAGTCCAAAACCATGAATCAGACCAAAAATTAAAGTCGCGATTTTCGTGTTTGGTTGAAAACCAAACCAACGCTGATAAGCCCCCAAGTTATCTAGAGCCTTATAAACAATCGAAAAACCAATGATTGCATCAATGATGTAGGCGTTTATCGAGATATTGTAATAAACACCCACCAGCATCGTAATCGAATGCCCAAGTGCAAATAGGCTGACGTACAAGCCGATATCTTTCATTCGGTATAAGAAGAAGATAATGCCAACAAGAAATAGTAAATGGTCATATCCAGTGACCATATGCTTCGCACCCAAATAGATGAATGGAATCACATGAATGCCATAAATTTCTTGAATATAGCCCTTATCACCTTCCGCTACTCCATGAGCAAAAAGTGTAGGGCTTACCAATGTAATGAATAAAGCAAGTAATAGCTTTATGTAAGCACTTAATTTCACAATGTGTGAAGCAATAATTTGCATGTATATCAAACTCCAAAATTTAAAATGAATTGAAAATCCATTAACTTTTTGGGCGGTTTAAAAATACGACTCACCATCAGATAAACATATTCTTTTGACCAATCTAAAATCGAAATCCCTTTTAAGAGATGAGCTAAAGCGGCCGATTTAAGTACGTCATAGCCAACAAAATGTTCATAGTAATTATCTTGGTGACTATGTGAATGTTGTTGGCTTATCTCATGATGGTGAGAGTTAATTGCATCAATTGAAACGTGTCTCTGAAATTCATTTTCAGTTACATGCTCTTTAAAGTGCAAACATAAAGCGAGACTGATCATGCAGACTAGCAACATCATCACAAATTTGTTTTGTTTATCTCGCAATATATTTGTCATTAAAGATGCCCCTAAACAACCTGTTTAGCAGCTTCGTTTGATTTTCTTGACCTACCTTGGTTAAACCACACATATAAGGTTGGCAAAATAATCAAAGTCAGTAAGGTTGATGAAATAATCCCACCAATAACAACAGTTGCAATTGGGCGCTGAACTTCAGAGCCAATGCCTACGTTTAAGGCCATCGGAATAAAACCTAATGAAGCGACTAAAGCTGTAATCAACACGGGACGGAGTCTTTCCATTGCACCATGTTTCACTGCATCAATGACACTTTCACCTTGAACTCTAAGTCGCTGAATGGCTGAAACAAGAACCAAACCATTCAGCACAGCAACACCCGATAAGGCAATGAAACCCACAGCCGCAGAAATTGAGAATGGAATATCACGTAGTGCTAAAGCAATCACACCACCTGTTAGTGCAAATGGCACACCTGTGAATACCAAGATACTGTTTCTAACATTACCTAAAGCCATATAGATCATGGCAAAGATCAGAATTAAAGCAATCGGTACTACAACCATAAGACGATTTGAAGCAGATTCCATTTGCTCAAACGTACCGCCCCAAGTCAGCCAATAACCATCTGGTAATTTAAAATCAGCATTCAGCTTAGATTGTGCTTCTGAAATGTAACTACCAATATCAGTTCCACGAACATTTGCTGTAATGACGATACGCCGTTTACCATTTTCGCGAGAAATCTGGTTTGGTCCTTGAACGTTTTTTAACTCGATCAATTCTGATAAAAGAACACTCGAACCATCAGCTAAGCTCACAGGAATCTGATACAGCTTTTCTAGATCTGTTACCGAGTTTTGATCCATACGTACCACAATGTCGAACTTTCGATCTCCTTCAAACACCTTACCTACTGTCTCACCTGTGATTAGGCTAGAAACCTGTTTTTGTACATCCTCTGCATCAAGCCCATAGTTGGCAATCATGTCTTTTTTCAGCTCAACAGAAACCATGGGTAAACCAGACATCTGTTCGACTTTAAGATCAGCAGTACCTTTGACTCCCTCTAAAATCTTAGCGGCAGCGTTTGCTGATTCAAGCAACTGCTCTAAATCATCACCATAAATTTTTACGGCAACATCTGTTCGGACACCTGAAATAAGTTCGTTAAAACGCATTTGAATCGGCTGTGTAAACTCATAATTGTTTCCATATACGCCTTTAGATACGCGTTCAATTTCAGCAACAACCGCAGACTTTTCCTTATCAGGATTAGGCCACTGACTACGAGGTTTCAGCATGACAAAGTTATCTGCTACGTTAGGTGGAACAGGATCAGTCGCAATTTCAGCAGTCCCCACTTTGGCAAAAATAGTCTGAACTTCTGGAATTTTCTTAATCTCTTTTTCTAACGTGTATTGCATTTCAATTGCTTGAGTCAACGACGTACCAGGGATACGCAAGGCATGTAGTGCTACATCTCCCTCATCCAAGGAAGGTATAAACTCTGAGCCTAAACGAGTCGAAAGACTTGCACTAAAAACAAAGAAAATAGAGACAAAAGCGATTAGCAAATATCTGTGATTTAAAGACCAATCTAGAATTGGGTTATAAAATCTTTTGATGCCATGGACGATTTTTGACTCTTCTTCTTTAATTTCACCAGTAGTGACCAATGCCACCATTGCAGGGACAAACGTAATTGAAAGAATCATTGCTGCCACTAAAGCCATAACCACTGTTGCAGCCATTGGTGTAAACATCTTTCCTTCAACACCAGTCAGAGTCATTACAGGTAGATACACCAAGATAATGATCAATTGACCATAGAGAATCGCTTTGCGGGATTCTTTAGTCGCCTCAAACACAGTCGTAAAGCGTTCTTGCCTTGTTAAAACTCGCCCAAGCTCTTTTTGTTTAATTGCCAACTTTGCTAAGGAGGCCTCAACAATTACAACAGCACCATCTACAATAATCCCGAAATCTAGTGCCCCAAGACTCATAAGGTTTGCACTAATTTTCTGGTTCACCATACCTGTGATTGTCATCAGCATGGATAAAGGAATGACCAAAGCGGTAATCAGCGCAGCACGGAAGTGACCAAGAAATACAAACAGAACAACGATTACCAGAATCGCACCTTCTAAAAGATTCTTTTTCACCGTCTGTATCGTTGCATCAACCAAAGTTGTACGGTTATAGACAGCTTTTGCTTCCACACCTTCTGGTAATGATTTTTGAACCTGTTGTAGCTTTTGATCAACAGCGTGAGCAACATTTCGTGAGTTCTCACCAATAAGCATGAATGCTGTACCCAGTACAATTTCTTGCCCATCTTTAGTTGCAGCACCTGTACGTAATTCGTGACCAATAGATATTTTGGCAACATCTTTCAATCTGAGGATATAACCATTGCTCGTCGTAATCGGGATATTCTGGACTTGCTCAATCGAGTTAATTTGAGAATCAGAACGAATTAAATACTGTTCACCATTTTTCTCAATATACCCCGAGCCTTTATTCATGCTGTTCTTAGAGATAGCCTCTAAAATTGTCTTCTGATCCAGCCCTATGCTACGTAAATAAGCATAATCAGGTTGAACTACAAATTGTTTGAGATAACCACCAATGGTATTGATTTCATTAACACCCTCTACATTTCGAAGCTGAGGTTTAATCACCCAGTCTTGTAAGGTGCGTAATTCCGTTGGTGAAAGTGGATTAGGATTGTTCTTGGCATTTTCAACGGTATACATGAAGATTTCGCCAAGTCCTGTAGAAACAGGCCCCATAGAAGTTGCAATTCCAACGGGAAGATTTGGTGTCACTCCTTGTAGCTTCTCATTGACTAATTGTCGGGCAAAATAAATATCCGTCCCTTCTTTGAAAATTGCCGTTACTTGAGATAGACCATATCGAGATACGGAGCGTGTATAGTCTAAATTTGGAATACCTGCCAAAGCAGTTTCAATGGGATAGGTCACTTGAGACTCCATCTCCATTGGAGAGAGTCCTTGAGCTTCACTATTAATCTGGACTTGTACATTCGTAATATCAGGGACTGCATCAATCGGTAACTTGAAATAGTTATAAACCCCTAATGCACCAACAAATAAAAATACGATAAGTACAAGCCAACGATTCTTAATCGAGAGCTTAACAATCTGGTCAAACATAGTCGCTACTCCCCTTAGTGGTCATGAGTAGCGCCAGATTTCCCTAGCTCTGCTTTTAAAAGATATGAATTTCCAGCGGCATAAACCTGTCCTACGCGTAATCCAGATTTAACTTCCACATACCCATTGTACTTTTCACCAAGCTCCAGAGGCCTAGCTTCAAAATCATTGCCAACACGAATGAATACAACATCCCAATCACGGAAGCTCTGTAGAGCATCTTCACGCACAACCATCGGCTTCAAACTTTGATTTTCAAAAATTTGGGCCGTGATTAACTGTCCTGAGCGCCACTTAAACTGGTTTGGTACTTCAATAAAGACCTGTGCTGTACGTGTCTTTGGATCAATGACATCACTGATATATTTAATTCGTCCTAAAGCTTCTTCTGTATCCACAGGGCTTTGAGGTTTAACTTTAACCTTATTGTTAGGATTTATAGCATTTAGCCTGTCAGCGGGAACATTAACAACTGCTAAAAGTTGAGAAGTATTTGCGATTTTAAAAATAGGTGTTGAAGAACTTACATTTGATCCAACAGCACCAAGGACTTCTAATATTGTTCCAGACATTGCAGCACGAACTTCAACAGTACCATTACTAGAACCACCATAAGAGTTGATTAAGTTATTCAACTCATTTGCACGAGTTTGTGCTGCGTCAAAGTCTCGTTTTGCTGAAATATAATCAATTTCAGGTGATACACGCTTTTGCCATAGCGCTCGTTCCTGTTCCATTTTTTGACGAGCAAACTGTAGGCTGTCCAAAGCAACTTTACGATCGGCATTCAAACGAATTACATCTTGGCTTTGAACTACAGCAAGTAAGTCTCCCTGACTCACCTTATCACCTAGATTACGGTAAGTTTTGATCAATGTCCCACTGGCTTTAGGCGTAATAAAGCTTTCAAAATTATCAGGAAACTTCAGTTCGCCTTTTAACTCCAAAGCATTTTCAAACATCTTTGATTCAACTTTTAAAAGCTCTAATCCACTGCTCTTAATACTACTGTCCAACATGGTGACACGGCCTTCCTTCGTATCCCATTTCCAAGTATGCTTTTTCCCTTGATAATCAACGTTTATCATCATTAAAAAGGAATGTGGCTCGTAAACAATTTCATTCCCAATTAAGTAATCACTCTCAGGTTGAAATTGAATATTTTGCTCGGCATCCAAACGTTTGATGTAGATATTTGCTGTTAAGTCTTCAGGTTTAAGTAGTTTATCTTTCAAATACCCATAAACACGGAGGTGTGGTTCCACTCCTTCCTCAAATATCTTGACCTCAGCAGAGAAATCTCCATCTCGATATAAACGACCACCGTGAGGCCCTTTCTCATCTCCAGCCACAGCTACTTTTTCTTCGGCGACCTCACCATGTGCGCTCGCTTGTGTTTTATTGCCCGATTTATACCAAGCAATTGCACATAAGACGATAAGTAAGGCAACGACACCAGTTGCAATCAATGTATTGGTTTGTTTATTCATATTCTTGCCCTTATTCTTGATCTAAATGAGTAATGTAGTTACGTTCGACATCTGCAATTTCAGTTTGCAAAGCCAACCACATATCGAATCGAGCAAGATGTTTGTCTAACCAAATTTGCTTAATATTATTGAATTCAAGTAAAGAGTTTTTCCCTGCTTGGTATCCCATTTCAGCAATTCGGAGACTCTCATTTGTTGCGGGCAAAACCGTTTGATCATATTGCTTAATCGCATCAATCAAGTTGGAAACCTCAATAGCCTTGTTTTCCAATTCAATTTTAGAATTACGATTCACAAGCACCGACTGTGTTTCTGCTTTCGTATGCTCTGCTTGAGCGATCGCAATATTGCCTTTATTTCGACTAAAAATATTGAGGGGTATTGATGTCGAAACCTGAAAGACTTTGTCATTGGTTTCTTGGTAGTTTCTAACCCCTACTCCCAAAGTAATATCTGGTATTGCTTCTTTACGAGCCAACTCAAACTGAGCTTTTTTCAGCTTTGAACTTAAAGTTGCTTCTTGCTCAGACAAACTTATTTTGTCTGTGAAATTAAAGCTTAGCGGAACCTCCAATGCACTACTGGGCAGGTTGGAAGTGAACTTAGAACATAGATTTTTCTGGAACTGAATCTTCTTCACTTCATTTTGATGGCGCAATTTCGACTCAGATGAAAGTGCTATGCTTAGTTGAGCATCGGAAGGAATTACTCGCCCGTACTTAAGACGTTCGGAAAGAACGTTAGCTTGTCTGGCATTCAATTTACTCTCAGAAGAATAAATTTCAGCACGCTGAGTAGCTACATACCAGTTCGCCATACAGATTCTTAAATCTGCTTTGAGTTCAGCCTGACGCTTTGCTATTTCGAACTGATTACGATCACCTTGAAAACTCGCAATCTGTTTTCTCAAGGAAAGTTTATTACTGAGGGGGATCTCTTGTGATAGCCCCAGCAAGGTTGTTGGGCCATCCAAATCTTTCAATTTTGAATTACCGAGATTATCCAACTCCATATTGAAAGTCGGATTAATTAATCTGCCAGCAAACTTTTGATTGATTTCATAAGCTTGCTCGGACTGCTGTAAGCTATTGAGTACAGCATCATTTGCGATTACCTGCTTTTGTAGTTCTGCATAATTCGTTTCTGCGAATACATTTGCTGCTGTTGCTACAAATCCACAGGTAAGAAATATCTGATATTTTTTAGACATGACTTTACCTATACAAAAAAATTAAAAACTATTTTTTGTATAGAAAGATCAATTACGTAGGACGATTAAATCTTTAGAGAAAGTATAAGAATTACTAAATACTAGAGGGGATCGCCGCTTTAAAAAGACTCGATAAACGGGCTTTTCAAAAAGCTGGAAAAAGAATAAAACTAGTGGAAGTGCGAAACTAAGAATAAAGATTGGATCTATGCTGAAATCACTATCAGAAGAAATTGGCTTTACTGAATGATGATAGATCGGCTCATCAAAATTCTTCCACGTATGTGCTTCTGCATCATGATCAGCAGAACTTTTTAGAGAATCATCTGAGTGCTGTAAAGACCAATGACTAGAAGCATCATCCTCTACAATGATACTCAACTCATGCTGATGTTCAATATTTTCAAGTAGAACAGGCGCCCACGCATAAACTCCCGTAATTGTTATGGTAAACAAAAACAGGACAAATGCGAGTATAAGCTTAGAAAACCTACTTGAACGCATAGTCATGAACATACTTCTGATTTGCTACCAAAATACTAAAAAGCGTTATTAAAGTAAATCCATCTCTCAAAAATTCTAGGAGTGAGTATTTTCTTATCTACAGTCCAAAATCTGCAAAAAAAAGAGTACAAGTACTCTTTTCTAACTAGGTCCATTTCAATTGAGAGCCTGCACAGAATGCTGCAACCCTTTCTGAATGTCTTGAACATGAGTTAAATCACTAAGCTGCTGACCCTGCTCTGGTTTTGGTTCATTGATATAAAACTCCTCAACAATATCCAGTCCCTCCTCACCTCCTACCTCAAATCTGGCATTACCATAACCTAGCCTTGCCACATGATCTAAAGCCTCCTGATAAAACCCTGCTGTCTTGCTTTGTCCATCGATCTGTTTGGCTGAAGTAATGGCTTCTTGTAGATTGATTCCATCACGTAAGGTTAAGTCCACGTAATAAATTGGGGTACGGTAACTTTGCGTTGTGCTTTTTCCTCGTAAGGTCAGTTGCAATGGCAAACATGAAAGTAAATCACCTGAAGCCGCATGGTAATAACGAAGCCGTGGGGACTGTTCTAAATTTTGTGTAAGTACTTAATTTTCATTTATCCTTCAGAGGATAATTACAAAAGGTACTTCACATGGATGAAGCAACAATCAAAAGTATGGCTGCCGAATTGGCTAAAGGTCTAAAAACACCAGAAGACTTAAACCAAATGACAGCAGTCTTTAAAAAATTCATGATTGAAACTGCACTCAATACTGAACTTTCAGACCATCTCGGTTATGAAAAGCATCAGCCCAAGAAAGGCTCAAATAGCCGTAATGGGTTTAGTTCTAAAACCATTACAACTCAAGATGGACAACTGGCTTTAGATATTCCCCGTGATCGAGAAGGTTCATTTGAGCCACAAATTATAAAAAAGCACCAAACACGCATCACCAGTATGGATGACCAAATCCTCTCACTGTATGCAAAAGGAATGACTAATAGGGAAATTGTAGCCTTCTTCAAAGAAATGTACGATGCCGATGTGTCAGCATCTCTCATCAGCAAAGTTACCGATGCTGTGATTGAGCAAGTGACTGAGTGGCAAAATAGAGCCTTAGATAGCCTTTATCCTGTTGTCTATCTTGACTGTATTGTTGTCAAAGTCCGTCAGCACTCCAATGTGATTAACAAGTCCGTATACCTTGCTTTAGGCATCAATATGGATGGGCAAAAAGAATTACTGGGTATGTGGATTGCTCAGACAGAAGGTGCCAAATTCTGGCTGTCAGTCATGACAGAGCTAAAAAATCGAGGAGTACAGGACATTCTTGTTGCCTGTGTAGATGGATTAAAAGGCTTCCCTGACGCGATAGCCTCTGTTTACCCTCATACTGATATTCAACTGTGTATCGTGCATGTTGTACGCAATAGCCTGAGATTTGTAAGCTGGAAAGACTACAAAGCTGTTACGTCGGGTCTGAAAGCGATTTATCAGGCAAGTACAGAGGAAAATGCTTTAAAATCCCTAGACATCTTCTGTGATCAATGGAATCACCAGTATCCCAAAATTGGAGAATCCTGGCGGGCCAATTGGGAAAATATCCGAACGATCTTTAGCTATCCAGCCGAAATACGTCATGCAATTTATACAACAAATGCGATTGAGTCGTTGAATAGCGTAATACGCCATTCAACGAAGAAAAGGAAAATCTTTTCATCTGATGACTCAGTAAAGAAGGTCATTTACTTAGCAACATCAAATGCTGCGAAGAAATGGACGATGCCAATTCAAAATTGGCGTTTAGCAATGAATTGGTTTACGATTCAGTTCGATGATCGATTAAAAGATCATTTATAAAAAATGGAACTTACACAAAATAATTTACAGGCTCAAGCCGTGCAGCTAAGGTACGAATGCTATTGAAACCTGTAGTCCTAAAAATGAATGTACCCAACTCATCCGACTCATCTAGATTGACGTAAAGCCGCCCATAAGGCTTGCAGTGTCCACCTTGGGCCAAGGGGCATAAATCAGGTGATGGACATGGATGCTGTTCAACCCCGTTTTGTCCAAGTCGCTGACAGGTTTCACCATTACCAGTACAGATGGGCCGACCAGTTTGTCGGTCGAATAGAGTGTACTCAGCTCGCAAGTTGAGTTCAGGATCATTAAAAATCATCCGGACAGGAATGGTTCTGAGTTTCTGGTTTTGTGCCTTGGCTCTTAGCTGCTCATCCAGTGGGTGTTTCACCCAGCCATCCTTATTCTGAATTTGGCTAGTAATCGTAAATTGATCATCTTTTTCAGGCAGACGTTTACCATTCTTTTCGACCACTTTACCGATACTAATTCTGCCGAGTATTGGCGGTGTAATCGCTAAACCTTTGATCATGTTGTTTGTCCTATAAGTAAAATTTTACTGATTACCCCTTGCTATGTAAGTAAACAGAAATATGAAAAGCTACGACTTCGCAAAAACCGCCATTGTTGGTCTACCGCTCCTTCGGGAGTCGGTAGATCGGGGGTGGTTTTTTTGCGCTTTTGGGAAGAATGGATATTTCATGCATATATAGTTAGCGATATAGATGCATGGTTTTGATCGGGTCAGTCATCATTGCTATAGATTTGAAAACGTCGTGTCCCCACCTTGTTTTGTGGAAACTCATTGATTAGTTCAGGATGCATTTTCAATACAGCCTTATTATCTAAAGCAATGGAGTCTTTAGATCGTTTCCACGTCACTGAACCATTGGCAAAAGTTGCTCGTTCAGCATCTTTCATTAACATCTGAATTTGATGCTTAGTTTCATCAAAGCTGTTTTGGTGTTTTTCAATATGATGCTTTTCTTGAATCAGTTGAGCAAACAACTGATTGGCTTGTTCATTTTGACTGAGATCTTCGACACTGAGTGGAATATGTTGAGGATAGAGTTGCTGAATGGCTTTAGCTGCCGATTCACTGGCATCGACTGAAGGTGGCGTGTCATTTTCCACACACTCCCAAAAGTATCGCTCTGCATTCACAATATGTTGAATGACTGATTCACTGCGTGCCACTTTATAGATACGAGTTTCATGACCACAGATCAGCACACAAATATGCGCTGCCTTTTTGCCTGTTACAGCGAGTTGATGTTGCACCTGACACAATACGTATAAAGGCACACCATCTCGCCATAACTTTGCTCCATATTCCCCTGCGGTTTTGCATTCTAAAATCTGTACTTCCTCACTACCTACCACCGAGTAATCTAAGTTAGCCAGCATAAAATGCTTATCCTCATCAGGATGTTGTAGTACGGCATTGATACGACGAACTTTGTTGTTGGTATGCATGCTGTAGTATTCAGCGACCAAAGGTTCAAGTTGTTTACCCCAATATAAAGGGGCATGACCTGTGCTTTCATCTTCAATGGATTGTTTAACTCGACCTGTCTTGATCATCCACAGTTCTAGCATCGACATATAGGGATTAAGTCCACAGGCTGCGGCACAGTCACTACTGCCAATACCTTGGCGTCTGACTTCAAGCCATTCTGCTTGAGTCATATTCTTTGTATTGACCAAGCGTTTGGCTGTGAATAATTTTGGGGCAATAAATGGGGTACTTGCCTGTTGCATAGATGGATTTAAAATTGCGGTATTCATATTGAAGTCCTGATTATTTTGCTATGTAAAATGATGGGGATCACAAAAAATGGGCATAAAAAAACCACAGCCGAAGCTATGGTTTTAATAATTTTTAAAATTCGAAATTCCATTTAAAAATGCTTAGTTAGGTCTAACTTTCCATGATTGAAAAATGTATATTCCGCACTATGCAAGCATGTTAAGTGCCTGTTCCAATCCTCGTTGTTTGATCGATGCGCCAGCACCAAACCAAGCTGAATCAAGCCGGTGATCGGTACTCATGGCACGACGTTCGTGGTCTATAAATTCTGTGATTGAACACAGTAATCCATAGGCTGTTCCTTTGGCTGAACTTAGCTCCGCACCTCGTCCTTGACCATTAAACATTTCCATAGCTCGACTCATCGATTTGGCATTTGGTTCAGCTTTGTCCTTGCCATTGGCTTGGGCTTGTAAGGCTACATCACGGTAGAACTGGATGATGTTGTCCTCCTGATCCACCACGTTGTTCATTGTGCTGTTATTGAACACGGCATCAAAGTAAGCGGATGCTTCCATCTGACTCACTTTACGTTGTGTCAGTTGCTTCATTTCATACATGTGTTCATCCCATGCACGTACTGAAATACCGAGTTGCTGTTTGACCTTATCAGCATCAAATTTAGTACTGTGTGGAACTTTGACCACACCTGCACTGCTGTTCTGTCCTTTTAAGGCAATCGCTAAAGTATTGTTGCACACTACTCGGATCGAGGTAAATTGTGCGGTGGTGGCAAGGGTTCCGTCACATGCTGTTGCCAAGAGCATATAGCCATTACTGACATCTTTGCCCTTCAACATGGATGTTTGCCCTGTACGTGCTAGTGCCCAGAATTTCTTGCCACCTTTGAGTACACCTGCGGTTTCAAGTTCAAAACCTGATTGCTCGGTGAGGTCACGATAGAATTCTAAAATCTCTCTCGGTTGCACTTCCTGAAAGCGTTGACTGACGACTGACAGTGGAGCATGGGTATCAGAGCGATATAAAACTCGTTGTTCTTCATAAGGCATGATGATGCTTTGCCCACGGTCATTCTGCGCCATATAACTGACATTAGAAGATTCAATCCGCCAATCCATACCTGCCTGCTGTGCCCAGACTTCAATCGGTTGGTTTTGTGTCAGTTGATTCCCTAGTCCGTGCCAAGGGGTTTCTCCGACATACGCCATTTGTTCAAGTTGATGTGCCATAGTTTTATTCCTTTTAATTTGAAAATGAAATTTGAATTTGTGTGGTTACTAACGATCTTTAATGCAAAAGGTGCGCTGGAAACTTTTGGTAGCAGTTGTGGCAGAAGCATAAATTCTGCTGTGGTGGTGTGCTTTGTTCGGTAAATGAATTCAACACACTGCCGAGTACCGTTCCTGCTATTCCACCGACAATCGGTGGCAGATTGAAAGACTTTGCGACCGTGGTTCCCAATGCACCCAATGTGGTCGGTGTGACCAAATTGGTTAAGGTCGTATTTGATTGTTGTGTACTTGCTTCAACCAATATCACATTCGTTGAATGGCAAAAGGGACAGCTCAAGCTCATAGCTCGACTCCTTAAATTTTGTGCATAAAAAAAGCCTGCTCGATGGCAGACTTTGTTTTCATATTTTCATGAAGAACTCAAAAGAGTTTCATGATTCTCATTAGGATATTATGTGTCTGAAATTATTTGGAATAACTTTTAATTTACTAATTCAATTAGTAAATAATCTCTCCAATTTTTTATTTCAAATACAACTATCAATATTATTCCAACACTCAAGCAGGTTTAAGCTGATGAGTACGATTAGGCTGTGCTGAATCAGGTTTGGCAAGTTCCCTATAAATCTCTAATTGACGATTAATTTCATTAATTTTTGGCTGTAGATCAACTGATATAAAATTACTTGACTCATCAATAGCCACCCAACCAGCTTGAACCTTTTCCATTTCATTACCTTTTTGCAACTTATGTAATATCCATTGGTTCAGATGATAGGCACGCATATAAGCTTCATGTTGATAGATCAATAAAGTACTAAAAGTAATAATACGATCAGCATTATTCAACATATGAGTTTCAAAACTTTGTAGCTGTTTGAATAGCACATTTGTTCGATGAACCAATAAATTTTCATTGAACCACGCTGCGAATTCAATGAGTAATTTCACTACGATATCTCTCTGATTACACAAGGCTTCTCGATTCATACTATTTGCACCTGTAGAACCAGCAACCCCTCCCATATATGCACCAATACCACTCGCAACAATGACTCCAACACCACCTGTAGCAAGACCTGCTAATGCGCCGAGTAGCATTGACCCTGTCATTGCACCTCCAGCAATTGCAGCAGTTTCTTTGCCAACATTTTTTAAGTATTGCTCGCCATCCACTTTACCTGAATTAAAATCACCATAATTACGATATGCCGCTAAACCAATCGTTAATAGTGGGATTGGTAGCATATCTCCTACATCCGCAAAATCTGAAACTTGCTCTAGTCCTACACCAGTAGTTTCCTGAACAGCTTCATAGCTTAAAGTGGTATCCACTAACACCATCGGATGATTACCTAGCTGCTCTGCAAGTTCACTGTTCACAATCACTGGAATATCTGGATACTTATCAAAATGACTTAATACATAATCAGCATCCATTGAGCACTTAACTTGCATCGGTGTGCCATCAACAATCAAATCATAACCAGCTTGGTTTGCGCTATCGGGAAATTCAACTGTATGTCCTTGTTGTTGTAAATTCAGTGCAACCTGTTGTTCAGCAACATAACCAGTTAAACGAGTCACTGCTCCTGCACTATCTAGTGTATTCGCTGAAATGTCTTGTAAAGTATTTAAGTTTTCAGGATTTCCTTTTGATGCAAAGCTCAATGCATCTAATACAGATGGATCAATATGTGCATAATCCCAAATTAATCCTAAAGAATATGCGGATGCCGTTAAGCCCACACCCACCTTTAGCCCTTGATCAGATAATATTTTTTCTAGCTCTTTTTGTGCTTTTTGATTTTGGTTAAGACACTCAACAATTTTTTTATTTTTCAAAAGTTTTGGTGCACTCGCAATAATTCCTTCACTATATGGAATCTGCGAATCACGCCCTCCAAAAAATGTACCAACTCCCTTACTAAAACTATTTAGCCCACGTCCCATGTCAGCTAAGAAATTCGTATCTTCAGGACGAGTTGCAATAACGTCTTCTGGTAAAAGGGCTGTTATAGCACGATTGAGTAGATTCCCTTGTAATGCTCTATCTTTCGCATCGTCTATAGAGCAAAGTAAATATACAGCATATTGCAAATCACCAAACTCTCCTTTTTCCTGATTATAGATAACATTCTTCCGCATTATTAAACATTCAAGATAATCAAAATATAATGTTTCTTGATAAGAACAATGCTCAAAATAGTACTCAAACTTTTCTATAGCGCTAGTATAGATTTGACTACGTTTGTACACTATCGCCTGTGCTTTAATGACAGCATTGCTAGGCTCACGCTCAAATAAAATTTTTAAGATCTCTCGACTAATCTGTAAATGTTCACTTTTTTCAATCTTCGATAAATACCGACTGACTAATTCAGAAATATTCATCGACGCTTGATGCTTGAGTTTGAATAAAATACATTGCTCTAACCAAGCATAATTTTTTGCATGCCCCTGATAGTGAGGGATAAATACTATTTCAATCAATTCAACCAATTCTAAAGCAACGCCAATTTCCTCAGATGAATTGATAGAAAATTCCCATTTTTGTGGAATAGTCACACTAAATAAGCGAGAGAAAAACCCCGAATTAAGATCAGCTTTTTCTTGAGTAACTAACATCAACATATCTTCTGGAGTAAGTGTATGTTTTTGAGTTTTAATTCTATCTAGTCGTACTTTAAGTAATTTAAAATTCATATATCCCCCT
This sequence comes from Acinetobacter sp. XH1741, assembly GCF_041021895.1. Classification (NCBI taxonomy): domain Bacteria; kingdom Pseudomonadati; phylum Pseudomonadota; class Gammaproteobacteria; order Moraxellales; family Moraxellaceae; genus Acinetobacter; species Acinetobacter chenhuanii. The sequence continues at coordinate 3,482,401 of NZ_CP157428.1, forward strand.
AATTTTTTGAATTTTCAGATAATTTACTATTTTAGACACCAGAATTATATTACTTAAAATTGAAAAAGTACTAGTGTATTAAAAATAATAAAATTATTGATTTATTTATATATTTTCATAACCTCGATTGACTAAACTCACCCTTAATTTTATCATTCGACTGCTGACCTACATCGTCAGTCGGTTTTGACAGACCGTTTACAAAAGGCGCACAACAACGCTGTGATGGTTTTGTGCGTTCTCTTAAGTCACGCCTTTACGGTGAGACTGGGAGGGGCACGCTTGCGTGCGCTGATTTCCTTTTGTATCAGTCTGTCAACCCGCCCAGTCTTGCCACCATTATTTGACAGTAATTTGGTAAGACTCTCTTTCATACAAAAGGAGTAGTCACCATGACTCAGCACTTTCTATCTATATTATTTTCCCTAAAACGATTTTCTATTCCTCTGTTGCAATAGCAACTTTCAAAATTTTTTGCTTATTTGACTGATCTAAACGCTATCTAGCCTTGGAAAGCTTTTTCAGATCTACACTTTAGTCAATTCAGCAAAATATATTACACATCAAATAACACAATAAAAATTAGGGGAAATGATGAAAATTCAAACTTCACTCATTGTTGTCTCAGTTGCACTTCTAGCATCAGGCTGTGCCAGCAAAACCGAACGCCAGTTTATCAGTGGTTGTAAAACAGGCGGCATTAATGACAGCACTTGTTCATGCATCTACGACAAACTTGAAAAGAAATATGGTGAGGGTGGACTGAAAGAAAATATCTACACCTTACAACAAACTGAATCCTTCCAGATGGATATGGTCAATGTGTCCTATCAGTGTATGAAGGAGTAGCCATGAGAACACTTGCAGGCATTATCTGCGTCATCGCTGTGATTTGTGTACTGGGTCTACCCTTCATTAGCTTCATGATCGTGATGGGAATTTTTATTGCATTGGCAAAATTTGCAACTGGGGGGGAAGTAAATGAATTCTAATCTTAAAGCTGGACTGATCAGCACTTATCTGGTCATTGGATTCTTTTTTGCCATCTATCAACATTTCTGGGGGCAGTATAACTATAAGCCATTTACCTACAATTTAGGGCAAGGCTTAGTGTGGCCTGCGGTGATGTTTCCTGTAATCGGTAAAATTGTTGGTGGAATTTTGATTCTACTATTCGTCTGGTTTGTTGTTATTCGTCCTAAATTATAAGGGAGTGCAATCATGAAATCATTATTTTCCACCATTGCCTTGTGTTCCCTGTTAATGGCATGTAGCCAGAACAATCAACCACCAAAAACTGATACTTCAGGTGAGCCTACCAATAATGCTGCTCAGCATACTCAATCAATCTATGCTCCTTATACCGAGGAAGCAGTTAAAGCTAAACTCAATGAAATGCAGATGATTATTGACAATGGTCATGTCTATTTACCTGCTGAGGTCAAGGAAGCGGAGTCTTATATCAGTGGATGGAATAAGTATCCTGATGTGCTGAAAGCCATGATGGAAACTGACCTTAATCCAAACAACACTCAGGAAGCTGCTGACATTCCGCTTGAGAATGAATCTGCACAAGTTAGCGATCTAAATGTTAAGGCTCGCATTAGTGCTAGAGAATCTCAATCTGCTTTTAATGTACAAGGGGCAATTGAATATATTCTTGAAATTCAATCGACCAGCAATCAGCCTTTTGTTCTACAAGGCATGAAAATTAATCGTGGTCGTTGTGGTTATTACACCGCTGACTTTCATAGCAAGATGCCTGTGCAAATGAGCTATAGCTCTACAGTATCGTACTTATTGAAATGCCGTGGTGATCAGGTGCTTGAAGCTGAATTAATCACCGATCAAGGAAATGTAAGTTTGTCTTTTTGATGTCAAACTGTACAAGATAGAGAATACATCTGATAGTCGTGTTCTCTATTTTTAATATCATAATGACTCATTTTGTTCAATATCTCTGCGCCATTTTACTTCAAACTGACCTGTACCAAAAGTCCGCATCTGTGGAGAGGTTTTAGCCCGTAAGCGCTGATCTTCTTTTTCAGGATTGACCAAGTACATCGCTGCACGAATCGCATTTGTAACTTGTATTGGTTGATAGAGGTGGATCAGGAAATTTGAACAACACTTATAAGTGATATTTTGCTCCCCAAATGATGTTATAAACATCAATATATGGAGTATTTTATGGCACGTAGACCAAGAAGAAATCATTCAAATGATTTTAAAGCTAAGGTAGCACTTGCTGCGATTAAAGCAGAAAAAACACTTGCTGAATTGAGTGCTGAATTTGATGTTCATCAAAACCAAATTATCGACTGGAAAAATCAACTGATTTCAGCTTCCTCGCAAGCTTTCGATCAATCAAAAGCTCCAACAGAACCACCCATCGATCTAAAAAAACTACATGCAAAAATCGGTGAGCAGGCATTAGAAATTGATTTTTTAGAAGGTGTGTTGAAGAAACTGGGCCGCTTCAACCACAAAAGTTAATCGATGACTCACTTCAGATTTCAGTATCTAAGCAAGCTCAGCTGCTGAAAGTCTCCCGTGGTTGTTATTACTATCGCCCAAAACCTGTGAGTGCATCAGATCTGAAGCTGATGCGGTGTATGGATGAGTTACATATGCAATACCCTTTTGCAGGTAGCCGTATGATGCGTGATTTGTTGAATCGTCAAGGACATCATATAGGACGACGTCATACACGTACTTTAATGAAGAAAATGGGCATTAATGCGTTATATTGCAAACCAAATTTAAGCCAGGCTAATCAAGCTCACCGCAAATATCCATATCTGCTCAAAGGATTGGCTATTCAGCGCAGTAATCAAGTGTGGTCTACGGATATAACGTATATCCCTATGGCAAAAGGCTTTGTTTATTTATGTGCTGTGATTGATTGGCATAGCCGCAAGGTACTTGCGCATAGAGTATCGATTAGTATGGAGGTTACATTTTGCATAGAAACATTAAATGAAGCTATTGAAAAATATGGTCGACCTGAAATATTTAATACAGACCAAGGCAGTCAGTTTACCAGTGATGCATTTATTGATGTATTGAAATCAAATGACATCCAAATCAGCATGGATGGTAAAGGTCGATGGGTTGATAATGTGATGGTTGAACGATTATGGCGGAGCGTTAAATATGAAGAGGTGTATCTCAAAGCCTACAGCAATGTTTTGGATGCGAAGAAGCAATTAAACGCATATTTTGAATTTTATAATTTGAAACGACCTCATTCGAGTCTGGACAAAATGACTCCAGATGAGTTTTACTATGACCAGCTACCACAACAAAATAAGGTAGCTTAACTAGAGCAGAGTATCACTTATAAATAAGCTTTTAGTTGTTCAAACATGTGGGACCACCTCTGATCACGATGAATCATTCCAACCCCAAGCAATCCATTTTTATCAAATTTTTCCTTGTTGTCTTTGGTATTACAGTTGTAGTGAGTACCCTGTTGATTGGTGATGTGCTTCCAATACTCAGCCACCAGTTTTGCTAAACCTGAATCCTCTATACGACTATTCCCATCATAGATGAGTAATAAATGGCAGTGATAGCCTTTTTCTACACCCTGCTCTAATGCCCATACATAACCTTGTAAGTGCTTAAAACAGGTATCTTTATTTGACATACGATTACATAGAATATCCAATGCATACTTAAAGTCTTGAATACCCCAATGGATTTGATATTCTTTAAGAATAGAGATATCTACTCGAACAAACTGTAATCTAGCATAGTGTGTAAGCAGTTTATTTAGGTAGCATTCCAGTTTAAAGCGATTACGTTGTTCTTGACGCTGAAAATCGAATTGTTCTCGTATTGTATTTTTCATCTCATGTTGAATTATGCCTTGAATATGGAAGATGTGGTTTAGTTCAAATCGTAAAATATCTTCATAAAGATGGGAGTCCAATTTATCCATAATGTAATCTACGAGATTAATCACTCTTTTGAAAACATTAATGATTCTGGAATAAGTAAAATCTTCTCTGTAAATCACCTTAAAAGCACACACAGCATCCAACAGCTCTCGCTTGAATTCTTCATGATCATCAACAAATTGCTCATGGCATGTACTAACCATAAAATCTTCGATTGAGATAAGAATGGATGATTCACTTTCTAATGGATTATTCTGGTACATTTAGGTTCTCACTGAAACATAAGGTTCATATCTAAGTGAGAGATGTAAAATTTTACTGATCATGATTCTAAAGCAGGATGTTGTGGTCATCCTGCTTAGCTGAACATGCTTAGAGACTTTGGAACATACTATAGGGTTAATTTAGAATGCTTTTAGTGATTTGATATTGATACATTGTCTATAACCCATTTGAGTATGGGCTATACTTAACTAAATAACTCACTGTATTTAATCAACGATATAAGTTATTGTTTATATTATTAATAGATAATAATATATATTACCTGTTAAGCAAACCTGTCTAGACTGACCATTACACCACTGCGCCATACAGCGAGAATAACCAAATTATGGGAATATTACAGAAGCTAAACTTACGCTACTTTTTTATTCAGCAATTCAGTTCCTCCTGTATAAAACTGATCCAGCAATCCATATTTTTTCATGTCATCAACACTAGGTTCAATGAATTTCAGCAAATAGTCTTCGTTCGAATATTCCTCCTCTTTCCCACGAATTGGATGAGGGATATCGATCAGAAAAAACTCATCTTTAGTGAGTGTTGAATCGGGCACATAGATACAACTATACATTTTCTGCGACTCGACTTTTGGTATAATTTGAAAAAACTTGCCTGCTACATGACTGAGTCTTCGCGTACTTTTTAAAAATGGTAAAATCTGATTTTTGGCAATCAAATTCAAACAAAATAATAAGAATTCTAGGATGAACCGTTGCTCCTGTTTCTCTAGCTTCTGAATCTGTATTTGGATGTCCGCATCTGGATCGCTGTTTCTGATTAAGTCAGGATTTGTAATCAATTCCAAACGGTATTTTTCTTGAAAGACAAAAGGATAAATATCTTTTTCAATTGTAGTCCGATTTAAAATATCTACACCATATAACAGTGAACCTTGTAAGATATGCTGACGTAAACCCCGCTGATCAAGCAGTCTGCAACACCATGATTCAAAATAGCATTGCATCATTGTCAAATTTGAATCCAAATCATTCAACTTGATATGTTGCTTCTTTTTATTGATTAATGCTTGTTTGAACACTTTTGCAAATACTGTCAAATCTCCTTGTTCCTGATGGCATTGTTGTAATTGCAAATAATGAATTAGACATTCTTTAATGAAACTAGAAATCGTCTCCTGAACTTGTGATGAAGACTGGATACGCTCAATCATTGTTCCAGAAATAATGTTGATTTTATCTGAATCAAGCCCCTTAAGAACCAATGTCGTAAGGTGATTGAGATCGCGTGAGTTGTCAGAATCCAACGGCTGCACCTGCTCAGAAATTACCGTAAAAATATCAGCAATCATTTTTATTTCAAAATGATGTCTTTCACTCGCTTCCAATATATAAAACCGACCATACCGAGCATGATTACCCCAAAAGGTATGAGATAAATTCAACACGTAGGTTGGCGTTATATTTTTTATAAATTTGTTATTGATCGTCCCATGCACATGTACCCGAAGCAGACCTATCTTTTTCAAAAAGTAGATCGAATCAAATATTGCTTGCTTATTTAACCCTGTTTTAGCAACCAGTTGTGTTGTACCTATATTACGTATCACCCCATAAGCATCACATGAGCGAGTCAAGTTTGATAATGTCAACAATACCCTAAAATCCAGTTTTTGTTCGGGTAGTAAATCAAACTTTTTAGTGGTCACTCTGACTTGAGATAATTTGATTAAAATAAGCATTAAAAGGTCAAACTGCTTAATCGCTCTCTTAAGGCGGACATACCTATGATGGGATGTTTCATGTTGATTAACTTTACTCAATAGCAGATTTAAATAATCTAAATTCAGCTGTATTGTTCTAACTCTTGCCCGCCGACCTGTTTCTGGATATGAAAACTCCAATATCTCAAAGCCTGATAACTCCTCCAATACCAGTTTTAATTTTTTATGTTGCACACCTATCTTTTCAGACAATTCCAACAATGAATCGTTGGTTTTTTGTGTACCAAAGAGACTAATAAATTTAATCAGCACCAGTCTAGCGTAGGAACTTAATCTATGTGGTGATAACTCATTAAAATTAAAAATGAGCTGCTTATGCTCTTCTGTCATTTCATCCATACATTTTTATTCATTCAACATTGCTATTAGTAAATTTTAGAATTATTTTTAGATAGGCAAAAATATTTACTATAAAATAAATTTAAAACAAATAAACATTTACTAAACGTATTTAGAAATGTTTATTCCACCTTAATTAAAATCTTTAATCATATTAGAATTTCAAACATCATAGAACATCAAAATGGCAAGAAAACAACTGACATTGCAACAATGGCTTGATAAAGATCAGACATTAAAATCCTTGTTTTTAGAGCACGAATGTAACAAAGAGCAGGCACTACTGCAGATAGTTCAGCTTCCTGATGGACGATTGCAAATTCAGCCCATCGAAACCATGATCCACCCATTACTCGTAGCAGAAATAACGAATCAATGGGTACTTTTACTCAATGAAAAATATTTTTCCGATCTAAAAAATAGATTCAGAAATTTCAAATATTCCAAGAAAAATCATGCGAATGTGAGAAAGCAATTTTATCTAACCTCACATACAGCCAAAAAAATGGAGGCATTGACTGAAAAGCTCAAACTTAAAACTGAGGCAGAGTGTCTAGAATTCCTGATGAATACGTATGAGGCAAAGCAAACGCTCCCTCCACCCTATAAGCAAAAATTAAATGAAAAAGACATGATTATTGAGGAATTGAACCAACGCATCAAAGCCCTTGATAAAATGCTTTATATTAAACAGCTTCAGGTACGCAAACAGGATGAAGTCATCCAGAAGTATCTCATTAATGAATTAATCAACAGTAAAATTACCATTAATGAATTAACCAATAGCCCCCTTCAGGACGCCAGTGAAATTCAGAAATTAAAACTCCAGTTTTTAAAGGAAATACAGAAAAATATTCAGCTAGAGCAAATCAGGCACCTATCCGTTGATCAAATTGCTTCTGATACTTTTGGTAATGAATAAGCTGATGATTGTTTTTTATGAGTACTTCTTATCACTTTTGAATAAGAATATCCTGTAACAGTTCAGTACAATCCCTTAAGTGGTGAAGAATACTTTCATCATTATAAATGGTGTTATAGGGTATTTTTTTCCCCAGCAGCAAAGCAGGGTCAGTTGACTTCTGAGCAATGATTAATTCGTTTATTTCTAACTGAAGTTTGTCGATCCTGTTCTGATATTTACGATTCTGATAAACCTTTCCATGATAATTTTCATTCTGTTTATTATGGGAATTAATGAGTCGTCCCTTTTCCAATTCTTCAATCAATGCCAGCTTAGAATCTATTTCATTCTGAATCCAGACCAGATTATTTTTTTGATATTCAAGTCTAAGTATTGGCAAAATTGATTTTACCGCCTGTGATAAATTCTCCCACCGACCATTTTTATGAGCTTCATCCCTTAAAACCCGATACAGAATTTGATGCCGTGGGTATACATTCTTATCATTACGAACTTTGACTGCCCGAATACCTCTCATTCGTTTCAAAATCTTTAAATTGCGTTGGGTGCAAATATTTTCATCCAGAGCCTGATAAGCCTGTAAAATGACACTATAACGTTTTTTTTGAATTGTATTTGAAAGCGTATCAAACTCGTCTTTTAATGCATTTAGCTGTTCCAATAGTACTACTATCTGCATAGGTGAAATGACAGTATTCTCACCTAAAATCAGTTGATGAAATTCATTTATTTCTTTCAGAATTAAATCATTGAGGTGTAGTCGCTCGTTCAGCACCTTTCGCTGTATATCGCTTAACTCAGCAACGATGATTCTTTTTTCTGGCTCATCAGCTGTTTTTATATTTCCACATGCCTCATTTTGTAAAAAACTGGATTCATAATAAGTAAACAGACAATCAATGAACTCCTGTTCCAATTCATTTAAGTCTTCAAATTTTATAATAGACATATTTTTATATTCCAATATGTTAACAATGTATAATAGTAATGTTTTTTTATAATTATGCACTGTTCTTTTATCACTGTATACCACTGTCTATCATGAGCCATATGAAAGTATGCAATGTTCAATATCAATACTTTCATACTGTTAATATTTATGTGTATAAAATCCTAGAGGTGGAAAATGATAGAACAGCATTATCGTGTCAAAGACTTAGTCAACTACCCTGAACGCCCTGCCAAGGACTATGTAGATCGTGGTGGTCGCAGACGAAAGCTATCTTATAAGCCTGCAACCAAAGGGATATTGAATATTGCAGAATCCACCTTCTGGAAAATGATTCGTCGGGGTGATTTTCCTGAACCTACCTATTTAACAGCAAGTATGCCCACATGGGCTGAAAGCCAGATTATTGAATGGCTTGAACTCAAAGAGCTTAAAGCAGCATAAATTAAATAGCCTGTCGTTTGACAGGCTATTTTTTTATCATTGGATTTTCATCTTTTTACTGTTGCTGATCCAGCAATGATTCTAGGTAATTCGCCCACTCCTGCATCATCTCCCGACGATTGTTTAAAAATTTGGTTCGATTGTAGGCTGTACCATTATTATCTTTTACTTTATGTGCCAATTGATGCTCAATAAAGTCTACACGTTGTTCTAATATTTCATCCAACATGGTTCGTGCGGTTGCACGTAATCCATGTGCCGTTTGCTTCCCAGCATAGCCCAAGCGTTTTAACGCTGAGTTAATCGTATTATCAGAAATAAAAGTTTTACCATCCCGACCCACGAAAATGTATTCACTGTATGGGTGCAGATCAATAATTGAATCAATTAAGTCAAAGGCCTGATCTGACAATGGTACAATATGAAGCTGCTTGGTTTTACTAGCTGTAAATTTAAAGCATCTTTCTTCACAATAGAATGTTAACAATGTATAATAGTAATGTTTTTTTATAATTATGCACTGTTCTTTTATCACTGTATACCACTGTCTATCATGAGCCATATGAAAGTATGCAATGTTCAATATCAATACTTTCATACTGTTAATATTTATGTGTATAAAATCCTAGAGGTGGAAAATGATAGAACAGCATTATCGTGTCAAAGACTTAGTCAACTACCCTGAACGCCCTGCCAAGGACTATGTAGATCGTGGTGGTCGCAGACGAAAGCTATCTTATAAGCCTGCAACCAAAGGGATATTGAATATTGCAGAATCCACCTTCTGGAAAATGATTCGTCGGGGTGATTTTCCTGAACCTACCTATTTAACAGCAAGTATGCCCACATGGGCTGAAAGCCAGATTATTGAATGGCTTGAACTCAAAGAGCTTAAAGCAGCATAAATTAAATAGCCTGTCGTTTGACAGGCTATTTTTTTATCATTGGATTTTCATCTTTTTACTGTTGCTGATCCAGCAATGATTCTAGGTAATTCGCCCACTCCTGCATCATCTCCCGACGATTGTTTAAAAATTTGGTTCGATTGTAGGCTGTACCATTATTATCTTTTACTTTATGTGCCAATTGATGCTCAATAAAGTCTACACGTTGTTCTAATATTTCATCCAACATGGTTCGTGCGGTTGCACGTAATCCATGTGCCGTTTGCTTCCCAGCATAGCCCAAGCGTTTTAACGCTGAGTTAATCGTATTATCAGAAATAAAAGTTTTACCATCCCGACCCACGAAAATGTATTCACTGTATGGGTGCAGATCAATAATTGAATCAATTAAGTCAAAGGCCTGATCTGACAATGGTACAATATGAAGCTGCTTGGTTTTACTAGCTGTAAATTTAAAGCATCTTTCTTCACAATAGAAATACTCCTTTTTCAGCTTGCGTATCTCCCCAGGTCGCTGAAAGGTCAACACGGAGATTTTTAACGCCACTTGTGTGATATGTGAACAACGTGGATAAAGTTTGGAGTAGTTCCAAATTTTATTGAGCATTGGAGCTAGTTCCTGCTCCTCTGTCACGGCTGCAAAGTTCCCACCCTGTGGTTTGGGCAGTTCAATATCCTCAATAGGATTGTATTGAATCAGCTTCTTTTTACGTGCTGACTTAAATATCTGGTTCAAGTCCGATTTTAGGCGTTTGGCAACTGACAATGCACCACGTTCAATAATGCGCTTAAAGACCTTAATCTCAAGAATTTCCAAGGTAAGCTGTGGAAAGGTTAAATCACCAATATAGGGATAGACATCGTGCTTTAAACGACGGATCGTCTCTTCATCCTGTTTTTGCTCTAGCTCACGTTTATATAGCCATGCTTCAGCAACAATACGAAAGGTATTTTCTGCTTCTTTCTGTTTCTGGGACTTGGTTTCAATCCGCTCCATTGCTGGATCGATGCCCTGCTTAATGAGCTTCTTATATTCATCACGAATAGTGCGAGCATCATCCAGTGAAACTTCAGGATAAGTACCTAAAGATAAATCATTACGTTTGGCTAAAAATGGACGTGTGTAATTGAATATCCAGTACTTGCTACCACTCTGATCAATACGCAGGTACAGGTTTCCCCCATCAGACAGCTTATACATCTTGTCAGGATCAGGTTTAGCTTTTTTAACTTGTAAAGCACTAAGCTTATTGATTCCACGAGTCGCCATAATTCAGACATAAAAAAATGCAGTAAGAAATAATCTTACTGCATTTTTTACTACTTTATAACTACCGATTGGCGTAGTGCGTCACGGCTTGTCATATCGTATATTTCCAACTTTAACCTTATAAATCATAAACTTATATAGTGTTAAACAGTGTCAGAAACTTGAATTTGGCGGAAGCGGTGAGATTCGAACTCACGGAGGACTCACACCCTCGTCGGTTTTCAAGACCGGTGCATTAAACCGCTCTGCCACGCTTCCAACGAGCGCTATAATATAAACAAAAATGCAAGTTGGCAAATCTTTTATTTAATTTTTAATTCAAACGCTCAAAATAGAAACAAATCTATTTAAATTTCATCATTTTTAGGCTTTTCATAACGAATTGCATTGATATACCAGAGCTTTTTACCTAAAGGGGTGTGTACTTCAACCTCGTCATCGACTTCTTTACTCAAAAGTGCACGTGCCATTGGCGACTCAATCGAGACATGTTGAGGATGATGATCATAAATTTCATCAATCCCGACAATTCGTAATGTTTTTTGCTCCCCTTCTTCATTTTCAATTTCGACCCAAGCTCCAAAATAAACTTTACCTTCTTGCTCTGGAGCATAATCGACAATTTTTAACTCTTCTAAACGTTTTCCTAAATAACGAACTCTGCGATCAATTTTTCTCAGTAGCTGTTTATTGTACTGATAATCGGCATTTTCACTACGGTCGCCGAGGCTTGCAGCCCAATTCACTTTCTTAGTGATTTCTGGTCGTTCTTCATGCCAAAGTTGTTTTAATTCAGCAACTAATTTGTCATGCCCTGACCGAGTGATTAAGTTAGATTTCATGATGAATAACCACTGATGAACAACATACTGCTTACAAGATGTAGCATTTTATACCCTATTTCCTCATATCAGAAGTGTATAAATTTTCTTCCTTAATAAATTCATTTGGTTATGTTGATATATCGAATATTTAATTGTTCAAAATTTGACAATCTTTTTTTTGAATATTATGATGCGCGCATCTTAAATGTTGAGTATTTTTTAACCCAACCTGAAACTATGTAGATTTTCTACACAGTTTATTTTTTTCATTTCATGTCATTTTGAATGACGTCATGACTGCCCACCCCTTATTGAATTTATCAACTTTTAGAAGTTATGGCAGCCTATTGCCTGGCTTTTAGGGCATAAATTATCTGTAGCGGAGACAACATGCACAGTAATTCAAGTTCTGGGTCGAGGCTTGGCCTTAGCTCTTTATTTTCTTCTCTCCCGTTGAAAGTTCTTGCACTTGGCACTATGTTTTTACCCTTCCATAGTATCAATGCTGGAAAAACCCTACAGTACAATACTGTAGTAAACACAAACACATTAACAGTCGTTGCTGTAGAAAGCCCAACCACTGTTTTTAAAGAAGACCAATTTTTACATGGCTTCGGTTATGACTTGGCTCGTAACTATGCGCAAAGCTTAAATGTAAAGTTGGACTTCAAAATCGTGGCTGATAACGCCACGGCACTCAAATGGGTCCAGCAAGGTAAAGCAAACCTTGCCATGACGACCGCGAGCTTGAGCTCAATCGAGAACAAAGGTTTAATGTCTTTTTCTGCAAGTTGTGGTGACATCGTAAATTTGCAAAAAAATGGATTAAATCCTGATTTAAGCTGGGTGTTTAAACAAGCAGATGATCCCCTTACACAAACAGCTAGTGGTTTTGTTTGTCAAAGCAAGCAAAATGGTCTGACTCAACAACTGGCTTCATTTTATAACCGTAACGTTGTAAAACCCGAGTCTTGGTCTACGATTCAACGTGATTTAAGTACACGTCTACCTATTTACAAAGCCAGCTTCAAACAAAGCGCGGCAAAGTACGATTTAGATTGGCATTTGCTTGCAGCAATGAGCTACCAAGAATCGTATCTTAAGCCAGAGTCTGTTTCACCAACAGGCGTACGCGGGTTAATGATGTTAACCAACAGTACAGCTCGGGCAATGGGTGTAAGTAACCGTAGTGATCCAGCACAAAGTATTCAAGGTGGTGCGAAATATTATGATCTCATGTTAAGTGAGTATGATGATATTCCTTTCCCCGATCGTAACTGGTATGCCCTTGTGGCTTACAATATGGGTCCGGGTGCAGTCAACCAGATCCAGAAACGTTTGCAGGCTCAAGGTAAAGATCCAAACCAGTGGGTAAACCTCTACGATTATTTGCAAAGTAATAAAATGCGAAATGGTCGATACAAACAAGCGGTTCAGTATGTGACTCGTATCCGTGCTTATCTTGAGCATATTAAAACGGCGCAAACGCGAATCAATATCTAATTTTGTTATTTAAAAGTTGATAAATTCATTGTTTGTATGAATAAAAAGCTTACCTCTTGGGGTAAGCTTTTTATATAAATTCTTTTTAATTTAAGCTGTTGTTTGTTCTAAAACTTTTTTGAACAAATCTTTTTGTTCTTGGCTTGGCTTAGCTGTTTGTAAAGCCATTAACTGAGACATGTCGCCTTGAACTTTAATTTTACCAGTCATGAATGCCTGCATAGCAGCAGCCATATCAAACTCTAAGAATACTTTACGTAAAGTTTCTGCATCCATGTTTAAAGTCGTTTTGGCATTTGAAGACAAACCTTTTTGGATTTTACCCCCATCTAACGCTAATTCGGTATTTCCAGAAGCATCTGTAACTACTAAATTAATTGCCAAATTCGCAAGAGCTGGTGGCAAATTAAGATCACCTGCTTCAGCAGTTAATTTTTCGACAGTCGCAAACCAATCATCAGTTAAAAATGCAGGCATGATTCTTCCTCAAATTTATTTGTTCAATTTCTCTAGTTAGTTGTCTATCCAGACAACATCATGTGAAGCACTTCTGCTTGTGCGTTGTTATAGCATGTAATTTTAATGTTGGGCTATGACTTTTTGTACGGAACATTCATTTTTTAGTATTTTGATACATTAAAGGCACTTGTTTATAAAGTGCCTTTAATTGACTTTTTAAATCGTTTAAACGTTTTATTCAGCAGCAAAGCTTAAGTTGACTACATCTAAACGGTTTTTCAGCTCTTCTGGGTCTTTAAAGTCTAGCTCACGCTGTGAATCTAAAGCTTCAAAATCAAACAACTCACGGTCCGCTAACTGAGACGGAGACACGTTTTGTAATGCACCGAAAATACTGTGTAAGCGTTTCGGATATTGTTTATCCCACTCACGTAGCATTTCATTGAGCATGGCACGTTGTAAGTTCTCTTGTGAACCACAAAGGTTACACGGAATAATTGGGAACTGGCGCAGCTCTGCATATTTGATAATGTCTTTTTCTTCGACATAGGCCAAAGGACGAATCAAAATATTTTTCTTATCTGACGATAAAAGTTTAGGTGGCATTGCTTTTAAGCTACCGCCATGGAATAGGTTCAAGAAAAAGGTTGCAAGAATATCGTCACGGTGATGACCCAAAGCAACTTTAGTTGCGCCAATTTCTTGAGCGAAGCCATAAAGCGAACCACGGCGCAAGCGTGAACATACTGCACAGTATGTTTTACCTTCTGGTGTTAAACGCTTGGTAATGGTGTAAGTGTCTTTTTCCAAAATGTAATATGGAATGTTATTTTCTTCCATATAACGTGGTAAGACATCTTCTGGAAAACCTGGCTGCTTTTGGTCAAGGTTAACCGCAACAATATCAAAGTTGATCGGTGCGATACGTTTGAACTGCAACAAAATGTCGAGCAAGGTATAACTGTCTTTACCACCAGACACACACACCATGACCTTATCGCCATCTTCAATCATCTTGAAGTCACGAATAGCATGTCCAACTTGACGGCGAAGCTTCTTAAGCAAACGATAATAGACCGAGCTTGTTGGAAGTTCAGGCTTAAAATTAAATCCTTCGTTGGACTCAACTGGCGCGTACATAGACGAGATATACCCATAAATAAAAATACCGCGCAATTTTATATGATTCGGACGGGAATCGCATCAAAAGAATAGTTTCAATTCTTGAAGTCGTCATAATGCTCATGCATGATGCAAAAGCCGTGTTCAATTTTGACCGATGAGTTCATTTTTTGTGCAAAACGCTTACTTTTTGGACTTTTCCACAGTTTTCCACAAAACCTGTGGATAAAATTGTGGATTTCTTCATACTTGACAAACTGTTTTCACCTTCTGTTAAGGGTTTTATTTAAATTGATCATTTTTTAACCAATGATTTTTACCTTTAATTTTCAAATAGTTATTCAAGTCAATAGAATCATTTTAAAATTTTTTTTTAATTTTTTTTGATGATGATTCGAACAAAACAGCTTGATTTTTTAAAACAGCCAAAATAAAAAAAATTACACAAAACTTCTTTCTTTAATATTTTTTGATAAACTCTTTGACAAGTTTCGAATACCTTAAAACTGTGAATAATATAAAATGAAAAATTCGGTTCAATATCTTTTTTCTTGTTTACTGGGGATGACCACTTTTTCGGTAGGTATAACGCCGACTTTTGCGGGTCAGATGTACGTTTATCAAGACAAAAATGGCAGTACATTACTAACCAACCGTAAAAGTTATGATCATTCATTAAAGAAAGTAAAAGTGACTTACTATCCCGATAGTAATATTCACAGCTATACAAACTGGGGAGCTTCTGAAGCTTCAGTTCTGCCTAGCTATAATAAAAATAAAAATGCGTTTGACCATATTATTAGACAAGCAGCACAACAGCATGGGGTATCCGAAGGTTTAATTAAGGCGGTCATGCATACTGAATCTGGGTTTAATGTGAATGCTCACTCTCCAGTCGGTGCTCAAGGTCTAATGCAGCTGATGCCAGCAACTGCCCGTCGCTTTAACGTATCTAACGCTTATGATCCTCAGCAAAATATCTTTGCTGGTGCGAAATATCTAGGTTGGTTGCTCAAGCGTTTTAATGGCAATACGCAAATGGCGCTTGCAGCTTATAATGCTGGTGAAGGTAACGTGGATAAATATGGCGGCATTCCCCCATTCCGTGAAACCCAAGATTATGTTCGCCGCGTAACCAGTCGATATCAAAATTTATATTCTTCTGGGGTAAGCCTTTCATCGTTTAGTAACTCAAATATTTCTACTCAAGCTTTAAATCCCCCTGAGTTGCCACAAGCCACCACACCTCAACAAGTATCGGCTAAACCTGTTAAATACTCTTCTGCACGTCAAATCGTGACATTGTCAGATGGTACCTATACAGATGCACCTACAGGAACTTATGTCACCAATAACGCAACCGCTATTGCGCATATTCGGATTGAGTAAAGCTAAAAATGTCATGCATTCGGATTACTTTTTTAGCCCCCCCTTTGTCTAAAATTGTAATGATCTATTACCCCACCGTAGGGTTTAGACGAGTAGCGTAAATAACTTGTTTAATTTAAATACGTTCTGATACTCGCAAGAATGTATCGATTCCTTATTTTTTTCTTGAATTTTTCCCCTAAGCGCCGCATATTAGCTGAATGATTTATAATTTATAAATCAGATAATATTTTAGTTATAAGAGGATTTTCTCAATGATGCGGATTGGTTTGTTTTTGCTTACCAACCTCGCGGTACTGGTTGTAGCTGGCATTATTTTGTCACTCTTCGGTGTCGGTAGTTACCATGGCGCGGGTGGCTTAAAACTAGGCAACCTTTTAGTGATCTGTTTTGTGTTTGGTATGGTGGGCTCTTTAGTCTCGCTATTCATGTCAAAATGGATGGCTAAGAAAACTACCGGTACAGAACTGATTGACCCAAATGCTCCTCGTAACCAAGCTGAAAGCTGGTTATTGCAAACAGTCGCTGAACTTTCTCAACGTGCTGGTATTAACATGCCAGAAGTTGGTATCTTCCCATCATATCAGTCTAATGCGTTTGCAACAGGCTGGAATAAAAATGATGCCTTAGTTTCCGTTTCATCCGGTCTACTTGAGCGTATGAACAAAGATGAGCTACGTGCAGTGCTTGCGCACGAGATTGGTCACGTTGCAAATGGTGACATGGTCACATTGGCACTCATCCAAGGTGTAGTGAACGCCTTTGTTATGTTCTTCGCTCGTGTTGTGGGTGACTTTATTGACCGTAATGTTTTTGGTCGTCAAGATGATCAAGCACCTGGTATGGGTTACTTCCTCATTACCATGGTTTTAGATATCGTATTCGGTATTCTTGCTTCTGCTATTGTCATGTGGTTCTCTCGTTACCGTGAATACCGTGCTGATGAAGCCGGTGCACGTTTAGCTGGTAAACAAGCAATGATTTCTGCTCTATTACGTTTACAAGCTGAATCAGAGTTACCAGACCAAATGCCAAAAGAAATGAAAGCATTCGCAATTGCGGAAGGTAAAGAACAAGGCTTTAGTTTAGCTGCTTTGTTCCAAACTCACCCTACAATTGAACAGCGTGTTGCGGCTCTACATCAGTTAGATTGCCCATAAGACGCTTAAAAAAGCCTCCACTTGGAGGCTTTTTTATTAGGTTGAGTGGAACAGTCCCCACAGAAAACTGATCCCCCACCACATCGCAAAACCAATAAGAATAAGCACAAATAATCCGAGTAAATCGGGTATATGTAACCATAACCAACTCACAACAGGGTTACGCCAAAATGCGGACTGTTGTTGCTTCTTTTCCAGTTTCTCGTGTAAATAAGGATGAATGACATGAATATCACTCTGGATCGCATATTCTTCACGTATATGGGCATGAACCACCTCTAACGCTTTTCTGCTCGGGCGTATAAAAATATCGAAAATAGTTCCTGCTACTGGAACACATCCAACGACAGCATCGACTATAGCCAATTTGATTACTGGGGTTAATTTATGCTGGGGCACGCCAATTTGCTTGGCTTTATATATGGCGTAGCACGTTAGAACAAAACCTGCTACATCACCTGCAATTGGAATAGTACTTAAGGCAGCATCAGCGCCAATACCCTGCTTTGTAAAAGGAATACGGACGGCACTATCCATCATGGTGGCGAACTTGGCAAGGTCTCGTTCTAGTGCGATGACCTGCTGCTGTGTTAATTTTTTTTCTTGAGGCATCTCAATCAAATATATTAAGAGAAGTTAATCTTAATATACGTGATTTAATGCCTGTTTTTAAATTGTTTGCTTTTAACTTGAAACTTTCGATTTAAACAGTGAGCGTAATAACACATACATGACTGGAATAAAGAATAAAACTAGCACTGTACCAAACATTACACCCCCTAAAATACTAATACCAATTTCTTGACGGCTAACCGCACCAGCGCCTTGTGCAAACACAAGTGGAATGACACCAGCACCAAATGCTAAAGAAGTCATTAGAATCGGTCTTAATCGCAAGCTCGCACCTTCTAAAGCGGCCTGAATAGCATTCTTTCCTTTCTCTTGAGCCAATGCAGCGAACTCAACAATTAAAATTGCGTTTTTACATGACAACCCAATCGTGGTTAGAAGCGCAATTTGGAAATAGACATCATTAGGCAAACCAAAAATATAAGAGAAAATGACACTTCCCCCTACCCCTAACGGGATAGAAGTCATTACAGCAGCCGGAATACTTAAGCTCTCATATAAAGCTGCTAAACATAAGAAAATGAAACCTGCTGAAATGAGATATAACCATACAGCCTGATTCGTCGACTTTTGTTCCTCAAAAGACAAACCAGTCCATGCTAAGCCAATATCTTTTTGTTGGTTCACAAGTTGCTCAACATCTTTCATCGCCTGACCTGAACTACTGCTACTCGCTACATCTGCTTGTAGCTGTAAAGCACTATAGCCCATATAGCGTTTGACAATTTCAGGAGCTCCGCCCCAACTGAGGTTAGCAAATGAGCTAAAAGGAACCATTTCATTTTGGCTATTGCGCACAGACCAGTTATATAAATCTTCAGGTTTAGATCTGAACTCGGCATCACCTTGAATCATGACGCGTTTAATACGCCCGCGATCAATAAAGTCATTTACATAAGTTCCGCCCCAAGCACTCGACAAAGTATTATTAATAGCTGATAACTCTAGTCCATTTGCCAAAGCCTGTTTCTGGTCAATCTTGATATTTAGATTTGCCTTGCTGTTGGTAGACTGTTTATCAAAGTTTTCAAAAGTGGAATAGTTTTTACTTTGTGTTTGTAACTGACGGAACATGCCATCAAGGAAATTTTGTCCTTGCCCATTTAAGTCTTGAATCCAGAAGTCCAATCCATCAGTCTGCCCCAAACCATTGACCGATGGTGGTAAAGTCACATTAATCTGGGCGTTATTAAACTGACTGAAATATTTCATTGCCCGCTTTTGTATAGCGTCTGCCGAATTCTCTTTTCCTGTACGTACATCCCACGGTTTTAAAGCAATAAAACCTTGTGCTAAGTTTTGCCCTGTACCCGCATTATTTCGGCCATAACGGATTAAAACTAAATTCACGTTTTTATCTTCTTGAGTCAGAAAATATTGGCGGACTTGCTCACCAATTTTTTTACTCTGAGACATTGGTGCACTGTCTACAAGCTTAATTTGAACACTTAAAATGCCCTGATCTTCTTTAGGAATAAATCCACTTTTTAAACCGCTATAGAACAGCGCAAAAACTGCAATCAGCGCCACAAAAATCACAATAACTGATTTGCTGTAGTGAATACTCGTCTGCACAATCTTGATATATTGATTTTTAAGTTGATCAATTTTTTGATTAAACCAAATAGCCCAGCGCATAGGTTCAGGGTTAGGTTTTAAGATTAATGCGCATAAAGCAGGTGTTAAGACCAATGCAACAATGAGCGATAGCGACATAGCTGCAACTAAGGTAATGGAAAACTGGCGGTAAATAACGCCAATTGATCCACCTAAAAAGGACATTGGAATAAAAACAGCAGTTAAAACCAAGGTAATCCCGATCAAAGCACCACTAATTTCACTCATCGATTCAATAGCGGCTTCTTTCGGAGTTAAATGCTGTTCATGCATAAGCCGTTCAACGTTTTCCACGACCACAATGGCATCATCAACTAGCAAGCCAATAGCAAGTACCAGTGCAAATAACGTTAATGTATTAATACTAAAGCCGAGCACATATAAAACGCCAAAAGTTCCCAAAATCACCACTGGAACGGTAATACTCGGAATGAGTGTCGCGCGCCAGCTTTGTAAAAACAGGAACATCACCAAAATAACCAAAATAATGGCTTCAATGAGGGTCTTTACAACTTCTTTAATTGACTCTTGAACAAACGGCGTATTATCTCGTGGATAAACGATTTTATAGCCGGCTGGTAGTTTAGTTGAAAGCTGATCTAGGGTTTGATGGATGAGTTTAGAGGTTTGAATCGCATTGGCGCCTGAAGATAACGAAATACTCACACCTGCAGCAGGATAACCATTAATCGTATTTAAAAATTGATAGTTTTCAGCCCCTAGCTCAACTCTAGCAATATCTTTTAAATAAACATAACCTGCCGTTTTATTTGACTTTACAACTATATTTTGGAAGTCCTCGACTGTTTTGAGTCGAGAACCCGCGGTCACTTTTGTATTTAAATATTGCCCATCAATAACGGGTAAATCACCAATTGCACCTGCGGCAACTTGGGTATTTTGAGCTGTGATTGCATTCGCAACATCACTTGGCATTAAATTATATTGCTTTAACTTCTCTGGATTTAGCCAAATACGCATCGCATATTGCGAACCGAATATATCAGTTTCACCCACCCCATCAATACGATTCAGGTTATCTACCACATGTGTAGTTAAATAGTCTGACAGCTCAATGTTTCCTGTTTTACCAGTCGAGTCATATAAGCCGATTACCATAAAAGTATCGCCTAAAGACTTGGTAACGGTGACACCCTGACGCTGAACTTCATCCGGTAAACGGCGTATGACACCACTAATGCTATTTTGTACTTGTACCTGAGCGGTATCTGGGTTTGTTCCGTTATCAAAGCTAATGGTAATTCGGCTACGCCCAGATGAATCACTTGATGAACTAAAATAAAGTAAGTGATCAATCCCTTGGATTTGCTGCTCTAAAATTTGAGTAACACTTTGCTCAACAGTTTGTGCATCTGCACCACTATAGTTGGCAGACACTGTAATTTTCGGAGGTGCAATATCGGGATACCGCTCTACGGGCAAATGCATCACCGAAAATATACCGAAAGCCATAACAATGATTGCCAAAACATTGGCAAAAATGGGACGCTGAATAAAAAATTTAGATAGCATGGCTGCTCGGTATGATGTCGTTAACTAACAGGAATAAATGCCGCGTTGAGGCCTAGTGATCATCAACGAGCAGTCTAAAAAAGACAAGTAGAATTAGAACAATAAATGTAATTAAGACAAAAACAAAGGGTGATATACCATTTCCAACAAACCAATAAAAAACCAGTTAAATAGTGTCACTGAAAATTCATGAATTCTTCATGATCATGTCAAACTAAAACACCAGACTTGAGGTGTATTAACTAAAACAATATGGGTAGAATTATGTTTAAAAAAGCACTTTTATGCTTAAGTTTAATAAGTCTAGTTGGTTGTAATGATGATAAAACTGAAACCACACCAACTACACCAGAATATCAATATCCTAAAATTTTAGTAATAGGACACCGCGGTGCTAGCGCTTTACGTCCTGAACATACCTTAGCTTCATATCAAAAAGCCATTGATGATGGTGCTGACTTTATTGAACCTGATCTAGTTTCAACAAAAGATGGCGTATTGGTTACGCGTCATGAAAATGAAATTGGTGGTACAACCAATATAAGTACCCTCACCCAATTTGCTGATCGTAAAACCACAAAAAATATTGATGGCTTAAACTTAACAGGTTGGTTCACAGAAGACTTCACTTTAAATGAATTACAACAAGTTAAAGCACGTGAGCGCATTCCTGAGTTCCGACCAGCAAACACCGCTTATAATGATCTCTATTCAATTCCAACACTCGAACAAGTCATTGAACTCGCCGAAGCAAATTATAAAAAAACCGGAAAAATTATTGGTTTATATATTGAAACCAAACATCCGACTTATTTTAAAAATAAAAATTTGGCTATGGAAGACACACTTCTTAAAACTCTTGCCAAGTATCAATACACTCGCGATATCGCACCTATCTATTTGCAGTCATTTGAAGTCAGCAATTTAAAATATTTAAAAGATCAACTTGATCTACATAAGACACTTAAACATGCGCAAATCATTCAGTTATATGATGCAAAAACATCTCGACCAGCCGACTTTGTTGAATCTGGTGTGTCTAAAACATATGGTGATTTAGCTACAGCACAAAGCTTAAAAGATGTTGCCAAATATGCAAATGGCGTAGGCCCAAGCAAAAACTACATTCTTAATTTCAATAATGATGGTTCAGTACAAACCACTTCATTTATTACCGATGCACATGCCGCTGGCTTAAAAGTACATCCTTATACTTTCCGCCCAGAAAACAACTTTTTACCACAACCTTTAAAATGTAGCGATAAACCTGCCGAGCGTTGCCCAACAGGTGCTCTAAAAGAGTTTGAAGCATATTTTAAAGCAGGTGTAGATGGTGTCTTTACCGATGACCCAGCACTTGGCCGTCAAGCTGTGACTAATTTTGAGAAAGTAGCAAAATAATTAAATACTTAATAAAAAAATGGGGCATTGAATGCCCCATTTTTTTACTTCTCAAGACTGTTATTAAAATATAAAGGAATCCACTGATATTGCTCGGTATTCACTTTATACACATGACCAATGCCTGGAAATGGTAAGTGTGGAGCAGCTACCCATTGCTGCTTATTTGAAATTTCAGCAAACATTTTCAAACGGGTATTAATTGCCTGCTCAGAATTTACGTCAAAGTCAACTCCGGTTTTTGGAGCATCAAACTGTAAAGAATGTGAGTGAACAATATCTCCAACAAAGACAATCTGTTGACCCTTGCTCTTTAAACGGAAGCTATGGTGACCCGGTGTATGCCCTTGTGTGTTGATCACTTCAAAGCCTTGAATAACATCACCGTCTTTAAATGTTTTAAATGCTTTTTTCGCTTCATATGGTGCAAGTGCAGCTTTTATATTTTTAACAGTACCTAAATAATTTTCTTTTTGATTTGCTGGTACTGTTTTTTCAGATGCCGGATTCAACCAATAATCTGCTTCACGTTCATGTGCATAAATAGTTGCATTTGGAAATACAGCTTTTCCATCTTTAGCAATTCCACAAACATGGTCTGGGTGCAAATGTGTCAATAAAACCGTTTTCACCTTCGCAAGTTGGTAGCCTGCCAGTTCAAGATTTTTAGCGATTGAGCCAAGTTGTGGACCAAAACAGCTTGAAGCACCACTATCAACAAGCGTCAAACTTTTGCCGTCATCTACTAAAAATGCATTTACAGAAGTCTGAATGCCCTTCTCATTAACAGCAGCATATTTCGTTAAAATTTTAGTCTTCTCAGCCTGACTTAAATTTTTAAATAATTTAGGGTCTAAATAAATGGTGCCATCAAGTAAAGAGGTGATGCGATAATTACCAAATTGATGCTTATAATATCCGGGTACTTGCTGAGCTGAAGCTGGCTCTGCATAGCTTACATGCAAACCACCCATGACAAGTCCTAAGGCTACAAATAGTTTTTTCATCTCTTGTTCTCTATCAAGTTATAAAGTCAAAATCTTTTAAGAAAGATTTAATATTTTTTTTAAAGGCCGCGTTATATAATGCATGAAAAGTGTTAAAAATATAAGTGAATGGACAGTTATTCTCCCTACAAAGGCAAAAGCGGACTAAAGCGCATCTTGAATGCGACAGGTTATTCAATTTCAGGATTTAAGGCAGCTTATAAAAATGAAGCCGCTTTCCGGCAAATTGTTTTAATTAATGTTGTGCTTATCCCGACTAGCTTTTTCCTAGATGTGACTCGTGGTGAACATGCACTTATGATCGTTGTATGTTTATTTGCAATTATTGTAGAGCTATTCAACTCTGCGATTGAGGCAGTAGTTGACCGCGTATCACTTGAAAAACATCAACTCTCTAAAAATGCAAAAGATATGGGAAGTGCTGCTCAATTTGTTGCACTTTCTATTATTGCAGTTACGTGGCTTATTATTTTATTAGGCTAAAAAAAACCATGCTTATAAAAGGATAAGCATGGTGTAACAAAAAAGAGGAACTACAGCTACTGTTCCTGACTATAAGTTTAAGAATATCAACTTAACTTTTTCTTAATTTATATAAGAAATAAAAAAATCCCTGCAAATGCAGGGATTTTTTTATTTAGACGTTGATGTTGAATTACATCATGCCGCCCATTCCACCCATACCGCCCATGTCTGGAGCAGCTGGTTTGTCTTCTGGAATGTCAGTAATCATACATTCTGTAGTTAACATCAAGCCCGCAACAGAAGCAGCGTGCTCAAGTGCAGAACGAGTTACTTTAGCAGGGTCAAGAATACCCATTTCTAACATATCGCCATATTCGCCAGTCGCAGCGTTATAACCGAAGTTACCTTCACCAGCTTTAACTGCATTGATCACTACAGATGGCTCATCACCAGCATTTGAAACGATTTGACGAAGTGGAGCTTCGATCGCACGGCGTAAAATATTGATACCCGCTGTTTGATCTTCGTTAGCACCTTTCAAGCCGTCAAGAACGTTTACAGCACGTACAAGCGCAACACCACCACCAGCAACAACACCTTCTTCAACTGCTGCACGAGTTGCGTGAAGAGCGTCATCTACGCGGTCTTTCTTCTCTTTCATTTCAACTTCAGTCGCTGCACCGATTTTAATTACAGCAACACCGCCTGCCAATTTAGCAACGCGTTCTTGTAATTTTTCACGGTCATATTCTGAAGTAGATTCTTCAATTTGAGCACGGATTTGCTGAACACGCTCAGCGATAGCAGCAGCATCACCAGCACCGTCAACAATAACTGTGTTTTCTTTAGAAACAGTGATTTTGTGCGCTGTACCTAAATCTTGAAGAGTTGCTTGTTCTAAAGACATACCAACTTCTTCAGAAATAACAGTTGCACCAGTTAAGATCGCGATGTCTTGAAGCATAGCTTTACGACGGTCACCGAAACCAGGAGCTTTAACAGCACATACTTTGATAATACCGCGCATGTTGTTTACAACAAGTGTAGCAAGCGCTTCACCTTCAACATCTTCAGCGATAATAAGAAGTGGTTTACCAGTTTTAGCAACAGCTTCTAAAACAGAAATCAATTCACGAATGTTGCCAATTTTTTTGTCAACAAGAAGAATGAATGGGTTTTCAAGTTCAGCAGTCAAAGTATCTTGCTTGTTTGCAAAGTACGGAGAGATATAACCACGGTCAAACTGCATACCTTCTACAACGTCTAATGCGTCTTCGAAGCCAGAACCTTCTTCTACAGTGATTACGCCTTCTTTACCTACTTTTTCCATTGCTTGAGCAATAAGTTTACCAACAGTAGTGTCAGAGTTAGCAGAAATTGAACCTACTTGTTCAATTGCTTTGAAATCATCAGCTGGCTTAGCAATAGAACGGATATTTTCAACTACAGTTTTTACTGCAATGTCGATACCGCGTTTCAAGTCCATTGGGTTCATACCAGCAGTTACTGATTTGATCCCTTCGTTTAAAATTGCTTGAGCAAGTACAGTTGCAGTTGTTGTACCGTCACCTGCGATGTCGTTAGTTTTGCTTGAAACTTCACGAACAAGTTGAGCACCCATGTTTTCAAACTTGTCTTTTAATGCAATTTCTTTTGCAACAGTTACACCGTCTTTAGTGATGTGCGGCGCACCAAAAGAACGGTCGATTACAACGTTACGGCCTTTAGGACCTAAAGTTACTTTAACCGCATCTGCAAGTACGTTTACGCCTGCAATCATTTTTGAGCGAGCTGAATCACCAAATTTTACGTCTTTAGCTGACATATTAAACTCCGAATCTTTTTAAATACTGAATCTGATAATGAATTGAGTTATGGATCGATTAGCCTTCTAATACAGCTAAGATGTCTGACTCTTTCATGATTAAGAGTTCTTCACCATTTACTTTAACTGTTGTACCTGCATAAGTACCGAATAACACCTTGTCACCAACTTTAACATCCAAAGCAC